>NZ_JBFRCK010000005.1:0-388316 GCF_040965775.1 Paraburkholderia sp. BR10954
TGGCGTACAGCTGCGAGCCATTGACTGCGTCGGTGCACGTCCCGCTCAGGCGACCCGCGGCCACGTTCTTGATCGTCCGCTCGTTACCCACGCTGCCCACGCTCACCGTGCCAATCGGATTCGAACCCGCAAAGAAGTAGGTCGTGCCGCCGATGGACGTGCCGCTCGGACTCACCGCAGCCGACGTCGTCGAGCCTGCGCCCAGCGCCACGTCGTTCGCGTTGTTCGACACCGCACCCATACCGATTGCCACCGAGTCCTTGCCCCGCGCCGACGAATCCGCGCCCGTCGAGTTCGCGTGGAAGTACTTCGTGCCCTTCTCGTACACGTTCGTTACCTGGTCGCCCAGGTTGGTGATCGACTTGGTGTTCTGGTCCACCTGCAGGTTCGTCGCGTACAGCTGCGAGCCATTCACCGCGTCCTTGCTCGTCGACGACAGGTCACCTGCGGCCACGTTCTTGATCGTCGTGCCATTGCTGTCACCACCCAGCGTGACCGTGCCCTTCGCGGCATTGTCGTAATGCACTGCCAGCGCATCCGTCCCGCCGCCGGCGCCATTCTTTATGTCCTGGCTCAACTGGTCCACCTGCTGGTTCGTGGCGTACAGCTGCGAGCCATTGACTGCGTCGGTGCTCGTCCCGCTCAGGCGACCCGCGGCCACGTTCGTGATCGTGCGCTCGTTACCCACGCTGCCCACGCTCACCGTGCCAATCGGATTCGAACCGGCAAAGAAGTAGGTCGTGCCGCCGATGGACGTGCCGCTCGGACTCACCGCAGCCGACGTCGTCGAGCCTGCGCCCAGCGCCACGTCGTTCGCGTAGTTCGACACCGCACCCATACCGATTGCCACCGAGTCCTTGCCCCGCGCCGACGAATCCGCGCCCGTCGAGTTCGCGTGGAAGTACTTCGTGCCCTTCTCGTACACGTTCGTTACCTGGTCGCCCAGGTTGGTGATCGACTTGGTGTTCTGGTCCACCTGCAGGTTCGTCGCGTACAGCTGCGAACCATTCACCGCGTCCTTGCTCGTCGACGACAGGTCACCTGCGGCCACGTTCTTGATCTTCGTGCCATTGCTGTCACCGCCCAGCGTGATCGTGCCCTTCGCGGCATCGTCGTAATGCACCGCCAGCGCATCCGTCCCGCCGCCGGCGCCATCCTGGCTGATCTTCTCAATTGCCTGGTTGGTCGCATACAGTTGAGAACCATTGACCGCATCGGTGCTCGTCGCGCTCAGGCGACCCGCGGCCACGTTCGTGATCGTGCGCTCCTTGCCCACGCTGCCCACGCTCACCGTGCCAGTCGGATTCGAACCGGCAAAGAAGTAGTTCGTACCGCGGATGGACGTGCCGCTCGGACTCACCGCAGCCGACGTCATCGAGCCAGCGCCCAGCGCCACGTCGTTCGCGTTGTTCGACACCGCACCCATACCGATTGCCACCGAGTCCTTGCCCAGCGCCGACGAATCCGTACCCGTCGAGTTCGCGTGGAAGTACTTCGTGCCCTTCTCGTACACGTTCGTCACCCGGTCATCCAGGTCGGCGATCGACTGGTTCGTCGCGTACAGCTGCGAGCCATTTATCGCGTCCTTACTGGTCGCCGACACTGCGCCTTGGCGGACATTCGTTATTTTGTAATTGTCCATATCCATTTCGCTACGCACGTGGACGCCGTTGGTCCCCCCCAGCACCAGGGTGCCATCGGAGAATCCTGCGACATAGGCGGTCTGCGCTTCACCGTTGGCGGCGCCGCTGTCGTTGCCGGCATTGCCGAGCTGGAAAGACTGGGTGCCATCACCGAAGGGATTAGAGCCAGGACCACAACCGACTTGCTTGCTTGTGCCGCCCGGCCCCCAACTATAGCCCCCCCCTGAGTTTGCAGACTGGTTACACAGGACCAAACTCGAGCCATGGGTCAACGCCAGCGCCATCTGCGGCGCCATGAATGCGGCCACGCCCACAGCAGACGCGATCGCGGTGGCGACGACGCCCGACGACGGCTTCTTGCCTTTTGCCCGACTGGTCTCGGCCGCGGCAACGAAAGTGCCGGTCTTCTCGCACCAAATACTCCTGTACGACTTGTTCATCAATATTCTCCAGTTCAAAAAAATAGATTCATGTATGCGGCTATGTGGCGACCGCGTCACCCAAGTTGTCGACCGTCGTGCCGCTCGCGTTTTAGTTCGGCGCCAAGACGGCGCCGTCCGCGTTCACCGTCCGCACCTTTGACCACCACGATAAAAAAGTTAATTTCCTTCAGCACTGCAATTTGTCACGAATTTACGAATCGACTTTCCGATAAGCGCAGAGCGCTATTCAGACCTGCATCACGGGATCGATGCGCGCAAATGTGAAATTGACATACCGAAATCATCAAAAAAAAATTATCAATGACGCAGGAAAGAAACCGATTTGCTCCCCGCCGAAATTACCGATGATCTTATTTTTCTTGTGCAGCAAATATAATCAGCATCGTCCTAAAGTCGCCAAATTGAACATAGGACAAAGCCGCAACGAGATCTCTGTCGATAAATTGCTCACCCGCTGATCTCGATACTTTCCCGCAATGGAAAATTAATTAAAAAGGCACAAAAATTTCCACCAACAATTCGGGGAGCTCGATAGATGGAATTCCCCAGCTGTGAACCCCCGAGACAACGTCGGCATCAAGACCTGGAAGATGACAAAGAAGACCCGACGAACGCGCTTGCGGCATTCGAATCGAAACGGTCAAAGGGGAGCAGACACTGGTCGAACGGGCGTAGCAGCTTGATGTGCGTCAGAACCAGATCGCGAAATGGAGGCGGCAACTTTCAGGGCGTGCGGCGGACATCTTCGTCGCTGTCGGCGTTCTATTGTGTTAGCTACCGGTTGATCTGAACCTGCCGCGCACCGAGATCCGCGGTAGACGGTTGCGAACGATTGCCTTGAAGGACCCGCGCACCGGGTCAGGATTGCTGTGCGCAACGCGACGCGTAGGAGGAAAAGCTCTGGGAGCGTGTTCGACAGTACATATGCTTTGCCGGTTTCGCAGCGGGCCCAGCCCCTAGCGTCGCGAGACCCGGCGTGCGCTACCCATCGCTGCTCGTGAGCGAGACGAATTGACGATGGCCAACTATGCTGACTTCGCGCCAGTTACCTAAGACTCAGGCTCTTCGATCGGCGGCGTCTGTCCAGACGAGGCAGCAAGAATATCCAAGTGCGCCTGCTCCTGTGCGCCTTCGCGGTCTTGCGAGATCTGTTCTATCGAACGTGTTACGGCAGCAAGATCGCTCCGGCCCAGCGCCAAAGCGACGCCCCCCACGCGCCGGCACTGCAAGGCTGCAACGTCCTGTTCGCCGTGCTGCGCGCTGGTTCTATTCGGCCCCGGGGTCAGCGCATTTCGCTTGACGAACCACATCGGCGCACCTGCCTTTGGCCCGACTGTATCGAGAACAACCGCGAACAGCGTTTGCTAATCCCCGTTTTTTCCAACCAATCGCGAGTCCCCGCAGATGGACTGTCTTTCCCATTCAAGAAGCATCTGCTTTTTTGATTTTGGCGACTCGAACATGAAATCGGTTACGGTAGACAGAAAATCACTCTGCTGACGCCGGGAAAGTTTCGCGAACCTGATTAGCAATTCTCTTATGCTTGCGAATCTGTCTTGTTTCATCACTTTTTCTCACTCGTGGTTTTCCCCGGTTGCAAAAATCGTAACTTCATCGAGCCCAACGGAGGTTTATAACATTCGATTATCTATAAAACTTGAATCACGCCCACGTAAAAATAAATTTTCCTTTAATTTTCACTAAAAATCGGGAAATTCATGCATCGTCCCGATTAGACGCGCCGCAGCAAGACACAGGTTCCGGACGGAATGTTTTTTTATTCCGTAGCGCACCAAGTCGCCATCACATAGGTACCAAATTTGTAGGTCTACGCATTTTTCCGCGATTCGATTGTCTCTGTGCTCAGATGTAGACAATCGGCGATTTCGCTGACTCAATTTCGCCAGTTCGCGATGTTGCCATTCGCATGCCAGAGAAGGCGTTAGATTGCATCCCAAACATCCGTTCGCTGCGCCGCTGGCCCATCCGAGCGTGAAGCGATGACATCAACCAGAATTTTACGGATCCAATCCAACTGTAAAAACAGGGCACGTCTTAAAATATACAGAAACGAAATGGGCCGATTCCTATTAGCCGTCTTTCAATAGGGCGGTGTCTTAACCGAGGCCTCGGACAAGAGCGCGTCGTTACACCATGGATAAGTGAGCCTCGCTGGTCCGATCGGTTTTCGGACATTATTTGATTGGAACGTCAATGCGAGAGGGGCTACGCACCACGTTGTATCCCGGCTCCATCTGACAACGCGCTCGCCTCCAGTCAGTGGCGGATGACGCCGGCGGGCTCGTCGCTAGTCACAGACAGAACTTCTTCATTGCCGATCGAATTCAATGCTTCTGCGAGTGAAGGCGCCACCTGATTGCGAAAAGTTGCCGACTACTTCCCCGGCGACATGACAGCACTTGTATTCGCCTCAACAATGAGCTTGTCGTGGACCGAACCGTACATCTCATGATCTTCTTCTCGTTTCCATTGCCGACGCGCAGCGCACGAGGAGTGGGTTGTCTACATCATCAACTCAATGACCTATGCTTACCCGGCGAATCGTCGAGGCACATCCGTGATACGACGATGTTGCATTTTATCCATCCAGCCAGAGTCGTCCGTTCGCACCGCCCGTGACGAAATCGGCATGCCGTCGCTTGGGAGCAGGCGTACCCCGGTTGCGGCGGATGCATAGTGGTCGACCGCGGCCCATTTCGTCGAGGACGGTGAATGATGCCCTGCTGCTGATGTCGCAACGGGGCGAACTGCCGGGCGAGCCGCACCGCCGTTACCCCGACGAACGGTAACTGCACCAATACGCTGAGATACCGATTCTCTAGCGGAACTAATATTCCTGCTCGCGGCTTCGTTTCCGTAGTTGCGCGAAAGGGCGGCTGAGCTTCCTTTCACCGGCATCCACGCCTCCGTTTGCGCCGAACTGCGAGCCGACGGTACAGTCACCAAAGGGGTGACATCAGCCCTTGCAACGGTCTGCGCGGGAGGAACCGACATGGCCCTCAGCGCAATCCATGCCACGAGCACTATTCCGCCCGTTGCAACTACGCTCTCTGCGATTACACGTCGGCGTATTAAACGGGGCTGTCCGTGCGGCACCTCGATGCATCCGGACGCTGGTTTCGGTGCACTTGCCGCGGGAGTGACCAAGCCCGCTGGTAAGTCAACATCGGCATGGATGCGCGCGCTCGATTCAGGGCACAGCTGCTCCCACCGGCACATCGATCTGATTGCTACGGCACTTAGACAGAACGTTCGTGACAACGCGCCATAGAATCCGATGACCTCAGGACGCAAACTAAAGCGAGAAGGCAGTGGCATCCATTCGTGTCCAAAAGAAGCAGGCAGGCTTGCAAACGGTCGTGAACTTGGCAACGCCATTGTGCCCTCGACTGCAGTAAGGGGAATCGTCAACATCGGTTTTCTCGCAACGCCTCACGGCAAAATTTCATGAGCGCATGGGGGTGTGTCGAAACGGTGTTTCGCGAGACCCATCCACCAATGTGGTCTCAAATGCCTAGCAATGCGCGCTATATTTGATGATTCAAAGTGCGTTTTTGGAACGAATGTGTTAGTGGTAAGCCGTAGCTGGAGTTTTTACGCATCCATCGATTCCGGGTATCACCTCACGACGCCCCTGCCTGTGCGGATATCCTCTATGGATTCACCCTGCCCAGAATCTCGTGCACGCGGGACAACGAACTGCATAAGACCACTCGGCAAGAAGAGCCCACACCTCGGTTTGATTGGACAGACCTGACACTGGTCGGTTGCAAGTACTAGCGCATGCTCTATCGCCACTCGCATCCTTAATCTGCACCGTAGATAGATCCTAGACCTATTAACGCTGACGAAGGATCAGGCATCTTCTCAAAACACTCAGCAAAATAATAAGAAACGTCCTAAATACCTCGTGTTCGTGGTATCGGGTCCAGAGAATCACACCGCCCAATGATTTGGTCAGGTTGAGAACTTCATCCGGGCAACCGTACCGGGACAACGAAAGGTGATGGGGAGATCCGCACGCAGATGGCAAACCCGCGTTGACGAGCATTGGGTTAGGCGAAACGACTGTGAGCACGCGGCTACATATGAAGTCGCTGCAAATCAACGGTATCGTCGCTACGGTTGTACGACACCACTCTCAACGAGCTCTATCACATCGCCCTCCGCAAAATGATCTCCTAATCGATCGTCGCTTTGCGGATTGACCTTGTGCATGGCTCGACCACTATTCGCAATGAGCAAGAGCATCAAGGATCCGGAAGTCATAGAAAGACAGTTCTTCGAACCCGCCTATGTATTCGAAATTGCAAGGAAAAAAACCATCTCTCATTGACGGCTCGTTTCTATCGGCATGACTATGTTTCATATCGAGACCGAGACAATAGACGTTAAGCCGCTACACAACTTTCGACCGTTCCCACTTCGAGTGCGCTGACTAACACTCGCTCGATACAGTACACGAATCACCCAGACACCCGGAAGCAAGCATGAGGAGGAAGCCATCGAGCGCGGGCTCGCAAGATTGCTGCGGATCTATTTTGCGCCCGGCAAACCGGCTTCATTCTGCCTTTGCAGTGTATCGACCTGACGTTGCAGTTCGCGCAATTGCGCCTGCGCTTGCACCTTTTCCGCGCGCAGTACAGTTGCCTCGGCCTGCATTCGACGCTGACGATCGTCGACCTGCGCCTGCTGCGTGCGGGCAACATCCAGATCGGCCTGCAGACGCCGCGCGCGGTCCGCTGACTGTGCGAGCCCTCGATTGAGAAACGCGTTTTGCGCTTCCAATTGCGTGCGACGAATCTCGACTTCTGCTAATTGCGCAGTCTGCTGCACGAAGCCTGCATAGATTGCTTCGGCACGTGCCTCGTCCTGCGACTTGATAACACGCCAGAAGTGGCGATCCTGAAACAACGCAACGTAGTATGTCATTTCCTGGGGATAGAAGAAGAGCGTTGCGCCGTAACTACCGTTGTACGTCGTCCGCAACTCCGTCAGCTTCGCGTCGTGAATCATCTGGATCAGTTCGGCGACATAGCCTTGCACGTCGCTGTCGGCCGCTGCGCCAGATGATGCTCCAGATGCGGGTGTGGCCGGTTGCGCTGTCAGCGCGCTGATCGCGGGTCGCGTGCCGACGACTGGAGCCTCGCGCTCCTGCGCCAAGGCCAGCCCCACATGCAGGGACGACGACGCAAGGGCAAGCAAAGCAGTCAGCCGCAGAAAAAAAGAGTACCACATCGCAACTTCTCCTATGTGAGTTAATTCTCACCAGTGAAATGTCATGTTGGAAACAACGTCACGGGCTTCGGTCGGAACGTGTTACGAAATCTGCCAATTTGTGCGGCTTTTTGATGGTCTTATCGCGACACCAAACGCTCCATCAGCTCCGAATATTTCTTAGGGATTCGATATGTCATCAACGAATTGTTAGGCGAAGCGGTGGTGGACAAAGTCGACTTTCAATTGTCCTTCCCGAATTATATGTATCACTTCGTTGCCGAACAGCCTTACGCTAGTTTCGCCCTATTTCAATGCGAAGCGAAACGAGCGCGTTCGCCGCAATCGGGCCCTCGCGAAGTTTCAACTTTTTGTCTTGTCAAAACCTATCGCCCCATTCAGAGTAGTGCTTTCACCCATATCGCGAAGATCCGATATATGATTCGTTCCGTAGCGATGCATGTCGTGCACGTGATACCGCGTGCCGCTTATCGAACCACCTGAAACCATTCACATGACGCCCGATTTCGACGCGATCCACAAAGCGCTGGCCAACCCGGTCCGCCGGGAGATTCTCGGCTGGCTGCGTGAGCCGCAAGTGCATTTCGCGGATCAGGAACTGCCGCTCGACCACGGTGTGTGCGCGGGCAAGATCGACGCGCGCTGCGGCCTGTCGCAGTCCACCGTGTCGGCGCACCTCGCCGCGTTGCAGCGTGCGGGGCTCGTCACGTCGAAACGGGTCGGTCAATGGGTGTTTTTCAAACGCAACGAGCCCGTCATCCAGGCGTTCCTCGAATACATGAACACCACGCTCTGAGCACCGCACTCGCATCGCCGCGTTTCCTTTTTCACGCAGTTTTATGAGGCTCGGGCCCTGCCCGCCGCCAAAGGTGAACTCTCATGCCGACTCTTTTCGATCCGCTGCAAATTGGCGATATCACATTGCCGAACCGCATCATCATGGCGCCGCTCACGCGTCAGCGCGCCGAGGAAATTCGCGTGCCGAACGCGCTGATGGCGCGCTACTACGCCGAACGCGCGAGCGCCGGCCTTATCCTCAGCGAAGCGACGTCGGTCACGCCGCAGGGCGTCGGCTACGCGGACACGCCGGGCATCTGGTCGCAGGAGCAGGTCGAAGGCTGGAAACTCGTCACGCAGGCCGTGCACGACGCGGGCGGCAAGATCTTCCTGCAGTTGTGGCACGTGGGCCGTATTTCGGACCCGGTGTTCCTGAACGGTGAGCTGCCGGTCGCGCCAAGCGCGATTGCCGCCGGCGGTCACGTGAGCCTCGTGCGTCCCGAGCGTCCGTTCGTGACGCCGCGCGCGCTCGAGCTCGATGAAATCGCCGGTGTCGTCGAAGCATTCCGCAAGGGCGCGGAAAATGCCAAGGCCGCGGGCTTCGACGGCGTCGAAGTGCACGGCGCGAACGGCTATCTGCTCGACCAGTTCCTGCAGGACAGCACCAACAAGCGCACCGATGCCTACGGCGGCCCGATCGAGAACCGCGCGCGTCTGCTGCTCGAAGTCACCGACGCCTGCATCAGCGTGTGGGGCGCACACCGCGTCGGCGTGCATCTCGCGCCGCGCCGCGACGCGCATACGATGGGCGACTCCGATCCGGCAGCAACGTTCGGCTATGTCGCGCGCGAACTCGGCAAGCGCAAGATCGCGTTTATCGCGGCGCGTGAAGCGCTCGGCGACGACCGCCTCGGCCCGCAGCTGAAGGAAGCGTTCGGCGGCCCGTACATCGTGAACGAAAAGTTCACGAAGGAAACCGCGCAGCAGGTGCTCGACGCCGGTGAAGCGGATGCGGTGGCCTGGGGTCAGCTGTACATCGCGAATCCGGATCTGGTGCGCCGCTTCGCTGAAGATGCGCCGCTGAACAAGCCGGTTCCGGCGACGTTCTATGCGCGTGGTGAAATCGGCTACACCGATTATCCGGCGCTGGAAGCGGTGCAATCGGCAGTGATAGCGGGCTGATGTCCGCTGTATGAAATGGCAAAGCGGCGGGCGTGACTGAATTTCAGCCACGCCCGCCGCTTTTTTGCGCGCTAGACCAGATCGCGCTGCATGAAAACCCGTTTCGACTCATCGAGCCCGCGTGCGATATGCGCGTCGCGCCGCGCGAGCAACGACGCGTCGAGTTCAGCTGTGGTGAGGTCGCGAAAACCGAGCCGCCGGTAGTACGGCGCGTTCCACGGCACGTCGCGATACGTCGACAGCATGAGTTGCGTCAATTTTCGCGCGCGCGCGATTCGCGCGACCTCTTCGATCAATGCCGCGCCGATGCGTCTGCCCGCGTGCGAGGTCAGTACATCGAGCTCCTGAACGTAGATGCGCGTCGGCTGCGGCTCGAACATCAAGAAGCCTACGCAAATTTCCTGCTGATCTAGCGCGACGATGATCTCGCGCGCTTCGATCTTGCGCTCGACGACCTCGCGCGCCATCGGCTGTGCGTCGGCGATTCCGGTCATGCCGACGCCGACGAAACGCAGGCCCGCTTCGAATTCGATGGCGCGAATCGTTTCCGCTTCGTGCGGCGCGGCATAACGGAAGGTGATGGCGGGGTCGTGCGACATGGCGTTGCATCTGATAAAGATCACCCGAGTTTGACATCGGTGCGGCAACACCGACAAGCGGCAAACGACATAAACTCGCGTAAGCGCCCTGCACCTACGCTCGCGGGACTACACTCATCAGATCCGAACGCCACCTGAGGCTCATGCAACATGAACCTGATGAATGTGCTGCAGATCGCGCTCCACCTCGACCAGCACCTGAGTGCACTGATCGTGCAATTCGGCACGGCAATCTACGCACTGCTGTTCGTTGTCGTGTTCGTCGAATACGGCTTTCTGCCGCTGTTCTTTCTGCCCGGCGATCCACTGATATTCATCTGCGGCGCGCTCGCGGCCACCGGTGCATTGAACGTGTGGATCATCGCGCCCGTGCTGTTCGTCGCGACGGTGGCCGGCAGCATCGTCGGGTATGCGATCGGCCACGCGGTCGGCGACAAGGTCTACACCCGCAACTACTACTGGCTGAACCGCAATGCGCTGAGCCGCGCCCACGCGTTCAGCGAGGCGCGCGGCCGCCTGACCTTTCTGCTTTCACCCTATATCGCCGTGGTGCGCACGTTCGCGCCGTTCGCCGCGGGCGTGTCGCAAATGATGTTCTCGCGCTTCGTCACGTTCGTCACCGCCGGGGCGGCGCTGTGGATCGTGTCGCTGATCGCGGCCGGCTATCTGTTCGGCAACGTGCCGGTGGTGCGCGAGCATCTGAGTTCGCTGGTGTTGCTGGGCCTCGCGCTCGGCGGTGCGATGCTGGCCGGCGCCGCGGCATGGCGCTTTTTCAACCGGAGGATGCGGGCGCGTTGAGCGGTTCGTCGCGCCGCCCTCGCGTACGGCGTCCCGTCACATCAAATCTTGACCCGAGCGAAATAAGAAGGTAGCCTTAGCAGGATACCTTCACATCATGTCATCGCGCGAGCTAATCGCATGAGCAAGTCCCCTCTCCCCGTTACGCCGGAAGAACTCCATACGCTGGCCGAAGACCTGCGCGTGCTGGTGGGCAAGCTACGCCGGCGTCTGCGCGAGGAGTCGCATGTCGGCGACTTCACGCCGTCGCAGGTGCAGGTGCTGAATTTGCTGGAACGCGAAGGCCCGGCCACAGTCACCGCGCTCGCGCGTGCGCACGGCATGCGTCCGCAGTCGATGGGAGAAACGCTCGCGGCATTGAAAGCCGCGGGGCTCGTCAACGGCGCGCCCGATCCCAACGATGGACGGCAGACAGTCCTATCGCTGACTCCGTCCTTTCGCAAGAAGGTCAAGGCGAGCCGCGCGGCACGCGAAGACTGGCTGTATCGCACGATTCAAACGCGCTTCACGCAAGCCGAACAGCAACAGCTCGCGACGGGCGTCGATCTGCTGAAACGCCTCGTCGATCTGTAACTCGTCAATCGCAGGAGCACCTCATGGCACTCACTACTCTCGATGCCAAAACCGCACTGATCGTCGTCGATCTGCAGCGCGGCGTCGTCGCATTGCCCACCGCGCCCCATTCGGCCGGCGAGATCGTCGAACGCACGGTTACGCTGCTCGACGCGTTCCGCCGCCACGGCCTGCCGGTGGTGCTCGTGAACGTCACCGCCGGCGCACCGGGCCGCACCGAGCAGGGTCGCCACTCCGCCGACTTCCCGGCCGGTTTCGCCGATCTGCTGCCCGAACTGAAGCAGCAGCCGTCGGACCATCTGGTCACCAAGCGCACGTGGGGCGCCTTCACGAACACCGATCTGGCCTCGTATCTGCAACAGCAAGGCGTCACGCAAGTGGTGCTGGTCGGTATCGCGACCAGCATCGGCGTCGAATCGACCGCGCGTTTCGCGAGCGAGGCCGGCCTGAACGTCACCCTCGTCGTCGACGCGATGACCGATCTGAACGCCGACGCGCACCACAACAGCATCACGCGCATCTTCCCGCGCTTGGGCGAAACCGGCACGACGCAGGAAGTGCTCGAGCTGCTCGAACGCTCGCGTGCTTAAAGCCCGAACTAAAGCGAGTCACTACCCCCATGCAGCGCACCCCGCGTTGAGGACACCCCTGCCGTGAGCACCACGTTCCGTTCGCTGCGCATATTCAACTATCGTGTCTGGGCGAGCGGCGCGCTCGTCTCGAACATCGGCACGTGGATGCAGCGCACGGCGCAGGACTGGCTCGTGCTCACCGAGCTTACGCATCACAACGCGACGGCGGTGGGCATCGTGATGTCGCTGCAATTCGGCCCGCAGATGCTGTTGCTGCCGCTCACCGGCTACGCGGCCGATCACTTCGATCGCCGCAAGCTGCTGTTCGCGACGCAGACGGCGATGGGCACGCTGGCGCTTGCGCTCGGTCTGCTCACGGTCACAGGGCTCGTGCAGCTTTGGCAGGTCTACGTGTTCGCTGGGCTGCTCGGCTGCGTGACCGCGTTCGATTCCCCCGCGCGCCAGACCTTCGTATCCGACCTCGTCGGCGAGCGCGATCTCGCCAACGCGGTCGGGCTGAACTCCACGTCGTTCAACGCCGCCCGTATGCTCGGCCCAGCGGTCGCGGGTCTGCTGATCGCGTCGGTGGGCAGCGGCTGGGTGTTTCTGATCAATGCGCTGTCGTTCGTCGCGGTGCTCGGCGCGCTGCGCATGCTGCGGCTCGACCAGTTGCATATCAAGCCGCGCAATGTGCGCTCGCGCGGCAGCTTCGTCGAAGGCTTCAAATATGTGTGGACGCGTCCCGATCTGAAGGCGGCGCTCCTGATGCTATTCCTGATCGGCACCTTCGGCCTGAACTTCCCGATCTTCATCTCGACGATGTCCGTCACCGCGTTCCGTGCCGGCGCCAGCGAGTACGGCCTGCTCAGTTCGACGATGGCGATCGGCTCGGTCACCGGCGCACTGCTCGCCGCGCGCCGCGCGCGGCCCACGATCGGGCTGCTGCTCGGCGCGGGCGCGATATTCGGCATCGGCTGCACGACAGCCGCGCTGATGCCGAACTATGTGCTGTTCGGCATCGTGCTTGTCGTGATCGGCGTGTCGACGCAGACCTTCACCACCTCGACCAATAGCCTCGTGCAACTGACCACCGAGCCCGCGATGCGCGGCCGCGTCATCGCGATCCTGCTGGCAATCGCGCTCGGCACCACACCGCTCGGCGCGCCGGTGGTCGGCTGGGTCGCCGACCGTTTCGGCCCGCGCTGGGCGCTCGGCGTCGGCGCGGCATCGGGCTTCGGCGCGGCGCTCGTCGGTCTTGTCTATCTGATGCGATACCGGCAGTTGCGCTTCTATCGTGAAGGCTGGCGCCTGCGTTACAGCATCGAAGACCCGCGGCCCGGCACGGCCGCGACGGTGTTTCCCGACTCCGTCACGACGCTTCAGCGCAGCGAGCTCGACGCGGCGGAAGAGGATACGGCTTCGAGCGTGTAAACACCCAAGCGGTGAGCGCCGGACCCACGCAGGCGCTGTTCAGAATCCGCCCACGCCGCGCGTCACCAGTGCATACGGTCCGCGTGTCAACTGCTCCCTGAGAAACTCGATGCACACCTGAATGCGCGCCGACGACGACAAGCGCTCGGCCGTCACCGCCCACACATCGGCGGCTTGCTGATAGTCGGGCAGCACGCGCACCAGTTCGCCCGCGCGCAGGCTCTCGGCCACGTCCCAGACCGACACCATCACGATCCCGTAGCCCTGCTTCGCCCACTGCACGACGATGTCGCTCAGGTTCGACGCGACGGTGCCCGTCACCTTCACGCTCTTTTCGCCGTGCGGCCCACTGAGACGCCAGACCCCGAAGCGGTCGTCGCGGCCGCGAAACAGCAGGCAATCGTGGCCGGTCAGATCGTTGAGTTCGACCGGCGCACCATGCTGCTCGAGATAAGCCGGTGACGCGCACAGAATGCGCGCGCTCTCCACCATCTTGTGCGCGATCAGATGCGGCTCCTGCACTTCGCCCACGCGCACGTCGATATCGAAGTTCTCGCCGACCACATCCGCGCGCCGATCCAGCAGTTCGAGCCAGACTTCGAGGTTCGGGTGACGCTCGCGCAGCATCGCGAGAATCGGCGACACGTGCTTGCGGCCGAGCCGCAAACTCGTGCTGATGCGCAACAGGCCGCTCAGCTCGGTGCGGCGATCGGCGAACGCGTCGGCCATGCCCTGCACGTCATCGAGAATTTTTTGCGCCCATTGCAGCGCGGCTTCGCCGTCGCTCGTTACGCTGACGCGGCGCGTGGTGCGCTGAAACAGCTTCACGCCCAGACCGGCTTCGAGCATTGCGATGCGCTTGCTCACATGCGACGGCGACAGCCCCATCTCGGTCGAGGCCGCGACAAAACTGCCGCGCCGCGCGATATGACAGAACAGCTGCAGATCGCGCAGGAAGGATTCATTCGTGGCTGTGAGCGCATTCTGATTTTGCATCTGGACGCATTGTGTCGGCGCATAACGCTATTACCCTAGCTCCAACGGATTGGTTGGGCAAGGGCCGGTCGTTTGAATGCCGGTCTCAATCCAATGCCCCGCGCACTGAGACATGGTTAACCCGCAGTGCGCTGCGGCGGCGTATGACATGCGTCGACCATGCCGCGTTGTGCTGCACCGCGGCAACGAGATCAGGAAAATCCTGGCTTGCGCGGTGCCCGTTTAAAAGCGCCAATGATTCAGCCGTAGAAGCTGACAAAAACATTTCCCATTCAGGAGACGACATGCAAACGAACGCATCGGCAAGTAGCGGGCATAGCTCGCAGGCGCGCAAGGCAACCGCCAGCGGCTGGATCGGCTCGGCACTCGAGTACTACGACTTCTTCATCTATGCGCAGGCCGCCGCGCTCATCTTTCCTCAACTGTTCTTCCCTTCCGGCAACCCCAAGATCGCGATCGTCGCATCGCTCGCAACCTACGGGGTCGGCTACGTCGCGCGGCCGATCGGCGCAATCGTGCTCGGGCACTGGGGCGATACACACGGCCGCAAGAACGTACTGCTGCTCTGCATGTTCCTGATGGGCCTATCGACGATGGCGGTCGGTTTGCTGCCGACATATCACCAGATCGGCTTTCTTGCTCCGGTGCTGCTCGTCGTGCTGCGGCTGATCCAGGGCTTCGCGGTCGCTGGTGAAATCTCGGGCGCCAGCTCGATGATCCTCGAGCACGCGCCATTCGGACGACGCGGCTATTACGCGAGCTTCACGCTGCAAGGCGTGCAGGCCGGGCAGATTCTCGCCGCCGCGGTATTCCTGCCGCTCGCGTATTACATGGACGACGCCTCGTTCAACTCGTGGGGCTGGCGCGTTCCGTTCCTGCTCAGCGCGATCGTGCTGATCGCCGGCTACATCATCCGCCGCGAAGTCCACGAAACGCCCGCGTTCGAGAAGGAAGGCGCGAGCGGCGGCGTGCCGCGCTCGCCGATCGTCGAAGCGTTCAAGTACAACTGGCGCGACATGCTGCGCGTCGTGCTGTGCTCGCTGATGAACGTGATCCCGGTCGTCGCGACGATTTTCGGCGCGGCCTACGCGGTGCAGCCGTCGTACGGGATCGGCTTTTCGAAGAGCCTGTATCTGTGGATTCCGGTGATCGGCAACATCGTCGCGGTGCTGGTGATTCCGTACGTGGGCAATCTGTCCGACCGGATCGGGCGGCGTCTGCCGATCATCGTCGGCTCGCTCGGCGCCGGGCTGCTTTCCTTCGCGTATCTGTACGCGATCAGCATTCACAACGTGCCGCTCGCGATGGTGATGTCGATCCTGATGTGGGGCGTCATCTATCAAGGCTACAACGCGATCTTCCCGAGCTTCTACCCGGAACTGTTCCCGACGCGTTCGCGCGTCTCCGCGATGGCGATCGGCCAGAACATCGGCACGACGATCACCGCGCTGCTGCCGGCTCTGTTCGCGTACGTCGCGCCGCCGGGATCGCACAACGTGCCGCTGACGATCGGCGCGATCACGTTCGGCATTACGATCGTCTGCGCGATCGCCGCATGGAGCGCGCGCGAGAACTTCCGTGTGCGGCTCAGCGACCTCGGCGAAAAGAACGTCGTGCCGATGGACAAGCTCAGCTACGAAACGATGCGCGCGCAAAGCATGGCCGCGGGAAAAAAGGCCGTTGCTTGAGCCCGCTTGCCGGTTAGCGCGTCTAATCAGTACTTTCAGGGAACCCGCTCATGACCAGCACCCGGATCGCCGTCGCCGGCGCGGGCTACATCGGCCGCGCTCATATGGCGGTCGCGCAGCAAAGCGACGCGTGCACGCTGTCGGCGATCGTCGATCCGTCGCCCGCGGCCGCCGCGCTCGCGGCCGAGGCGGGCGTGCCGCTGTTCCGCACGCTCGACGAGCTGCTCGAACGCGATCGCCCCGACGGCGTGATTCTCGCAACGCCGAACCAGCTGCACGTCGAACACGCGTCGCGTTGCCTCGCGGCGCGCGTGCCGACGCTGCTCGAAAAGCCGATCGCGCCGAGCGTCGACGAAGCGGAAACGCTAGCCGCCGACGCCGAGCGCAGCGGCGTGCCGCTGCTGATCGGCCACCATCGCGCGCACAGTCCGATCATGGCGCGCGCGCGGCAGCTGATCGACGAGGGACGGCTCGGCAAGCTCGTCGCGGTGATGGGCAGCGCGGTGTTCTTCAAACCCGACGAGTACTTCGCCGACGCCGACTGGCGGCGCCAGCCCGGCGGCGGTCCGATTCTGCTGAACATGATTCACGAGGTGCACAACCTGCGCATGCTCTGCGGCGACATCGTCGCCGTGCAGGCCTTCTCGTCGCATGCCACGCGCGGCTTTCCGGTCGAGGATACGGTCGCGATCAACCTGCGCTTCGCGAACGGCGCGCTCGGCAGCTTCATGCTGTCCGATACCGCCGCGAGCGCGCGCAGCTGGGAGCAAACGTCGCAAGAGAACAAGGCCTATCCGTCGTATCCGGACGAAGACTGCTACGTGATCGCGGGCACCTTTGGCTCCCTCGCGGTACCGACGATGCGTCTGAAGACCTACGCCAAAGCCGCGGACCGCTCGTGGTGGAAGCCGTTCGACATCAGCGTCGCCGACATGACGCGCGACGATCCGCTAAAGCTGCAGCTCGAGCATTTCGTGCGGGTGATGCACGGCAAGGAGCCGCCGCTCGTCAGCGCGCAGGACGGTTTGCAGAATCTGCGTATCACCGAGGCGATCGTCGAAGCGGCGAGGACCGGCGCGGTCGTCGATACGACCCGCGCTGTCGCGGCGGCGGTCCACTAAAACGAGCTGAAGTCGCGTCGATATTATTCAGTTGTTCACTCAGGATGGCTCTATGAAAACATTCGTGATGCTGCACGGCATCAACCACAACATGTTCGGCAAGCGCGATCCCGCGCAATACGGCACCATCACGCTCGAAGAAATCGACGCACGGCTGCGCGCGCTCGGCGACGAGCTCGGCGTGCGAGTCGACAGCTTTCAGACCAATAGCGAAGCGGCGATGTGCGAGCGCATTCACCAGGCGTTCACCGACAACGCCGACGGCGTGCTGATCAATGCCGGCGCATGGACGCACTACAGCTATGGCATTCGCGATGCACTCGCGATCCTGACCGTTCCGGTGGTCGAGATCCACATGTCGAACATTCACGCGCGCGAGGCGTTCCGGCATCAGTCGGTGTTCGCGGAGATCGTCAAAGGGCAGATTTGCGGCTTCGGCGTGGACAGCTATCTGCTCGGACTGCGCGCGGCGGTGTCGGCGGCGGGCTAGCGCCACGTTTCGGTCAGCTCGTTGGCCAGCACCATTTTGTGGCGGACCACCTCGACGAAGGCCGGGTCGATACCCGGCTGCGTCTTCAGAAATTTCAGCGCGGCGGAGTGCACGGCGCGCAACGCGCCGCCGTCGATGCCCGTCATGCGCGCCGCGCTGCGCCGCGTTTCAACGACCAGATCGCGCGCGCTCGTGAAGTCGGGTGCCAAGCCGCATTGCGCGCCGAACGCGGCGCTCAGACCGGTCGCGTAGTCGCGCGACTCGCCGAGCCGCTCCATATCGATCAGCAGATCGACGCCCTCACCCATGCGCAGCGCGCAGAGAATCCACAACGCAATGAACGCGCGATACGCGCTGTCGCTGTCCACCGTGCGCGCGAACTGCTCGCACGCGAGCGCATACGCGTCATCGGGCATCGGCGGCAGTGGCGGCAGGCGCACGCCGCACGCGCCGATCGCCTCGCTCACCAGCGGATCGATCTGATTCAGACCGAGCACGCGAAACGGCGCGGCGACAAAAAACGCATTGCTCCATTGCTGCCGCAGCAGCCAACCCGACGCGAACTGAGACGCGGGATTGCGCAGCACACCCACGTGCAGCGCCTCGGCAAACGCGCGCTTCAGCCACGGCAGACGACCGCCCGTGCGGCAAAACTTGAACACGGGCACGCGGCCCTGCTCGATCGTGTGTGCGCCCAGCACGCGCAAATAGGCCTGCAGTGACGGGAATGTCGCATCGGGCTCGCGCGTAAAGCGATCGATGCTGAAGCGCCGGTCGTAACCCGCGACGCCGCGCGCGTCTTCGCGCAAAAACGGCCGGTATTCGTCGAAGTATGGCGCGGCGAGCGGCGGGTGCCCCGAGGTCAAGGTCGGCCGCGAGGCGGGCACGTCGGCGAGCTTGAGATCGGCGAGCACGTTGCTGAGCGGCTCGTAGAAACCGGCCGCGCCTTGGAGCTCGCGCAGCCGCGACCACACCCACGTGCCCGCGCTGCGCCAGCCGGTATGCAGAAAAACCGCCTGTTTCAGCGAAATATTGGGCGCTGCGTCGTTCGCGGACGACTCATGAGGCAACGACATGGGACTTCTCTTCCAATGATTGAATCGATAGACCGGAAGCGCCACTTTACCCTGTGATCGATCGGGACGCATTATGCTGCGAGATTCCACGCTCCGCCATTGCACCCACCTCCCCTGATGAACGATTCGGCCGATATCCGCTTCCTGCTCACACTGCGCGCGAGCGGCAGCCTGATCGCCGCCGCGCGGCGGCTCGCGCTGTCGCCGTCGGCGGTCACGCAGCGTCTGCAGCAACTCGAAAAGAAGCTCGGCGCGCAGCTCGTGAACCGCAGCGCGCGCCGCCTGCAATTCACCGACGAAGGCCTGCTGCTGTGCGAGCGCGGCGCCGAGCTGATCGCGCAGTTCGACGCGTTGTTCGACGATCTGCAAACTCGCCGCGGCGGCCTCGTCGGCACGCTGAAGATCAATGCGCCGCTCGGTTTCGGACGACGCCACCTGGCGCCGCTGATCGGCGAGTTCCAGCACCAGAACCCCGATATCGACGTCGCGCTGACGCTGTCCGACCGGCCGTTGACCGAAACGCTCGATCGCTTCGACATCGTCGTGCATATCGGCGAGCTGCCGCTGTCGAACCTGATCGGCTATACGATCGCGCCGAACGCGCGTTTCGTCTGCGCGGCGCCCGCGCTCGTCAAGCGAATCGGCCAAGCCGAATCGCCGGAAGCGTTGAGCCGGCTGCCCTGCATCGTGCTGCGCGAAAACAACGAGGACGTGTCGCTGTGGCAGTTCAGCAAGGGCCGCACGCGCCGCAGCGTGCGCGTGTCCGCGCATCTGAGCTGCAACGACGGTGACGTGATCCGCCAATGGGCCTGCGAGGGACGCGGCGTGATTCTGCGCTCCGAATGGGACGTCGCAGACGACCTTGCGAAGGGCAGACTCGTGCGTCTGCTGCCGGGCTGGAAAGCGCCGGATGCGAACGTGATCGCCCTCACGCATCAGCGCACGGGGCTGCCGGCGCGCACGCGCCATTTCATGCAGTATCTGCAAAGCCGCTTCAGGCCGCTGCCACCGTGGCGACGATGATTCAGTTGGTCTGAATCTAAGACTCATACCGTCTGAACGCTGACGACTTGTCGAAAACCTATAATCGACTCATCCTCAACAGCCGGCCCACATGCAATCATGACTGCTGCCGCCCACGCCACCGACACCCCCGCCTACCCCGACGCGGTCCTGTTCGACCTGCTCACCGCCCTGCTCGACTCGTGGACCTCGTGGAACCGCGCGGCACGCTCCGACGAAGCGGGCCGCGTATGGCGTGCCGCCTATCTGCGGCTGACGTACGGCTGCGGCCGCTACGTTCCCTACGAACAACTGGTGCGGGAGGCCGCCTCGCAAGTCGGTTTGTCCCAGGCGGCCGCGAACGCGCTCGAAACGGACTGGCTGAACCTGAAGCCGTGGCCTGGCGCGCTCGATGCATTGCGCGCGCTCGCGCCGCACTGCAAGCTCGCGGTCGTCACCAACTGCTCGACGCGGCTCGGCTTGCAGGCGGCCGCGCTGTTGCCTGTGCGGTGGGACGCGATCGTGACCGCCGAGGAAGCCGGCGTCTACAAGCCGGACCCGCTCCCGTACCGCCTCGCGCTCGACAAGCTCGGCGTCGAACCGCGGCGCGCCGCCTTCGTCGCCGGGTCGAGCTACGACATGTTCGGCACCGCGGCCGTGGGTCTGCGGACCTACTGGCACAACCAGGTCGGCCTGCCGCTCGTTGCGGGTGCGCAAGCGCCCGAGGTCGAAGCGGCATCGCTCGACGGGCTCGTGCCGTGGCTCGCAAGCTTTGGCCGCGATCGTCGTCATTGACCCTGGAACCTCACCTCGTTCCTCAGGTGCAAACATGAAACTCGAACAGATCGAAACCCCGGCCGCGTTGATCGACGTCGCGCGGATGCAGAAGAACATCGCGCGGATGCAAGGGCGGATGAATGCGCTCGGCGTCGCGTTCCGGCCGCATGTGAAGACCACCAAGTGCATCGACGTCGTGCGCGCGCAGATCGCCGCCGGCGCGCGCGGCATCACGGTATCGACGCTGAAGGAAGCGGAAGCGTTCTTCGCGGCCGGCGTCGACGACATCCTGTACGCCGTCAGCATGGTTCCGTCGAAGTTGCCGCGCGCGCTCGCGCTGCGTCGTCAGGGCTGCGATCTGAAGCTGGTGGTCGACAACCCGACCGCCGCCGCGGCGATTGCCGGATTCGGCGACCAGCACGGCGAAACGTTCGAGGTCTGGATCGAGGTCGATACGGACGGCCATCGCTCCGGAATCCAGCCTCAACAGCAGACGCTGCTCGACGTCGGGCGGATTCTGCACGAGAACGGTGTGAAAGTCGGCGGAGTGATGACCCACGCGGGTTCGAGCTATGAGTTGAATACGCCTGAAGCGCTCGCCGCGCTCGCGGAGCAGGAACGCGCCGGCTGCGTGCGCGCCGCCGAGCGGCTGCGCGAAGCGGGCATCGCGTGTCCGGCGGTCAGCGTCGGTTCGACGCCGACCGCGCTCGCCGCACGCAATCTCGAAGGCGTCACAGAGGTGCGGGCCGGCGTCTACGTGCTGTTCGATCTGGTCATGCACAACGTGGGCGTTTGCACGCTCGACGACATCGCGCTCAGCGTACTCACGACCGTGATCGGTCATCAGGAAGACAAAGGCTGGGCGATTCTCGACGCGGGCTGGATGGCGCTAAGCCGCGATCGCGGCACCTCGCGGCAGTCGCACGATTTCGGCTATGGGCAGCCGTGTTTGCTCAATGGCACGTTGCTGCCGGGCTATGTCGTGAGCGGCGCCAACCAGGAGCACGGGATTCTTGCGGCGGCTCAGGCCGATCCGCACGCCGATGCACAGAGCGACGACATCGCGCAGCGCTTTCCGATCGGTATGAAACTGCGCATCCTGCCGAACCACGCATGCGCGACCGGCGCACAGTTTCCCGAATATCACGCGGTCGCACCGGACGGCAGCAGCGTCGCGTGGCAGAGGTTTTACGGCTGGTAAGCCGCCGCGTCACCCATCCTCTTCCGACAACCCCGCCAGCAAATCGTCGACCGCGCGATACACGCGCTCGACGATCTCCGGTCCCACCTTGCGCTCGAGTTCGCGATAGTGCGCCTCGAGATCCTTCGAAATCACCCGCACCAGTTCGACGCTCGTATCGGTCAGCGACACGAGTACGCGTCGCTGATCCTCCGCGAAACGTTCCTTCGTCACGAGCTCCATGCTCTCCATGCGCGCGAGCACGCCGGCCATGCTCGGGCTCGAAATCGTGCAGATGTCGGAGATCTGGCGCGGCTCCATCGGGCCGTGCTCGTTGAGCGCGCGAATCACTCGCCATTGCTGTTCGGTGAGTCCGTGCGCGGTGATCAGCGGACGAAAACGCTCCATCATTTTTTCGCGAGCGCGTAATAACAGCATCGGCAGATTGCGGTGCAAAACCCGGGTGGACGCAGCGGACATGTTGGCAAGGAATCGGAAAGAAAAGCCGTCGAAGCTTACGGGAAAACCCGCGATCAACTGACAGCCTATTGACCGTCAATCATATCAAGCAGGATACTACTAACATCTTAGTGTTTTCGCCGAACTCTCGCCGAATTTTCGACACGAGGCCGCGCACTTATGTTTGCCCTTGCCGATCATCTATTGCATCCCGAAGGCGACGCGCTGCCTCGCGACGTGGACGCGCACACCGCGGCCGCGTTGCTCGCGCGGGGCGTCGCGTGTCGCGCGCCGGTCAGCGGCGCGGTGTATGGAGTCCTGCTTAACGATCGCGCCGCCTTGAACGCGCTGGGCGACGCAGTGCATGCGGCACCGTACAAGGCCCCGCCGAAAGCGCCGATTCTGTATCTGAAGCCGCGCAATACGCTGGCCGGGCATCGGGCGCGCGTGGTCGTGTCGGATGACGCGCTCGGCGTCGAGGTCGGCGCGTCGCTCGGCATCGTGATCGGCCGCACTGCGACGCGTGTCGGCGTCGAGTGCGCAGCGGACTATATCGCTGGCTACACGCTGGTCGGCGATCTGAGCGTGCCGCATACCAACGTGTATCGCCCGAACGTACGGCTGCGCGCACGCGACGGCTTCTGCGTGATCGGACCCGCGCTCGTCGCCGCGCGCCATGTCGCCGCGCCGGATCGGCTCGACATCGCCGTCTCGCTGAACGGTGGCGAACCGTTTATGGCGAGCACCGCATCGTCGGTGCGCAACGTCGCGCAATTACTCGCCGACGTCACCGACTTCATGACGCTGAACGCGGGCGACGTGCTCACGCTCGGCGTGCGGCACGGCTCGCCGGTCGCGCATGTCGGCGATACCGCCACGCTGTCGATCGGTACGCTGCCGCCCTTGACCGTCTCGTTCGTAGGCGCCGCTCAACACCACGGAGAACAATCATGATGCGCGGCCGCGTTGCCTATGCGGGAGCGATTCACGAAGCGTATCCGCACGCGCAGGGTGTCCGTCTCGCTGACGGCCGCGCGTGTCGCGAGGACGAAGTGGTCTGGCTCGCGCCGATCCAAGTCGGCACCATCTTCGCGCTCGGCCTGAACTACGCGGAGCACGCGAAGGAGTTGCAGTTCAGCAAGCAGGAAGAGCCGCTGGTATTTCTGAAGGGGCCGGGCACGGTACTCGGCCATCGCGGCGTTACGCGCCGCCCCGCCGACGTCACGTTCATGCACTACGAGTGCGAGCTCGCGGTCGTGATCGGGCGAACCGCGCAAAACGTCGCGCGTAAAGACGCGATGCAGCACGTGGCCGGCTACATGATCGCGAACGACTACGCGATTCGCGACTACCTCGAAAACTACTATCGCCCGAATCTGCGCGTGAAGAATCGCGACGGCGGCACGGTGCTCGGCCCCTGGTTCGTCGACGCCGCCGACATCGCCGACGTCACGCAGCTCGAGTTGCGCACGTTCGTCAACGGCACGCGTCAGCAGTGCGGCAATACGCGCGATCTCGTCACCGACATTCCCGCGCTAATCGAATACCTGAGCGGTTTCATGACGCTTGCGCCCGGCGACGTTATCCTCACCGGCACGCCCGAAGGCATCGTCAACGTCAACGCGGGCGATGAAGTCGTCTGCGAGATCGACGGCCTCGGCCGCCTGGTCAACACGATCGCATCGGACGCGGACTTCGGCCGCGCCTGATGGACAGCAAAAACCCAGCGAACAGCAAAAGGACAACGCAATGCCGATCGACCATCTGATCAACGGCGAGATGTGCACCTCGAGTGACTACTTCGAAACCGTCAATCCAGCCACGCAGGAAGTGCTCGCCGAAGTCGCGCGCGGCGGTGCGAAAGAAGTCGATGCGGCCGTGCAAGCGGCCAAAGGCGCGTTCCCCGCCTGGGCCGCGAAACCCGCTGCGGAACGCGCGAAGCTGATCCGCAGACTCGGCGAGCTGATCACGAAGCACGTACCGGAAATCTCGGAGACCGAAACGAAGGACACCGGTCAGACGATCTCGCAGACGCGCAAGCAACTGGTGCCGCGCGCGGCCGACAACTTCAGCTATTTCGCCGAGATGTGCACGCGCGTCGACGGCCACACGTACCCGACCGACTCGCATCTGAACTACACGCTGTTTCATCCGGTCGGGGTGTGCGCGCTGATCTCGCCGTGGAACGTGCCGTTCATGACGGCAACCTGGAAGGTCGCGCCCTGCCTCGCGTTCGGCAACACCGCCGTGCTGAAGATGAGCGAGCTGTCGCCGCTGACCGCGTCGATGCTCGGCAAGCTCGCGCTCGAAGCGGGCATTCCGGCGGGCGTGCTGAACCTCGTGCACGGCTACGGCAAGGAAGCGGGCGAACCGCTCGTCGCGCATCGCGACGTGCACGCGGTGTCGTTCACCGGGTCGACCGCGACCGGCAATCGCATCGTGCAAACCGCGGGCCTGAAGAAGTTCTCGATGGAGCTTGGCGGCAAGTCGCCGTTCGTGATTTTCGACGATGCCGACTTCGAACGCGCGCTCGATGCCGCGGTGTTCATGATCTTCTCGAACAACGGCGAGCGCTGCACCGCGGGCTCGCGCATTCTCGTGCAGCGCTCCATCTACGCGCACTTCGCGGAGCGCTTCATCGAGCGCGCCAAGCGTCTGACGGTCGGCGACCCGCTCGCGGACGGCACGATCGTCGGCCCGATGATCAGCCAAGGGCATCTCGCGAAAGTACGCAGCTATATCGAACTCGGCCCGAAGGAAGGCGCGACGCTCGCGTGCGGCGGCCTCGATACGCCCGAGTTGCCCGACGCCTTGCGTCACGGCAACTTCGTCACGCCGACCGTGTTCGTCGACGTCGACAACCGCATGCGCATCGCTCAGGAAGAGATCTTCGGACCGGTCGCATGCCTGATTCCGTTCGACGATGAAGCCGAGGCGATCCGTCTCGCCAACGATATTTCATATGGTCTGTCGAGCTATATCTGGACCGAGAACACGGGCCGCGCGTTGCGCGTGGCGGCAGCCGTCGAAGCGGGCGTGTGCTTCGTGAACAGCCAGAACGTGCGCGATCTGCGTCAGCCGTTCGGCGGCACGAAAGCGTCGGGCGTGGGTCGCGAAGGCGGCACGTGGAGCTATGAAGTATTCCTCGAACCGAAGAACGTCTGCGTGTCGCTCGGCTCGCATCATATTCCGCGCTGGGGCGTCTAACCGCGACCTCGAAAAAACTGGGAGACCGCGATGGGCAAACTCGCGCTGGCAGCAAAAGTCACACACGTGCCGTCGCTGTACTTATCCGAGCTGGACGGTCCACACAAGGGTTGCCGTCAGGCCGCGATCGACGGACACCACGAAATCGGCCGACGCTGTCGCGAACTCGGCGTCGATACGATCGTCGTGTTCGACGTGCACTGGCTCGTGAATAGCGAATACCACATCAATTGCGCGCCGAAATTCGAAGGCGTGTACACGAGCAACGAGCTGCCGCATTTCATCAGGAACATGCCGTACGCGTACCCGGGCAATGTCGGGCTCGGTGAGCTGATCGCGGAAGTCGCCAACGAAATGGGCGTGAAAAGCCGCGCGCACAGCGAGACCACGCTCGAACTCGAATACGGCACGCTGGTGCCGATGCGCTATATGAACGGCGATCAGCACTTCAAGACGGTGTCGGTTGCGGGCTGGTGCATGTGGCACGACCTCGCAACCAGCGCGCGCTTTGGCCTCGCGGTGCGCAAGGCCATCGAAGAACGCTACGACGGTACCGTGGCCATTCTCGCGAGCGGCTCGCTGTCGCATCACTTCGCGAACAACGGCACCGCCGATCAGTTCTTGCACAAAGTCTGGAGCCCGTTCCTCGAACAGATGGATCGCAGCGTGGTGCGCATGTGGGAAGCCGGCGACTGGAAGACCTTCTGCGACATGCTGCCGCTCTACAACGAGAAATGCTGGGGCGAAGGCGGCATGCACGATACCGCGATGCTGCTCGGTGCGCTCGGCTGGGATCGTTACGACGGCAAGGTCGAAGTCATCACGCCTTATTTCGGCAGTTCGGGCACCGGTCAGATGAACGCGATTTTCCCGGTCACACCGCTACCCGTCTGACTCTCGCGAGGAAATCGCCATGCCTCACTTGACACTCGAATACAGCGCCAACCTCGCGGATGCTCAACGGCTCAGCGAACTCTGCAAAGACCTCGCGCAGTGCCTCGACGCGCAGCGCGACAACGGCGAGCGCGTCTATCCGCTCGGCGGCATACGCGTGCGCGCGCTGCGCTGCGAACAGTACTGCATCGCCGATGGGCGTCCCGGCGCCGCGTTCCTGCACGCAAACCTGAAGATCGGCGCGGGTCGCTCGGAGGCCGTCAAGAAGGCGACCGGCGACGCGCTGTTCGCGCTGATCAAGCAGTGCTTCGCCGCTGAGTTCGAAAGGCAGGGGCTCGCGTTGTCGCTCGAAATCAACGAGTTCAGCGAAGCTGGCACCTGGAAGCACAACAATCTGCATGCGCGGCTCAAGGGCTGACACATCATGCTAGACGAACAAACCATCCGCGACCTCGCCGCACAACTCGATCACGCGGAAAAGACCCGCACGCAGCTGCGCCATTTTTCCGCGCAGTATCCGCAGATGACCGTACAGGACGGCTACGCGATTCAACGCGAGTGGGTCAAGCTGAAACTCGCCGAAGGCCATGTCATCAAGGGCAGGAAGATCGGCCTGACGTCGCGCGCGATGCAGCGCTCGTCGCAGATCGACGAACCCGACTACGCGCCGCTGCTCGACAGCATGTTCATCGACAGCGGCCAGGACATTCGCGCGGATCGTTTCATCGCGCCGCGCGTCGAAGTGGAAATCGCGTTCGTGCTGAACAAACCGTTGAAGGGGCCAGCCGTCACGCTGTTCGATGTGCTCGACGCGACCGCCTATGTAACGCCGGCCATCGAAATCATCGACGCCCGCATCGAGCAGTTCGATCGCGAAACGCGCGCGCCGCGCAAGGTGTACGACACGATCTCCGACTTCGCCGCGAACGCGGGCGTCGTGCTCGGCGGCAGGCCCGTGCGTCCGCTCGACGTCGACCTGCGCTGGGTCGGCGCGCTGCTGTACAAGAACGGCGCGGTCGAGGAAAGCGGGCTCGCGGCGGCGGTGCTCAACCATCCGGCCACCGGCGTCGCGTGGCTCGCCAACAAGATTGCTCCGTACGACGAATCATTGAACGCGGGCGACGTCATCCTGAGCGGCTCATTCACGAGCCCGATTCCGGCCCGCGCGGGCGACACGTTCCACGTCGACTATGGCCCGCTGGGCGGCATCGGTTTGAATTTCATCTGAGAGCAACGACATGTCCTTGCCGACCAACCCCTTCAAACGCGCACTCGCTGACGGCAGGCCGCAGTTCGGCTTGTGGGCCGCGCTCGCCGACGCCTATGTGACCGAACTGCTCGCCACCGCCGGTTTCGACTGGCTGCTGATCGACAACGAGCACGCGCCGAACGACGTACGCAGCACGCTGTCGCAGTTGCAGGCGGTCGCCGCGTATCCGTCGCATCCGGTCGTGCGGCCGGTGAAGAGCGACGCCGCGCTGATCAAGCAGTTGCTCGACATCGGCGCGCAAACGCTGCTGCTGCCGATGATCGACACGGCGGCGCAGGCGCTCGATGCGGTCGCGGCCACGCGCTATCCGCCGCTGGGCATTCGCGGCGTCGGCAGCGCGCTCGCGCGCGCGTCGCGCTGGAATCGTGTGCCCGACTATCTGAACACCGCCGCCGACGAACTGTGCGTGATCGTGCAGGCGGAAACCGTGCAGAGCCTCGACAGTCTCGCGGAGATCGCGCGTGTGGATGGCGTCGATGGCGTGTTTTTCGGGCCGTCGGATCTGAGCGCGTCGATGGGATTGCTCGGCAAACCGGGCGATGCGCGCGTGCGCGACGCGATTCGCCGCGGCATCGATACCGTGCGCGGCGCTGGCAAGGCCGCGGGCGTGCTCGCACCCGATCCCGCGCTGGCGGCCGAATATCTGGCAGCGGGCGCGAGCTTCGTCGCAGTCGGCACGGACACCGGCTTGCTGAGTCGCGCAGCCGCGGACCTCGCCGCGTCGTACAAAAACACGGCGGCGATGGCACCGCAGGTCAAAGGCGGGTATTAGCGCGAAACCGGACGCAAAAGCCGCGGGCCGCCCCCATCCGCGGACGCGGCCTTCCCCTACTCCCCCGCCGGCCAAGGCAAGCCTCGCGCCGACCAATCCAGCTCGACCCCCATCACACAGCGCCCGCGCGCTGATTGCACGGCGAGTGTCACCGCGATGCACGGCCGCCCGCTCGCGAGCGACAGATACGGATTACTGGTGATCGCCTCGCCGGGCAGCAGCACCGCATTGCGGAAGTACGGCCGATGATCCCAGCGCGCATCGCGCGGATTCGCGACCGGCTGCAGCGACGCGGCGTCCTTGCACCATGCCGGCCCGCGCACCTCGTGACCGATCTGGCGGCCGGTATCGTCGAGAAGGAAGCAGCTGATGCAACGCTTGAAGGTCGCGAGCAGCGCGAACGCGTCGTCCATCGTGACGCCGGCGCGCAAGCCGTCGGCCGCGCGCCGCAGTTCGACCCGGTACGGCTCCAGCTCGGATTCGAACAATGCATACTGATGCGCGCGGCCCTGCGCGATCACGTCGAATGCATCGTCGATCTGGCGATGCACCGACTCGGGCGGCGCGATCTCGACAGCGGGCCGCCCGAGCAGATAGCCCTGCGCGAAATCGACATTCGACTCGACCGCGAGAATCAGCTCGTCGGTCGTCTCGACCCCTTCGACGACCACCAGCATCCCCGCCTGATGCAGCAGCGACACGAGCTTCGGCAGGATCGGCTGCTGCGTGCCGTGCGTGGTCGCGCGAATCAGCTCGCCGTCGAGCTTCACGATGTCCGGCCGAATCCGCAGCAGCCGGTCGAGGTTCGACTGGCCCGCGCCGAAGTCGTCGACGGCGATCAGGAAGCCGTGCTGGCGATAGCGCGCCGCCGCGCGCGACATCTCGTCGACGCTGCCGCCATGCGATTCGAGGATCTCCAGAATCACGCGCTCGGGTTCGAGCCCCGCGGCGCGCACGATCTTCGTCAACTGGTCGGCATAGCCGTCGGCGACGAAGGTGGACGGCAGGATGTTCAGGAACAGCCACGCATCGCCGGGCAGCGCGCGGCGCGCGTTGCCGAGATGCACCGCGTGGCTCGCGCGGTCGAGCGCGCCTTCGTCGCTCGACGGCTTCGGCGCGAACATCACGACCGGCGGCACCAGCGTGCCGTCGTCGTGCTCGCCGCGCAGCAGCGCCTCGAAACCGACCTGCTTCTGATGCGACAGGCTGTAGAGCGGCTGGAAGTGCGAGATCAGATAGAAGTCTTCCCAGCGGTAACGCGGCGCAAGCACGTCGTCGAACGGCGGCTGCAGCGCGTCGAACGGTAGCGCGCGCTCCGCGCAGACACGGTTGCGGCCCGTCTGCTTCGCCCGCAGCAACGCTTCGTCCGCGCGATCGAGCAGCACCATGAAGCTTTCGCCGCGCCGGTGCTCGGCCACGCCGAAGCTCGCGGTGAGATTGCCGTCCGGCCGTTCGATCGCGGCGATGTCGAGGCGCAGCCGCTCGGCGAATTGCAGCGCGCCGGTGAGGTCGTCGTCGATCAGCAGCGCGAACTCTTCACCGCCGATGCGGCTCACGCTGTGGTAAAGCGCGACCGCGTCCTTCAGCACCTGCGCGACCTGAAACAGCGCATGGTCGCCGACCGCATGGCCGAAGCGGTCGTTGAGCGACTTGAAGCTGTCGATGTCGAGGAAGATCGCGCTGATCTGCGCGCCCGGTGCCAGCGTCTCGAGTCGTCCCTCCGCGTGCTTGACGAACGAGCGGCGGTTTTGCAGGCCTGTCAGCGAATCGGTTGCGGCGAGCTGGGCGAGCTGGCTTTCGAGCAGAAAGTGATTGCGCCGGAAATGGTAGAAGGCGAAATGGAACACCGCCGTCGTCGGCGCGCCGATCGCGATGACCCACGTCCACACGGCCACGTCGACCTCGGGCGCATGAGTTTTGCCGCGCAGCAGCGCGATGGCCACCGCGTAGAACAGCGCGCTGCCGGTCGCGAAATGCACGGGCGTGAGCCATATCGGCGCCGCGCAGATCGGTATCACGACGAACGCCGGCAAGAGCCACGGCAACGGCTGTGCCAGGCCTTGCGCGTTCAGCACGAGCCCGCCCATCAGCACCAGCTCATACGCGACACAGATTGCGCCGAACAGCGCCGTCGTTTTCGTGGATGGGATCGCCAGTACCAGCAGCGCAAGCACGAACGCGCACAGTAGCCGGTACCCGAGCGGCGCGGCCGGTGCGCCGACCAGTTCGCGCGCCGCCACCATCGACAGGAACGCAAGCACCGTGAAGCCCAGCTTCACGAGGGCAAGCGGCCGCTGATGCTCGAGCGAGCGCTGGTGAAAGCGCTCACGCATACTCGGCTGGGACAGGTGCTGCGTTGGGATGGCAGACATAGAGGCTGATCAGGCTGGGTTTCCGGTCACTCCGCCAATGGTTATCGGCAAACGTTCGATAAACATTTATGGCTAACGTTCGCCGCGTACCCATTACGAATCGTTTTGAATCGGAGATCGTTCTCGGCCATTGCCGGCAAGCGACGATAACTTTCATTACGGTTTCACGCAATTCCGCAATTCGATTCGCGCGAATTACCACTCGCCGAATGCATGATTTCTATGTTGCGCGAGCCTTTTTGCATGAAGCGAAGGCAAACGTTTCAATTTAGTTTGAATCAGCAAAAATTACGTAATTCATGTGTCTCGAATGCGCATCAATGGAAATTGGCTAAAAGTCACTGTCTTAAGTAGACTTCTGACGAGTGTGCCGGACACGCTAGACATTCCGGTAGAAATGACGTAAATGGCGCGCCGTGCGATTGCCGAACGACTCCGCTGCTCAATTGGGCAAACGTTTGCGAATGCGCAACGGGCAGCGACCACTTCCGAAAAACATGGTCCCAATCCTCGAATATCTGCTCGAACGCCAGATCTCACCGCAGTGGCGCGGCATGCTGAGCGCGCTGGCGAGCGAGTTCGAAGCGCAAATCGGCCGCGACGAATTGCGTCAGCTGATGCATCGCGTCGGCAATCGTTTCGCGCTCGCGCATCCACTGCCCGCCTGCTCATCGACGGCCGAGCTCGAGCAGGTGTTGAACGCTCACTGGGATCAGATGGATTGGGGTTATGTCGCACTCGCCGATGAGGCGGAGTCGCTGCGCATCATTCACTATTGCGCGCCGCTGCCGGCCTTCGGCGATTCGGCGCTCGCCTGGACGCCGGCGTTTCTCGAAGGCGCCTATCAGACGTGGTTGAGCGCGTTGGGCGCGCAGGGTTTGTCGGTCGTGCAGACGAGCGCATTCGGCGAGGACAGCTCGCTCGAATTCCGCCTCGGCCGTCATCCCGCCTGAGCATCAGCGGCTCTGCGGAACGACATACCAGGTTCAAGACAGTGCGGTAGTAATGCAAAAAATGTGCGACGTCGATACAGCCGACGCGTGGAAGCAGGAAAGGCAGTTCAAATAAAACAGCGCTCCGAGACATTGGCTCGGGGCAATGCACGGTATGTACCAGACGACGGCATCATGAGTTCATCGAGCGACATCGAAAAACTGTTCGAGCAATTCGGCGGCGACGCCAACGCGTACCAGGAGATCGGTCGCGAAAACGACGCGCGCGCCGCGCGCACTCGTTGGCCGCTGCTCGTCACGCTCGAACTGACGCAGCCGGCCATTCCGGCGATCGGCCAGCTTCGCGACCCGAAACAGCAGCCGCCGGCGAGCGTGGCGCCACGGCCCGTCGCCGTCCATGAAGACACGACGCCGAAAGACATGGCATCGGTGACGCGCGCGAAGGCGCCGCTGTTCACGCGCCCTCACCGGCGTGACATTCCACCGGTGCCGGCGACTTCCGCGCAGCCTGCGGCGCCGAGTGGCGCGTCGCGCTTCAGTACCCCTGATGAACCCGACGAGGCCGCCGCGCGCGCGGCGGCGGGCGTCGCGTCATCGGGCATCGCTGCCGCGCCGGGCGCGCCGGCTGCTGCCCCACCCGCGCCTATCGCGCCTATCGCGCCGATCCCGCCGATCTCGGCACCGGCTCTGGCAGCGTCGCAAGCTTCGGTTCCACCGACCGCGCCCGCATGGGTCGCACCCAGCGTCAGCGTCAGCGCCGCACCGGCAGCGCCGATGCAACCGTTACAGGCCACGCAACCTACCTACGCTGTCCCGCCCGCGCAACCGGCCCAGCCACCGTCGATCCTCGGCAAGATGTTTGCCGCGCAGAACCCATCCGCGCCGCCGCAAGCTGCGGTGCCCGCGCCCCAAACCACGTCGCTGAACTCGCTCTTCGACCGTCTGCGCGGCACGCCCGGGCAAGGCGCGCAGCCATCCGGCGGTCCCGCGCGCGGCGGCTTCCCGTCCTGGCTCACCAACGGTTCGCGTCGGCCATGAAAGTCATTGCCGTGGTATCGGCCAAAGGCGGGGTCGGCAAGACCACCCTCGCCGCCAATCTCGCCTCCGTGCTCGCCAACAGCGGCCGGCGCGTGATCGCGCTCGATCTCGATCCGCAGAACGCCTTGCGTCTGCACTTCGGCGTGCCGCTCGACAGCATCGACGGCGTGTCGCGCGCAACGCTCTCCGGCAACCCGTGGCAAACCGTGATGTTCGATGGCATCGACGGCGTGACGGTGCTGCCCTATGGCGCGCTGCTGGAAGATGATCGCCGCCGCCTCGAGGCGCATATCGACCAGCATCCGCAATGGCTCGCGCAGTCGCTGCAGAACCTGCGGCTCGATGCGTCCGACATCGTCATCATCGACACGCCGCCCGGCTCGTCGGTCTACGTGCGAACCGCGTTGAGCGCGGCCACCTTCGCGCTGAACATCGTGCTCGCCGACGCCGCGTCGTACGCGGCGATCCCGCACATGGAGCGGCTCATCGAAACCTACGCGGCGCCGCGCGCGGACTTCGGCGGCGTCGGCTACGTGGTCAACCAGATCGACCAGTCGCGCCAGCTGACCAAGGACGTGCTGAAGGTGTTGCGCCAGATGCTCGCCGGCAAGGTGTTCCCCGGCGTGATTCATCTCGATGAAGGCGTCAGCGAAGCGCTCGCCTGCGACACGACGCTGATCCACTACGATCCACTGAGCCAGGCCGCCGCCGATTTGCGCGCGTGCGGCGCGTGGCTCATGGCGGCGCTCGACGCGATCGCCGCCCAGCCGAGGAACGTCGCATGAGCAGACCAGCCTCCTCCCGCGAACCCGAGGGCGGCGAGCCTTCGCGGTTCGAACGCTTCATCGAAGCGAACTTCTGGAACAGCCGCATCGTCACCGGGCTCGTCACGCTGCTCGCGCTGTACATGCTGTACTTCGTGTTCACGGTGCCGCTCGAGTTCTATCAGCAGCTGACCTTCGCGACGCTGTGCTTCGTGCTCGCGCTGATGTTTCGGCGTCTGCCCGGCCGCTACGCGACGATGGTGATGATCATGCTGTCGATCGTCGCGTCGGGCCGCTACATGTACTGGCGTCTGACCGAAACGACCGGCTGGGAGCAGCCGCTCGACGCCGCCTGGGGTTTGCTGCTCGTCTCCGCCGAGGTTTACGCGACGCTCGTGCTGATGCTCGGCTACTTCCAGACCGCGTGGCCGCTCAAGCGCAAGCCGATGCCGCTGCCCGCCAATCGCGACGAATGGCCGACCGTCGACGTGTTCATCCCGACCTACAACGAGCCGCTCGCTGTCGTGAAGCCGACCGTCTACGCGGCGCTCGCGCTCGACTACCCGGCCGACAAGATGTCGATCCACGTGCTCGACGACGGCCGCCGCCCCGAGTTCAAGGCGTTCTGCGAGGAAGTCGGCGTGAACTGGACGATCCGCACGCACAACCGTCACGCGAAGGCCGGCAACATCAACGAGGCGATGAAGATCACGAGCGGCGAGTACCTCGCGATCTTCGACTGCGATCACATCCCGACCCGCTCGTTCCTGCAGATCGGCCTCGGCTGGTTCCTGCGCGACAAGCTGCTGTCGATGCTGCAAACGCCGCACCACTTCTTCTCCCCCGACCCGTTCGAGCGCAACCTCGGCACCTTCCGCAAGGTGCCGAACGAAGGCGAGCTGTTCTACGGCCTCGTGCAGGACGGCAACGATCTGTGGAACGCGACGTTCTTCTGCGGCTCGTGCGCGCTGTTGCGCCGGAGCATGGTCGAAGAGATCGGCGGCATCGCGGTGGAAACCGTGACCGAAGACGCGCACACCGCACTGAAGCTGCACCGCCTCGGCTACACCACCGCGTATCTGGCGATTCCGCAGGCCGCCGGCCTCGCGACCGAAAGCCTGTCGGGTCACATCGGCCAGCGCATCCGCTGGGCGCGCGGCATGACGCAGATCTTCCGGATCGACAATCCGCTCACCGGCAAGGGGCTGAAGATCGGCCAGCGGCTCTGTTATCTGAACGCGATGATGCACTTCTTCTACGGCGTGCCGCGTCTCGTGTTCCTGACCGCGCCGCTGTCGTACCTGTTCTTCGGCGCGCATGTGATCGAAGCGGCGGCCAGCACGATCGCGATCTACGCGCTGCCGCACATGATGCACGCGAGCATCACGAACTCGCGGATGCAGCGGATGTTCCGCCATTCGTTCTGGGCCGAGGTGTACGAGTCGGTGCTCGCGTCGTACATCACCGCGCCGACGCTGCTCGCGCTGATCAATCCGAAGCTCGGCAAGTTCAACGTGACGGCCAAGGGCGGCGTGATCGAGAAGAGCTACTTCGACTGGTCGATCTCGCGGCCGTATCTGTTCCTGCTGCTGCTGAACCTGCTCGGGTTCCTCGCGGGTCTCGTGCACATCTATCTGAACTGGCACGTGCGCAGCATCGTCGAGACCACGCTGCTCAATCTCGCGTGGACCAGCTACAACATGCTGATCCTCGGCGCGAGCGTGGCCGCCGCGAGCGAGCGTCGCCAGATCCGCGCGGTGCCCCGCGTCGCGATGAAGATGCCGGTGATGCTGAAGTTCTCGACCGGCCGCACGCTCGCATGCGAAACGATCGACTACTCGGAAGGCGGTGTCGGTGTCGCGCTGCCCAGCATGATCGAAGTGCCGATGCAGGAGCCCGTGACCGTGTCGCTATTCCGCGGCGACGAAGAGTACGCGTTTCCCGCCACCGTCAGTTTTACCGGGCCGGGCCGCGTGGGCCTGCGCTTTTCGTCGTTGTCGCCCGAACAGGAGTACGAGTTCGTGAAGACCACCTTCGCCCGCGCGGACGCGTGGACCGGCTGGGCCGAGGGACGCGAGACGGACACGCCGCTGCGCGGCCTGTCGCATGTGCTGAGGGTCGGCGTGCGCGGCATCGCGGGTCTGTTCGAGCATCTGTACGACGACTTGCGCAGTTCGATCAAAAGCCGTCCCGCGGACGTCAAGAAGCTAAAAACGAAAGACTGATCTATAGGCTACCGGATGCCGAACGACAAGATCGAACACCCGGCTCACGGGCGCAACAGCACGGAACCCCAAGCGCGTCTGTTCGCCCTCCACGGCTCGCGACACTCGCGGCGAATCATGCGCGGCGTCGCCTGCTGGCTTGCGCTGCAGACCGCGCTGACGTCGTTCGTACCGCTCGCTGAAGCGGCTGCTCCGGCTGCTGCGCCGGCAGCCGCCGCCGCGGCGCAAACCCCGCAAGTCGCGACCGGTGTCGGCAACGTGCCCGCGCCGAGCGCGGCGGTACCGTTCGATCCGAACGCCATCGCTCAGGACCAGCTCGCCGCGCCGACGCCCGCGCTCGCGGCGTCGTCGGTGAAGGCGCTCGGCATGCGCACGCCGACTACCGCCGAGCCCGGCACGCTGGTGCCCGGAGGCCGTCGGCAAACGCTAACGTTTGCCGACTTCGGCGCGCTCGACCCGCTTCAACTGCGCGGCGTCGACGGCCAGAACGGCATCGCGTTCTCGGTGCGCGGCGACGAGGTCGTGACCGGCGCGACGCTGCATCTGATCTACAGCTACTCGCCCGCGCTGCTGGCGAACCTGTCGCAACTGAAGGTGCTGATCAACGGTGAAGTCGCCGCGACACTGCCGCTGCCGCACGAGCAGGCCGGCATGCTGGTCGCGCGCGACATCACGATCGATCCGCGCTTCATCACCGAGTTCAACCACCTGAACCTGCAACTGATCGGCCATTACACGACCGCCTGCGAAGACCCCGCGAACTCGTCGCTGTGGGCGACGATCAGCAACGCGAGCTCGCTCGACCTGACCTACTCGTCGCTCGCGACGAAGGCGGAACTGGCCGCGCTGCCGCAGCCGTTCTTCGACCGCCGCGACGTGCGCCGCCTCGAACTGCCGTTCGTGTTCGCGCAGAAACCCGGCAACGGCACGCTCGAAGCGGCCGGCATCGTCGCGTCATGGTTCGGCTCGCTCGCCGGCTATCGCGGCGCGCTGTTTCCGACCCAGCTCGACAACCCGCCGCTGTCAGGCAACGCGGTCGTGTTCGCGACCAGCGACCAGCATCCGGCCGGCGTGACGATTCCCGAGATCACCGGGCCGACCATCGCGGTGGTCGAGCGCGATGCGAACGCACGCGGCAAGCTGCTGCTCGTGCTCGGCCGCGACGAGGCCGAGCTGAAGACCGCCGCGAAGTCGCTCGGCATCGGCCATAGCACGCTGTCCGGCGCGAGCGCGACGATCACGTCGCTGAACGCGATCACGCCGCGCGTGCCGTACGACGCGCCGAACTGGCTGGCGACCGACCGCGCGGTGCGCTTCGGCGAACTCGCCGATCCGAAGGACCTGACCGTGTTCGGCTACGACGCCGACGCGGTGCGCATCAACATGCGTGTGGCGCCCGATCTGTTCATGTGGCACACGCGCGGCGCGCCGATCGCTCTGCGCTATCGCTACACGGTGCGACCCAAGCGCGACCGCTCGTCGCTGAACATCAGCGTGAACAACGGCTTCGTGCAGGCGCTGCCGATTCCGGCACGCTCTACGTCGGTGTTCGAGCTGAGCCGCTACTTCAACCTGATCATGCCCGACGGCACCGCCGACGCGCGCCGCAACATCCGCATCCCGCCGCTCCTGATGACGCCGCGCACACAGCTGCGCCTGCACTTCTACTACGACATCCCGAACACCGGCGAATGCACGGGCCGCCTACTGCAGAACGTGGTCGGCGCGATCGATCCTAACTCGACGATCGATCTGTCGTCGTTCCCGCACTACATGGCGCTGCCCGACCTGGCCGCGTTCGCCAACAGCGGCTTCCCGTTCACGCGGATGGCGGATCTCTCCGAAACCGCCGTCGTGCTGCCGGACGACCCGGACGCGAGCGACTACAGCCTGTATCTGCTGACGATGGGCCGGATGGGCGAATCGACCGGCTTTCCGGTCGCCGGTGTGACCGTCACCCATGCGGCCGACGTCGACCACTTCGCCGACAAGGACCTGCTGGTATTCGGCGCGCCCGGCAAGCAGCCGCTGCTGCAGCGCTGGTCGAAGTCGATGCCGTTCTCCAGTAACGGCGACGCGCACACGTTCCAGCTCACCGACCTCGTGTTCAAGCTGCGCGACTGGTGGCACGGCGAGCGCGGCGTCGAGCGCACACCCGCGCGCGCCGATCTGACGATGGTCAGCTCGAACGGCGCGGCGCTCTTGACCGGCTTCGAGTCGCCGCTGCAGAGCGGCCGCAGCGCGGTTGCGCTGATCAGCGCGGCCGGTCCGTCGGACGCCGACCTGTCCGCCGCGCTGCTCGACGCCGACGTGCTGCCGAAGATTCAAGGCGCGATGGCCGTGATCCATGGCACCGACGTCACCATCACGTCGAACGGCTCCGCATACTATGTCGGCCATTTGTCGCCGCAGGAGTATCTGCGCTGGGCGCTGTCGTCGCATCCGCTGCTGCTGTTGTTCGGCGGCGTGCTCGCCGCGCTGATCATCGCGGGCCTGTGCTACCGGACGCTGCGCGCGCTTGCCGCGCGTCGACTGAAGGACTGATGGAAACGGATATGACTCGTATGCGGTTTTGGATCGACAGAAGAAGCTCTTTTGCGCTCGCGCTCGGGATCGGCATCGCGGCGTCGGCGAGTCTTGCGGCTTCGAGCGGCACCGCGCAGGCCGCGCAGAACGGCGCCGCCTGCGGCGACTGGAGCGCCTGGCGAACCTTCGTGCAACGTTTCGTGCAGGCCGACGGCCGCGTGATCGACTACTCGACGCCGACCCAGCAGACCACCTCGGAAGGCCAGTCCTACGCGCTCTTTTTCGCGCTGGTCGCCAACGACCGGGCGACCTTCGACAAGCTGCTCGGCTGGACCCGCGCGAATCTCGCGGGCGACCAGTTCGACCCGCAGAATCTGCGGCTGCCCGCGTGGCAATGGGGCAAAAAGCCAGACGGCTCGTACGGCGTGCTCGATCCGAATTCGGCATCGGATTCCGATCTCTGGATCGCCTACGATCTGTTGCAGGCGGGCCGTCTGTGGCACAACCCCGCCTACACGCAGCTCGGTCAGGCGCTGGCCGAGCGCATCGCGCACGACGAAGTCGCGAATCTGTCCGGCCTCGGGCCGATGCTGCTGCCGGGCGCGCAGGGTTTCAGGAACGGCAGCGTCACGCGTCTGAACCCGAGCTATCTGCCGCTGCCGGTACTGCGCGCGCTCGCGCACGAGGTGCCGGACGGCCCGTGGACCAAGCTTGCCGACAACGCCTACCAGTTCGTCAAAACCGTGTCGCCGCAAGGCTTCGCGCCCGACTGGGCGGCGTGGCAAAACGGCCGGTTCGTCGTCGATCCGAAGAATGGCGACGTCGGCAGTTACGACGCGATCCGCGTCTATCTGTGGGCCGGCCTCGCGTCGCCCGCCGATCCGCTCGCGAAGCCGTGGCTCGGCGCGCTCGGCGGCATGCGCGCGAAGGTCGCGCAGAACGGCTTCCCGCCGGAGAAGGTGTCGTCAACCACTGGCGCGTCGAGCGGCGAAGGCCCGCTCAGCTACTGGGGCGCGCTCGCGCCGTACTTCAAGACGCTGGGCGACGAGCACGGCCTCGGCCTCGCGCGCACGCGGCTCGCCGCGCTCGACGCGAGCGTGCCGGGCCGCGAACCGGTGTACTACGATCGTGTGCTGGGTCTGTTCGGCACGGGGTTCATCGATGGCCGCTTCCGCTTCGATGAAGCCGGCAGCCTCGTGCCCGCGTGGAGGGCCGCATGCGATTGAACGCTCTGGCCGCGTCGCTGCGCATCGCGCTGTCCGTCGGCGCGGTGCTCTGCGCGGCCGCGGCCGCGCCCGATGCGCTCGCGCAGGCGACCCAGGATCCGCTCACCGTGCTGATCGATCAGGGCAAGTACTGGCAGTCGCATCAGCGCGGCGATCTCGCCGAGCAGGCCTGGCAGAAGGTGCTCAGCATCGATCCGAAGCAGCCCGACGCGCTGTTCGGCATGGGCATGGTGCTGGCCGACCGCAAGGACGGCGCCGGCGCGCAGCAGTACCTCGCGCGGCTGAAGGCGGCCGCGCCGAACTATCCGAATCTCGATGAGCTCGGCCGCCGGCTGGGCCAGACCAGCCCGCGCGATCAGACGATCAACGAAGCGCGCCGGCTCGCGCAAGCCGGTCAGAGCGCGAGCGCGGTGCAGGAGTATCAGCGCGCGCTGACCGGCAAGCCCGCCACGCCGCAGTTGCAACTGGAGTACTACCAGGCGCTGTCGGCGACGCCGCAGGGCTGTGACGAAGCGCGCCGGGGCCTCGAACAGCTCGCGCACGACAACCCGAACGACCCGCGCTTCGCACTCGCGTACGCACAGCATCTGACCTATCGCGACGTCACGCGGCGCGACGGTATCGCGCGGCTGCAGAAGCTCGCAGGCGACACCTCGGTCGGCGCGGCGGCGAAAAAAAGCTGGCGCCAGGCGCTGCTGTGGCTCGATGCGCGGCCCTCCGACGCCGCGCTGTACGAGTCGTTTTTCCAGACCGCCGGGGAAGACGCCGCGGTGAAGGCGCGCTTCGACTCGATGGTGCAGCAGGACAGCGCGGCGCGCGCCCGCGCGCAGCAAAACGCCGCCGCCGCCGCCGACGCGCGCGGACGCGTGATCGCCGAGGGCTTCGCCGCGCTCGACCGCGACGATATCGTGACCGCGCGCGCCAGGTTCTCGTCGGTGCTCGCAAACAGTCCTAACGATACCGACGCGCTAGGCGGCATGGGCATCGCAGCGCTGAAGCAGGAGCATTTCGCCGACGCGCGCAACTACCTGGAGCGCGCCTCGCGCGGCCCCAATCCGGCGCGCTGGAAAACCGCACTCGACAGCGCGACCTACTGGACCTACACGAGCGAAGCGATCGGCGCGCGCAGCAACGGCGAGTTCGCGAAGGCGAAGGCGCTGTTCGAGCGCGCGATCGCGCTGAATCCTTCGGACGTGACCGCGCAGGTGCAACTGGGCGAAATGCTGCTTCAGACCGGCGACCCGGCCGGCGCCGAGCAGGCGTACCGGATGGCGCTGCGCCGGCAGGCCGACAACCCGGACGCGATTCGCGGCCTCGTCGGCGCGCTCGCCGCGCAGGGCCGCGCCGACGAGGCGCTGCAGTTCGCCAATGCGTTGAACGCGGAGCAACAGGCGAAGGTCGGCGGCATCGACCGTTTGCGCGGCGACGCGCAGGCGGCGCAGGCGCGCGCGGCCGAAGCGCGCGGCGATCTCGGCACCGCGCGCAGCCTGTTCGAGGACGCGCTGCTAAACAAGCCCGACGATCCGTGGCTGCGGCTCGACCTCGCGCGCATCTACGTGCGCCAGGGCGCGGTCGCGAATGCGCGCAGCATGATGGACGGCCTGCTCGCCACCCATCCGGACATGACCGATGCGCTGTACGCGAGCGCGCTGCTGTCGGCGGAAACCCAGGACTGGTCGACCGGTCTCGCGCAGCTCGACCGCATTGCGCCCGCGCAGCGCACCGACGCGATGACGACGCTGCAGCATCGGCTGTGGGTGCATCAGCAGGCCGACCTCGCGACGCGCATGGCGAAGAACGGCCAGACGCAGCAGGCCATCGCGACCTTGCGCGCCGCCGAGCCGGTGGCCGGCAGCAACCCCGAGCTGATCGGCGTGATCGCCGGCGCGTACCAGCAGGCCGGCGATCCGAGCCGTGCGCTGAGTCTGGTGCGCGCCGCGATGAGTGCGGCGCCGGGCAACACCGATCTGCTGCTGCAATACGCGGGCATTCTGTCCGCGGCCAACCAGCAGGCCGAGCTCGGCAACGTGATGCGCCAGTTGCAGAGCATGCAGCTGACGCCGCAGCAGCGCACCGACTTCGACAACCTGAATCTCGGCATCGTCGTCCGGCAGGCTGACGCGGTACGTCTGCGCGGCGATCTCGCGAGCGCCTACGAGGTGATCGCGCCGTGGCTCGCCGCGATGCCCGACAACCCCGACCTGCAGGCCGCGCTCGGCCGCATGTACGCGAGCGCGGGCGACGACCGCAACGCGCTCACGAGCTTCCGCGTCGCGCTGCAACGCCGCCCCGACGACCTAAGCCTGCTGCAGGCGGCGATCTCCGCCGCGGCCGGCTCGAAGCAGTTCAGCTACGCCGAAACGCTCGCGAACCAGGCGCTTGCCCTCGCACCGAACGATCCGGGCGTGCTCGCGACCGTGGGCCGCATGTATCGCGCCCAGGGCAAGCTGTCGCTCGCGTCGACCTATCTGCAACGCTCGCTGGTCGCGGCCAATACGCCGCTGGTCGCGAACGCGCCCCGTACCGCAGGCGGCAACGTGCCGCGCGGCTGGGAAGCGGCGATGAGCCAGATCGGCGCGACGCCGCTGCCGGGCACCAATCCCTTCGAAGGCAAGACGGCGATCGCGACTTCGAGCGACGCCGACCATGCCGCGCGTCCCGCGCTTCCGCTCCTGAATACGCAGTCTTCCTCGCCGACGCAGACCGTGCCGAACTATCCGCCGCCCCCTCCGCCCGCGCCGTATGTCGCGCCTTATACGGCGCCCGCCGCGGCGCCTTATAACGCGCCTGCCGCGCCGCCCGCACCCGTTGCTGCCCCGTATGGAGCGCCCCGCTCCGCCGCCGAAGTCGGCGGCTACGGCCAGGAAGCCTACGGCTCGAGCCAGTCGGGCGCGCCGTTGCAGCCTTATCCGGGCCAAGGCCCTGCGCCCATGCAGCCGATGCCGCAGCAGCAATACAACGCGGGTTATCCGCAGCCGCAGCCTTATGCGCAGCAGCCGGCGTATCCGCAGCAGCCCTACGGCGCGCAGGACGGCTATGCAGCCACACCTTGGCCGATGTCGCCGGCCGCGCGCGAAGCGCAGGCCAACGCCGCATCGACGACGCCGCTGCCGTACGGATCGACACGCACCAGCGCAAAGAACAACACGAAGAAGAGCACCGCGAAAACGAGCCAACCCGCGCCGGTCTACGCGCAGCAACCGCCGCCGTATCCGCAGCAGCAGGGCTACGCGCAGCCGTATCAGCCGTACCAGCCGTACCCGCAGCAGCAGCCCTATCAACCGCAGCCGCCATACCCGAATCAGGGCTACTACGCGCAGCAGCCGTACATTCCGCAACCGCCGGCCGGCTACGCGCAGCCGTACTACCCGCCCAGCGGCAACACACAGAACAACCCGCAGACGAACGCCGCGAACGCGCAGACGCTCGGCGTCGCGGAAGAGCTCGCGCAGATCAATCGCGAGCAGTCGAGCACCGTGTCGGGCGGCCTGATCTTCCGCAATCGCGTCGGGGAGGACGGCCTGTCGTCGCTCACCGACATCGAGGCGCCGATCCAGGGGCGCATCAAGGCGGGCAACGGCCACGTGATCGTGAGCGCGACCCCGGTCACGCTCGACGCCGGCACCGCGTCGAACAGCACCTCGACGCTCGCGCGCTTCGGCGCGGGGCTTTCGACCGACTCGTCAAAGAACGCCGCGCAAAACGGCACCAACAACTACGGCAGCCAGACCGCGAGCGGTGTGGGCCTGTCGGTCGGCTACGACAGCCGCAGCATCAGCGGCGATATCGGCGTGACGCCGATCGGCTTCCGCGAGACCAACATCGTCGGCGGCGCGCAATACAACGGCGGCATCACCGACAAGGTGTCGTACTCGATCGCGGTCGCGCGGCGCGCGGTGACGGACAGCCTGCTGTCGTACGCGGGCGCGCGCGATGCGGCCGCCGGCCTCGAATGGGGCGGCGTCACATCGACCGGCGCGCGCGCCAGCCTCACGTGGGACGACGACACGAGCGGCCTGTACGTGAACGCGTCGTATCAGCATTACATGGGCACCAATGTGCCGAGCAACAACGCGGTCAAGGGCGGCGGCGGCGTCTACACGCGTCTGCTGAAAGACGCCGACCAGACGCTGACGGTCGGCGTGAACACGACGATCATGGGCTACAACCGCAATCTGTCGTTCTTCACGTACGGCCAGGGCGGCTACTTCAGTCCGCAGCAGTACGTGATCCTGAATCTGCCGGTCGAATGGTCGGGCCGCACAGGCCTGTTTACGTACGACGTGAAAGGCTCGATCGGCGTGCAGCATTACCGCGAGGACGCGTCGAACTACTTCCCGCTAAACGACGGCTCGTCGCGCCAGGGCGACGCGGCCGCCGCCGCGCAATCCCTCGGCAACGGTCTGACCGCCGTCTACCCGGGGCAGAGCAAGACCGGTGTGTCGTATTCGATCAGCGGCGTCGGCGAATATCAGCTCGCGCCGCAGCTCGCGGTCGGCGCAACCGCGTCGTTCGGCAACGCTTATGAGTATCGCGAGTGGCTTGCGGCCGTGTACGTGCGCTATAGCTTCAACAAGCAGACCGGTTTGCAGCCGTTCCCGCCAGTGCCGTTGACTTCGCAGTATCTGTCGTTGTCCAACTGACGCCTCAGTTTCATTCGCATCCCCTCGCGTAGCGCGTACCGCGCGTATCGATCCACGCCGGAAATGCGGGCGCTTCTTCCGCTTTCGCTGTGCAGCAAACGCACTTCGCGGTAAATGTTGCCCGTGCATCGAACGACGTGCCGAATCGGTACGTTTTCGGACATGGCTGCTTACCCGGCAAAACCCCGAATAGCGTCCGCGAAGCATCAACGGTATGGCGATGTGCCATACAATAATTGCAGCTCGCGAGGCTGCGCGAAGCCTGCGAAGCTTCGGTCCCGAGCCGATCATTTTCGACGTGAATTCAGGTGGAGCGCTGCATGCCTTTTCCGGCAGAAGACTACGGCTGCGCCGGCTGGCGCGGCGAGATGGCGCGACGCATCAGCGAATTCGACTGGCGCGCGACCAGCCTCGGCGCGATCGAAAACTGGCAGCGCAGTCTGACCTCGACGGTCCTGACGATGCTCGCGTCGCCGATGCCGCTCGTGCTGTTGTGGGACGAGCCCGGCTACATGATCTACAACGACGCCTATGCGGTCTTCGCGGGCGGCCGGCATCCGTATCTGCTCGGCCGTCCGATCGAAGACGGCTGGCCCGAAGTCGCCGACTTCAATCGTCACGTAATGGCCACCTGTCTCGCCGGCGGCACGCTGTCGTATCGCGACAAGGCGCTCGTGCTGCTGCGCGACGGCAAGCCGGAAGACGTGTGGATGGACCTGTACTACAGCCCGGTCGCGGGCGATAGCGGCGCGCCGGCCGGTGTGCTCTCGATGGTCGTCGAAACCACCGGGCGCGTGCTCACCGAGCGCCTGCGCCAGCAAGCCGAAACCGAACTGCACGAGACCAACGAGCGCCTGCAACTTGCACTGAACACCGGCGCGGTGCTCGGCACCTGGGTGCTCGACGTGCGCACGGGCGAGGTCACCGGCGACGAACGCTTCGCGCGCACCTTTTCATTTGGGCGCGATACAGCGTCGAAAGGCGTCGCGCGCGATGCGGCCACGCAGATCATCCATCCCGACGACCAGGAGCTCAACGACCGCCTGACCGCCGAAGCGATCCGCAGCGGCGAGCCGTTTCGCGCCGAGTACCGGATCCGGCGTCCCGGCGGCGGCTATATGTGGGTGCAGGCGAACGGCCGCTGCCAGTTCGACGAACACGGCGAACCAACGCGCTTTCCGGGCGTGCTGATCGACATTCACGAGCGCAAGATCGCCGAACAGCAGCTTCTTCAGCTGACCGAAACACTCGAACAGCGCGTCGCCGATTCGATCGCGGCGCGCGCGCTCGCCGAGGAGCAGCTGCGCCAGGCGCAGAAGATGGAAGCGATCGGCGGCCTGACGGGCGGCGTCGCGCACGACTTCAACAACGTGCTGCAGGTGATCAACGGCAATCTGCAGATGCTCGCCGCTGACGCCGACGACAACCCGGTCACCCAGCGGCGTCTATCCGCCGCAACCGATGCCGTCAGACGCGGCGCGAAGCTCGCCGCGCATCTGCTCGCGTTCGCGCGGCGTCAGCCGCTGTCGCCGACCGTGCTGAATCCACGCCGCCTGCTGACCGGCATGAGCGAGATGCTGCACCGCGCGCTCGGCGAAACGGTGCGGATCGACACGGTGCTCAGCGACGATCTGTGGAACGTGCAGGTCGATCGCAATCAGCTCGAAAACGCGCTGCTCAATCTCGCGATCAATGCACGCGACGCGATGCGCACCGACGGCGTGCTCACCGTGCGCGCGACCAACCGCACGCTCGACGCCGCGTTCTGCCGCGGCAAACCCGACCTGTCGCCCGGCGAATACGTGGAGTTCTCGGTTGCCGACACCGGTTCGGGGATGCCGCCCGAAGTGCTGCAACACGTGTTCGAACCGTTCTTCACGACCAAGCCCGACGGCCACGGCACCGGCCTTGGCCTGTCCATGGTGTTCGGCTTCGCGCGACAAAGCGGCGGACAGGTGTCGATCGAAAGCGAAGTGGGACGCGGCACGACCGTGTCGCTGTTCTTTCCGCGCTGCTGCGAGGCGGAGACGCCGGAGACCGTCGACGGCACCGCGGCATCGGTCGGCGGCGGCGAAACGATACTCGTCGTCGAGGATGATGCCGACGTGCGGCTAACCGCGGTCGAAATGCTCGCGCAGCTCGGCTACAAGGTGCTGACCGCGTCGAATGGCGACGCGGCGCTCGAGTTCATCGACAGCGACGTGCCGATCGATCTGTTGTTCACCGACGTCGTGATGCCGGGCAAGCTGAAGAGCGTCGAGCTCGCGCAACGCGCGGCCGCGCGCACGCCGCCGCTGCCCACGCTGTTCACATCGGGCTATACGCGCGACGAAATCGTCCACCACGGCAAGCTCGACGCGGGCATCACGCTGCTGTCGAAGCCATACCGGCGCGACGACCTCGCCCGTATGGTGCGTCACGTTCTACGTGCGGGCGCCACCCGCGCGGACCGCGCGGCCGAGATGCGAGAAGCGCGTATCGCCGCATGTGTTCCGCCCGCGGCGTACGAAACCGTCGACACGTATGGCGCGACGAAGGCGCCGCAGAAAACGTCGAAAAAAGAGCCGAAGAAAAGGCCGCAAAAGGCGGCCCAGCCGCGCGCGGCCCAGGAAGCCGCACGGGTGCTGTTCGTCGAGGACGACACCGAATCGCGCGAGGCGCTTGGCGAACTGCTCGGCGCGCTAGGTCTCGCGTGCACCGCTGTCGCGAGCGCGGAAGCAGCGCTGCCGCTCGCGAACACGCAACACTACGACGTGCTGTTGACCGACCTCACGCTGCCCGGTATGTCCGGCGATGAACTCGCGCGCGCCGTGCGGCAAGTGCAGCCCGCGATCCGCGTGCTGCTGGTGTCGGGCTACGGTCGCAGCGCGGAGATCGGGGCGGCGATTCCGGGTGCGCGGCTCCTCGGCAAGCCGCTCGATATCGCGCAGTTGCGGCACGAGTTCGCGCAATGGCTCGATCACACTGAAGCGGCGTCCTAGTCCAAACACCGAACCTCCGCCGCCGTGGCGTAGGTGTCTTCATGATGCTTCAGACGTGCTACATCAGGTGGCTGCAATGGCGCTTCCCGCGAAGTCGCAAGCCGACGCCTGAAATCGCAGACTGGAATGGCATATATTGTCGGTAAGGATGAGTACCCGCAACGGCGCGGACAACCGCATCAGCCGTGCGCGCGCGGGTATGATGCCGGGCGCGATATCCACCGCGGCCGCTTCCGATGCCGCGTCTTTTGCCACGAGAACCATCATGCCTGCCCAACACGACGAAGCACCCGGCGCTCACGACACGAACGACAAGCCGAAGCGCAAGACGCTGTCCCTGTCCGTGCGCAATCTCCTGATGGTCGCCATTGGCGTGGTGATGTTCGCGATCGTGTCGGGCGTCGTGCTGTACAACCCGATCATGTACGGCGACGAGATCCCGAACTTCGGCATCATCCTGATGCTGACCGTGCCGGTGATCGCGGGCGTCGCGTTTCGAGTCGGGCTCGACGCGTGGCTCGATCGCGAGTGAGCGGCAACAACACCGCGCGCTGCTCCCGTTTCGCGGCTATGCCGCCTCGACCGGCAATACGACCCACACTTCAAGGCCGCCCCCTTCGCGCGGATGAAACTGCAGGCCGCCGCCGTGCAGCCGTGCGATCCGCTCGACGATCGACAGACCCAGCCCCGTGCCGCCGCTGTGCGCACGCGCATTGCGGCCACGCTGGAACGGCGCCTTCAGCTTTTCCAGCTCCTGCGCCGTCAAACCTTTGCCGCGATCGCAGACCGCGACCGTCACCGCTTCCCGCGTCGCCCACGTGCGCACCGCAAGCCCGCTGCCGCCGTAGACGATCGCGTTCTGCATCAGGTTCATCAGCAGCCGCATCATGCTGATCGGCCGATATGAAACGGCCGGCAAATTGCCCAACGAAAGTTCGAACTCATGCCCGAGCCCGGCGAAGTCGCCCGCGAGCCGTTCGATCAGCGCGTTCAGATCGCCGGGCTGCGCTTCCTCGCGCTCGCCGCTGCCCGCGTAGTCCATGAACTGCTGCAGGATCGTCTCGATCTGGTCCAGATACGATTCGGCGGCGATCACGAAGCTGCTGTCGGCCCCCTGCGGTATCGCCATCGCCATCGACAGGCGCAGCTTCGTCAACGGCGTGCGGATGTCGTGCGAGATGCCCGCGAGCATCAACGCACGCGTCGCTTCGGCGTCCTGTAACGCGCGCGTCATCTGATTAAATGCGCTGCCCACGGCGGCGATTTCGGCGGGGCCGTCGGTCGGCAGCGGCGCGGGCAGATCGCCGGCGCTTACGCGGCGCGCCGCTTGCGTGAGCTCGTGCAAGGGTTCGTTCAGATGCAGCTGGATCGCGTAGCCGGCGAGCGCGGCAAGCACGCCGAGACCCAACGACAGGAAGATCGCCACTTCGAGGCCGCTGCCCTGCGCGTCCTCGGGAACCGGCAGCGCAATCCAGTATGGCGCGCTCGCCAGGCCCGCCGCGTTGCCGGCGCCGGCAAGCGACCCATGCATGCGAATCCACAGCCGCTGTGCGCCCTCGGTCTGCCAGCGCGCGGGCATATCGGCGGGCAAATGCTTTTGCAGGCTGTCGATGAACACGCCGCGCTGATAGGTGCGATACGCGTGCAACAGATCGTGCGGCGGCGTGTCGGTCGCTTCGGGGGGCAATTGCTCGCGCGCGTCGAGTAGTGCGGTCAGCGCCGCGCGCGAGGCGGGCGGAGTGGCGGCGAGCAGGTTGTCGAGCGTCGTCACGTAGGTCGCGAACACGGCCGCCGCGCGCTCGACCCGTGGCCGCTGCACGTAATGCAGCAGCACGACGATCGAGCAGATCTGGCTCAGCATCACGAGCGCGATCAATAGCGCGATGTTGCGCGCGAGCAGCGTGCGCGGCAGCAGCCTGCGTGACAGCGAGCGCATCATGATTCGACATCGGCGACGAGCATGTAGCCGACGCCCCAGACGGTACGAATGAAACGCGGCTTCGACGGGTCGTCCTCGACGATCTGCCGCAGCCGCAGCACCTGCACGTCGATGCTGCGATCGAGCGCATCGTGGTCGCGCCCTCGCGCACGCGCGAGCAGGTTGTCGCGGCTCACCGCGCGATTCGGCGACGACGCGAGCGCGACCAGCAGCAGCATCTGCGCGGAATGAATCTCGAGCGGCTCGCCCGCGCGCGACAGTTCCTGCTTGCCGACGTCGAGCGTGAAGTTGCCGAAACGCACGCGCTGCGACGTCACCGTGACGTCGCCGGCGGCCATCTTCTGGCGGCGCAGCAGCGCATTGATTCGCGCCACCAGCTCGCGCGGCAGGAACGGCTTCGCGAGGTAGTCGTCGGCGCCGGTTTCGAGGCCGGTCACCCGATCGAGCGGATCGCCCTTCGCGGTCAGCATCAGGATCGGCAAGGTCTGCCCTTGCGCGCGCAGCTTCGCGCAAATCTCGAGGCCGTCCTCTTCGCCGATCATCAGATCGAGTATCAGCAGATCGAACGGCTCTCGCTCCAGGTAGCGGTTCAGACGCTTGCCGTCTTCGGCCGCGCGCACGTCGAAACCGTGGCCGCGCAGGAAGCGCAGCAGCATGTTGCGCAACTCGGCTTCGTCGTCGAGCACGATGATCCTGGCGGGGCGTTCCATCCGAAAGCTCCTCGATGTCCGAGCCGCTCAGTGTGCGGCGCCGCGTTCCTGCATGAACGCCTCGATCTGCGGCAGCGTGATGTAGCCGGCCTTCTGCGTGTCGATCTCATCGAAATGACGCGCGAGCATCGGCATGCCGGCCGCCGCCTGGTCACGGGTCAGCTTGCCGTCGTGCGTGGTGTTCGCGGTTGAAAAGCGCGTCTGCAACTGCTGCTCCATGCGCTCCATGCGCTGCTGGCTGATACCTTGCGGCGCGGCGGCCTGAGCGAACGTGACGGTGGACGCGCAGCATAGCAGCACGGTGGCGAGCAACTTCTTCATGACTGACTCCTTCGGTTGAACATCGACCGTCGCCTGGCTGGGTGCCGCGATCCGTTTCGATGACAGGCCGAATTCTTGGTCAGACGCCGCGCGACCGCAATTCAAGAATCATGTCGAATCATGTCACGGCGCCCAGTCCCGGTGCTGCGTGACATCGAATGAAATGAGTTTGCGGTTTCGCTTCGCGGACCTGCTGCGTATCGTTCCGTCTGCCCTCTGTCGGCTTTCACGCATCAGGAGTCCCAAATGAGTATCCGTCTCGCCTGTGCTTCGACTTTCACCGCCATCGGTCTCGCCTGTTCTTCCGCTGCCTACGCGAGAGTCGTCGTGTATCTGCCCGCCGCCGTGGTCTACGCGCCGCCGCCACGGCCGGTCTACTACCCGGTGCCGGTCGATCCCGTGTACGTGTCGGCGCCGCCTGTCGCCGTTCCAGTGGCGGCCGCGACCATCGTCGCGGCGCCGCCCGTACAGCCGGCGAACTCTTCCGCCACCGCCGCCGCGGTCGCGCCGCCCGCGCCCAACTATGCGGTGGTGCCCGCGCCGACCGTCAGCTATGCGCAACCGCTGGTGACCGTGCCGCATTGAAAGCGCGTTCCGGACCCTCGAGCGGGCGGCTTTCGATCGCACACGGCCGGGCCACGCCGTTGACTCAGCATAGGACACGCGCCTGGCGCGCACGCCTGGTGAATTCCCGTTGTCTGGTTGAAAGGTGGAGCGCCGCCGCGGCGCGCGGGGGCGCCGCCAGTAAAGCTTGCATGGACTTTGCCGCTTCTTGCCATCGCGCAGCGCGCCAGGCGCGCTCCCATGTGGCGCTTTGCGCCGTCACGGCTGATTTTGACTACATAAAGGCGGGATGGAACGGAGCTTGCTGTCCCTTTCAGGTTCGCGCGCCCCTATCCCCACATCTTTCCTGGACTTTTGTGATGAGTTACCAAGATATCGACAGGGAAATTGCCCACCTCGAAGTCGTTTTCAATGCACTTTCAGCGCGCGACCGTTTTCCGCTGTCGTACTGGCATCGCCGGCTGCATGCGTTGAACCGGTCGTCGATGGTGCCCGCGCAACGTCAGCGCGTCGCTCACCTTGAAGCGAGGCTGCGCTCGGTCGGCGCGCAACTGGACCAGCTCGCCGGCGCCGCACGTCGCGGGTCCCGCGCAAGCCCGCGGAGGAAGGACCGGTCAGCTGTCCGTTCAGCCCGTTAGAATCCGTGCCCCAAGCGCCAGCACGAGCGCGGGCACCATCACCAGCACACCGACCTTCAGGAATTTCATGAAGCCGACGTCTTCACCCTCGCGGCGAATCGCGTTGAGCCAAAGGATGGTCGCGAGGGAGCCGCTGATCGACAGGTTCGGCCCCAGGTCGACGCCGATCAGGAACGCGTCGATCACGCGCTCGGGGCTCTGCGCCTGCATCACGGTCGAACTCGCGATCAGTCCGGACGGCAGGTTGTTGATCAGATTGCTGAGCGCCGCGATGCTCGTGCCGGCCCACGCGGCCGCTTCCATTTCGTTGTGCTCGGTCGCGCGCCGCAGCGCACCCGCGAACGTGCTGATCACGCCGGTGTGATCGAGCATCTCGACCAGCACGAACAGCCCGGCGACGAGCGGCAATACATTCCACGAAATTTCGCGGATCATCGGCAGCGGTGATTTGCGTTCCTTGATCAGCACGACGAGCGCGGTCAGCGCGCCGAGGATCGCGGTCGGCATGCCGAGCTGGATGTCGTAAGCGGAGACCGTCAGCAGCGCGCCGGCCGTCACCGCGATGCCCGCGAGTGCGACCTTGCCGCTCGCCGACAGCTCGACCGCGTCGAGATTCGCCTCGCAGACGCCAGCGAGCGCGTCGCGTTGCGTCCAGCGCAGCATCACGAAGGTCGCGCCGATCGACAGCACCGACGGTAGCGCGAAGCGCAGCATCCACGGTCCCAGCGGCGGCGTGTGATTGCCGTACAGCACGATGTTGGCCGGATTCGAGATCGGCAGCACGAAGCTCGCCGCATTGGCGACGAACGCGCAGACGAACAGCAGCGGCAGCGGCGGCGTCTTCGCTTTCTTCGCCGCCGCGAACACGGCGGGCGTCAGCACGACCGCGGTGGCGTCGTTGGAAAGAAACGCGGTGATCACCACGCCGAACAGATACACGAGCACGAACAGCTTGCGCGGCGAACTGCGCGCGTGATTGACCGCGAGCACCGCGACCCAGTCGAACAGCCCTTCGCGGCGGCCGACTTCGGATAGCAGCATCATGCCGATCAGGAACAGATAGACGTCGGTGCCCTTGCCGATCGCTTCGATCGCCAGATGCAAGGGCAACAGACCGAGCACGACGAGCAGCACCGCGCCGGCGACGGCCCACACGGCTTCGGGCCATTTGAACGGCCGGGTGATCACACCGGCGGTCGCGAGCGCGGCGATGCCCCAGGAAAGAAAAACAGGATTCACAGCTTGAGCCCGGACAATGGGTTAGGTCGATGGCCGCGCAAAGCGCGCGCAACCTCGTTATTTCGGCGCAACAAGTTACCACAGCGGTTGTCGCAGCAACCGTTCCACGGCACCCGGCATGCGTTGCCACGCGCATGTCTTTCAACACAATTAACATCAACGAGGAAACAATCTGTTCCCGCGCACCCCCTATTCAGTTTCTATTGACCTCCCTACCATCCGCATTCCCACACGGCTACTCGCGAGCAACAGATAAAACCCGATGCGAACCCACGCTCACGCTCCCACGCGCTACCACGGCGCCGCAATCGCGCTGCACTGGCTGATCGCCGCGCTGATGATCGGCGGCTTCTACATCGGCTGGATCATGACCGATATCCCCGGCTTCACGCCGACCAAGCTCAAATACTTCTCGTGGCACAAATGGATCGGCGTGACCGTGTTCGCGCTCGCGCTGCTGCGCGTGCTGTGGCGCGCGACGCACCGCGCGCCCGCGCTCGATGCGGCGACGCCCGCATGGCAGAAGGCCGCCGCGCATCTGGTGCACGGCCTGCTGTATCTGCTGATGCTCGCGGTTCCGCTGTCCGGTTACTTCTACAGTTCGGCGGCCGGCATTCAGGTCGTGTATCTGGGCGTCGTGCCACTGCCGACCATCATCGGTCCCGATCAGGCGCTGAAGGCCACGCTGCGCACTGTGCACGTGCTGCTCAATTACACGCTGCTCGCACTGGTGCTGATGCACGTGCTCGCGGCGCTCAAGCATCAGTTCGTCGATCGTGACGGCCTGCTCGCGCGCATGGTGCCGTTTCTGAAGACCCATGCATAACGACATGACAGCTTGAAGAAAGGCACAACGCCTGTCGATTGGTTACGACTGGTTGGCAATCAAATTCCTCGCGGTGTGCAATCACGCCGCGAAGCTCGGATAGGATGCGTACCATCATGAAGACACCCTTTTATCTCTCCGCTCCTCGCGCGGCGCTCGCTTCTTTCGCGGCGTTTGCGCTCATCGGCGCGAACCTTGCGCACGCCGACGTCGACCTCGCGAAAAGCAGCGTAATCGCGACGACCAAACAGATGAACGTGCCCGTCGACGGCAAGTTCAGGAAGTTCTCCGCGCAGCTGAACTTCGATCCGGCGAAGCCTGCCGCGGGCAGCGCGAACGTGTCGATCGACACCGCGAGCTACGACCTCGGCGCCGACGACTACAACAAGCAGGCGCAAGGCAAGGAATGGTTCGACAGCGGCGCCTTCCCGAGCGCGACCTTCGTGTCGAGCTCGATCGCGCCGGCGGGCGGCAACCAGTACAAGGTGACCGGCAAGCTGACGATCAAGGGCAAATCGCAAACGGTCGTCGTGCCGGTCGTGATCGCGAGCCAGGGCGCCACGCAAACCTTCGACGGCTCGCTGCCGATCAAGCGCACGCAGTTCGACGTCGGCACCGGCGAATGGAAAGACACGTCGGTGGTCGCCGACGAAGTCGTCATCAAATTTCATCTGGTCGCGGCAAACAAATAACGTTCAACACAGCAGCACTGCATTACCTTTAGACCCCTGGAGTCCAACTTGAAGAAATCCTTCCTGCTCGCCGCCGGCGCGCTCGCCGCCGCATGCTCGTTCAACGCGATGGCTGCCGCCGAGACCTATCTGCTCGATCCGACGCACACATCGCCGAGCTTCGAGACCGACCACTTCGGCGGCCTGTCGATCTGGCGCGGCAAGTTCCAGAAAGCCAACGGCACCGTCGTGCTCGATCGCGCGGCGAAGACCGGCACGGTCGAGGCGACGATCGATCTGAGCTCGGTCGGCATCGGCAACGACAAGCTCAACGAGGAGCTCGTCGGCGAGAAGTTCTTCGACACCGCGAAGTTCCCGACCGCGACCTACAAGGGCACGCAGATCCGCTTCGACGGCGACAAGCCGGTCGAAGTGATCGGCACGCTGACGCTGCACGGCGTGACCAAGCCGGTCAACCTGAAGATCGAATCGTTCAAGTGCATCCAGCACCCGATGCTGAAGCGCGAAGTGTGCGGCACGGAATCGGTCGCGACGTTCAATCGCGACGATTTCGGCATCGACTTCGGCAAGGCGTACGGCTTCAACATGAAGACCACGCTGCATATCCAGGCCGAAGGCATCAAGCAGTAAGCGCATCGCGCCCGGCCAGGCCGGGCGCTGAACTACTGGATCGCGGGCTGCGCCGGCGCATGCGACGCTCGGCGCGCCTCGAGCCACGCGAGCAGTTCCTCGCGCCGCATCGCCTTCGCGAACAGCCAGCCCTGGCCATACTGAACGCCCCGGCGCACCAGATACTCGACCTGCTCGCTGCGCTCGATCCCCTCCGCGACGATTTCCACCCCCAATTCGTGCGCCATCTCGATGATATGCGGCGCGACGATGCTCGACGCCGCGTCCTGGGCGATCGTGTCCACGAACGATTTGTCGATCTTCAGCACGTCGATCATGAAGGTTTGCAAATAGGCGAGGCTCGAATAGCCGGTGCCGAAATCGTCGATATAGACCGGGTGGCCGGCGCTTCTGAAGGCCGCGATCGTCTGCCGGGTCACATCGGCGTTCAGGAAACTGCGCTCCGTCGCTTCGATTCTGATCTGCGCGGGACGCAGGCCGGTTCCGGCGAGCCTCGCGTTGATCAGGTTCAGAAAGCGCGGCGTGCGCAGATCCTCGCCGCTGACGTTGACCGACACGTAGAACGACGGCCGCGAACGCAATAGCTCTGCCAGATCTTGCAGCGCTTGATCGAACACAAGGTCGGTCAACGATTGGATCAGGCCATGCTGCTCGGCCAATGCGATGAAGATATTCGGCGAGATATCGCGTCCGTTCAGATTCCATCTGGCCAGCGCTTCGACGCCGACGCATTCGCTGGTCGCGAGATTCACGATCGGTTGATAGACGACGTCGATGGTTTTGTGGGAGATCGCCCATTCGAGCGAGGCCTGGAACGACACCTGCCGCGAGATCCGTTTGACCGCGAACCAGCCGAACGCGGCGCCCATCGCGACGCCGAACGATAGCCACGTCGCCAGCAGCCCGGGCCAGTCCCTGAGCAGGCTAGTGCGCCGGCCTTTGACGACGACACCGAGGGCGCGCGTCTCCGAGCGTGCCACCGCGTAGTTCCATTCATCGCTATCGACGCGCCCCGCCTGCTTCCATGCATGGAGCATCTCGTCGGGGTCCGCGCCGGACGACAGTGCAACGATCGAATTTATCTCCGTGTTGATCGTAGCGATCGCCCTTCCCGCTGGATCCATCACATCGACATATGACTGGGGATCGATCGACACGTATTCGCCGTTGCGCCCGATCTGGATATCCTCGCGCAAGTCGCTGAGCGGATTCTTTTGCTGAAACCAGACCAGGTAGCCGTCGTTGCTGCGCCAGCGCGGCGGCGGCAGTTCGACATCCTGGGTCCGAACGTCGCCCAGAAGCGGCGAGCAAAGATAGCGCCCGTCGCCGTACGCGCCCGCGTCCCGCACGTAGCGGTAGTTGAAGATCACGTGGGCAGCCCGTTTCAGGTATTCCGGCGAGCACGGCTCGGCGTGCTCGGCCTGCAGGTCCGCGATCGCGGCAAAGCCCTGATACGTGACCAGTTCCGTGCGCATCATGGCCTTCTCCGCGTAAAGGCTCAGATCTCGCTGCTCGCGGCGGGCGACGTCTTCGTTCGCGATATAGATGCTGATCAGGACCGGCAGCACCGTTGCGGCGCAGCCGAGTGCGATATACGCCGAAATCAGCGACATGCGCTTGATCATCTGTCGAGCCCGGTGGTGGACGGTCGCGGCGAATTCGGCTGCAGCGGTTGCGGCCCCGCCTGGACCCGCCACGCAACCTGCGGATTTCAGTGTGAAGAATAGTTACTGGAGCCGCTTTTTCAACATTGCGTTGAATGCCACACATGCGGCCAGCCGCGGCGACCCTGACCGGTGGCGCGCCCGGCAAGGTACCATTACGGCCTACCGGCGTCGCGACGCGCGCCGTCACCGCTTTCATTCATTCCCATCGCCCGCTTCAATTTCCATGAATTCGCCATCCCGCCGCATCGCGCACCTCGATATGGACGCGTTTTACGCGTCCGTCGAACTGCTGCGCTATCCGGAACTGCGCGGCCGCGCGGTGGTGATCGGCGGCGGCCGCAACAGCGCGCCGCAACTGCTCGAAGACGGCAGCAGGCGCTTCGCGAAGCTGCGCGATTACGCGGGCCGCGGCGTCGTCACCACCTCGACGTACGAGGCGCGCGCGCTCGGCGTGTTTTCGGCGATGGGCATGATGAAGGCCGCCGCGCTCGCGCCCGACGCGATCCTGCTGCCGACCGACTTCGATTCGTATCGCCACTACTCGCACCTCTTCAAGGCGGCCGTCAGGACGTTCACGGACCGCATCGAGGATCGCGGCATCGACGAGATCTATATCGACCTGACCGAGCTGCCGGGCGAACCGGCCGATATCGGGCGGCGCATCAAGTATGCCGTTCTTCAGGCCACCGGTCTCACATGTTCGATCTGCGTCGCGCCGAACAAGCTGCTCGCGAAGATCGGCTCCGAACTCGACAAGCCCGACGGCCTGACGATCCTCACGCCAGCCGACATACCGCTGCGCGTGTGGCCGCTGCCGGTGCGCAAGGTCAACGGCATCGGCCCGAAGGCGGCTGAGAAGCTGAGCGCGCTCGGCCTCGCGACGGTCGGCGATCTGGCCGCCGCCGACGCCGGGCTGTTGCAGGACAATTTCGGGCGCAGCTATTCCGCGTGGCTGATGGAAGTTGCGCAGGGTCACGACGAGCGGCCGGTGGTGGTCGAATCGGAGCCGAAATCGATCAGCCGCGAGACCACGTTCGAACGCGATCTGCATCCGCGTCACGATCGGCCTGCGTTATCTAGCGCGTTTACGGGGCTGTGCGTTCGGGTCGCCGACGATCTCTTGCGCAAAGGCTACGTGGGCCGCACGATCGGCATCAAGCTGCGTTACGACGATTTCCGCACCGTCACGCGCGATCTGACGCTCGACGAACCGACCGCCGACGCGACCGAAATCCGCCGCGCGGCGACCGAATGTTTGCGACGCGTGCAGTTGAACCGCAAGCTGCGGCTATTGGGCGTGCGCATCAGCACGCTGAGCTCGGCCAGCGAACAAGCGCTGAAGCCGCGCCTGCCGGTTCAGGCCGACTTGCCTTTCGCGAGCGACGAATAGGATGTATCGGCGGCGACGCCGGCCGCATTCGCATTGGCATTCGCGCTCGCACGCGCGGCCGGTATATCGCCCGAAGTGGACATCACTGACGCCGCCATCGAAAACGAAAACGTGTTGATGCCGTTCGCACTGTGCGCGGATACGGTGCCACGATGCATCTCGGCGATCGCCTTCACGATCGCGAGTCCGAGCCCGTGGTTTTCGCGGCTATTGGTACGCGAGACTTCCGCGCGATAGAAACGGTCGAACAGATGTTCGAGGACGTCCGGCGCGATCGGCTCGCCCGGATTCGCCACCGCGACGCGCACCTGGTCGCGCATCGCACCTTCCCCGCGCGCGATCGTCACGCTGATCGTCGCGCCCGGCTCGCAGTGCTGGATCGCGTTCATCAGCAGGTTCGTGCACGCGCGGCCGAACAGCGAGCGGTTCACGCGCGCGAACGCATCGCCCTGCAATTTCGCATGCACGCGCGCCTCTTCGAGCGGAATCTCCAGAAATTCCAGCGTATGCGCGACTTCGGCCGCGAGCGACACCGCGATCAACCCCGTCGCGCGTTCGCCCTGGTCGGCACGCGCGAGGAACAGCATGTCGTTGATGATCGCGCGCATCCGCTCGAATTCTTCGAGGTTCGATTGCAGCGTGTGACGCAGATCGTCGACCGAGCGGTTGCGCGTCAGTGCGACCTCCGTCTGGCCGATCAGGATCGTGACCGGCGTGCGCAGTTCATGCGCGACGTCCGCATTGAACGATTCGAGGCGGCCGTAGGCGCCGTCGAGCCGTTCGAGCGCACCATTGAACGAGTTGGCGAGATCGTTCAGTTCGAGCGGCAAGGACGCGGTATTGAGCCGCTGCGAGCGGTTGTTCGGGCTGACCGCGGAGGCGTCGCGCGTCAGACGCGTGAGCGGTGCGAGGCCGATGCGCGTGACCGAGTAGCTGAGCAGCAGCACCGCGAGACTGCCGAGCGCGGACAGCGCCGCGAGTGCCGAGCCGAACACGCGCATCGTGCGCAGGTTCGGCGAATAGCTCGCCGCGACCTGCAACTGCACCGCAGGCCGCGCGCCATTGGCCGGCAAGATGACCGTCGAGGTCAGCATGTCGGGGCCGCCGCCCTCCGGCGCGATGCGCGCGTAGCCGCCGGGCCAGCTCTTCGTGACGGTTCCCTGCACCGGCGTGCCGAAGTGGAAGTTCGGCTCCGCGCTCGTCACCGAGTACATGGTGCTGCGGTCGTGCGGCGTCATGTCGGTGAGTTTTTCGCGGGCCATCCGCCATTTTTCTGGCGTCACCGCGTGAGAGACGATGATGCGCGCGATTTGCGTGCGATCGTCGAGCGACTCGCGCAGATGATGTTCGAGCTGCGAGCGCAGCACCAGAAAGAGCCCGCTGCCGACGAGCGTAAACACGAACAGCGCCACCAGCGCGAACATCAACGCAAGGCGGCGGGCGATCGAGCGGTTCATGATGACTCGGCCTCTTCGCGCACTTCGAGCACGTAGCCCATGCCACGCACCGTGTGCAGCAGCTTCGACGGGAATGGGCCGTCGAGTTTCGCGCGCAGCCGCTTGATCGCGGTTTCGACGACGTTCGTGTGGCTGTCGAAATTGACGTCCCATACCAGCTCGGTGATCGCGGTCTTCGACAGAATATCGCCCTGGCGGCGCGCGAGCACGCTGAGCAGTTGAAACTCTTTCGCGGTCAGGTCGAGGCGCACGCCGTCGCGGGTCGCGCGGCGGCCGATCAGATCGACGAACAGATCGCCGACCGAAATCAGCGTGGACTCCTGCGAACGCGTGCGGCGCGCGAGCGCATGCAGACGCTCGACGAGTTCGAGGAACGAGAACGGTTTGGTCAGGTAGTCGTCGGCACCTTCGCGCAGGCCGCGCACGCGGTCGTTCACGTGATCGCGCGCGGTCAGCATGATGACCGGTGTCGACTTGCGCATGCGCAGCGCCTTCAGCACGCTGAAGCCGTCGCGCTTGGGCAGCATCACGTCGAGGACGATCACGTCGTAATCGAATTCGGTGGCCAGATGCGTGCCCTCTTCGCCGTCGAGCGCGACGTCGACGACCCAGCCCTGCTCTGTCAAACCGGAGCGCAGGTAGTCCACTACCTTGTGCTCGTCTTCAACAATCAGCAATTTCATCCGTGTCCCCGCCACTAGTGGCTGTCAACCTTGCATTATACGAACGCCCTCGATTCTTCGCGCCGATCCCACTGCGTCGGCATGGAAGCTCGGCCGCGGCGATCAGCGTGCAGGAGCCGGCATGTCTTTCTGCTGCGCGTCGCCGGCGGGCGCTTGCTGCGGCATCGTCGCAGCGTCGGTTGCATGTGCCTCGTTCGCGGCCATCGCACTGCCTTGCGCGCCGCCATCCCAACCGCCGCCCAGCGCCTTCACCAGCGCCACCGACAGCGTCAACTGCTGCCCATGAATCTGCACATCCGTGCGCTCGCTCGTCAGCAGCGATTCCTGCGCGTCGATCACGTTCAGATACGCGACGAGGCCGCCCGAATAGCGATCGTTCGCGAGCGACAGCAGCCGCTGCGCATCCTCGACCGCCTCGCGCGACTGCTTCGCCGCGCCATCGAGCACCGACAGTCCGGTGATGCCGTCCTGCACCTGCTGGAACGCGCTCAGCACCGTCTGCCGATAATTCGCCTCGGTCGCCTTGTAGCCCTCGCTCGCGAACTTGACGTTGGCCGCGCGCCGCCCGCCGTCGAAGATCACCTGGCCGACCGCCGCGCCGAGCGTCCACATCAGCGTCGGCGCGCTCAGCAGATTGGCGAACTCGGTGCTCTCCCAGCCGATGCCCGGCGTCAGCGTCAGGCTCGGGAAGAACGCGGCCTTGGCCACGCCGATCTGCGCGTTGGCGGCCGCCATCGCGCGTTCCGCCGATGCGACGTCGGGCCGCCGCTGCAGCACGTCGCTCGGCACGCCGAGCGGCACCGTCGGCGGCTTGATGTCGAGCACCTTCGGCTCGATCGCGAACTGCGGCGCCGGCACCCCGACCAGCGCGGCGATCGCATGCTCGAATTGCGCGCGCTGATTCAGCAGCAGTTGCGCCTGCACGCGCGTCGCATCGAGCTGCGATTTCTGCTGCAGCACGTCGAGGCCCGATACCGAACCGAGGTCGTGCTCGGTGTTCACATAATCGAGCGCCTTCTGCTGCAGCTTCACCGACTGGTTCAGCACGTCGATCTCGTTGTCGAGCTCACGCAGCGAGAAGTAGTCGGTGGCGAGATCGGTCGTCAGCACGAGGCGTGCATTCGCGAGATCGTCCGCCGACTGTTCGGCCGACGCCTGCGCGCCCTCCACCTCACGACGGATGCGGCCGAACAGATCGGTGTCGTAGCTGAGCGTCGGTCCGAGCTGGATGTTGTTCTGTACCGTGGATTGGGTCGGCGTCGCGTAGTTGGTCAGCGGCCGGTCGTGCGAAATGCGAAAGCGCGAGGCCTGGGCCGAGAAATTGACTTCCGGCACGCGCTGCGCGCTGGTGTTCGCGAGTGTCGCCTTGGCCTGCTCGTAGTGCGCGCTCGCCGCGGCGAGCGTCTGGTTCTGCGCGAGCGCCTGGGTTTCGAGCGTCGCGAGCGTCGGGTCGGCGAAGCCCGTCCACCAGTCCGGCGCAATCGGCGCATGCGACGGCGCGGCGACGCGCCAGAACGAATCGGTGTGCCATTCGGGCGGCACCTCGGCCTGCGGACGCTGATAGTCGGGACCCACCGTGCAGGCGGCGAGCAAGGCCGCGCCGGCGCAAGCGCTCAGCACGGTGAACGCGGTGCAGCGGAGGCGCGCCCGGCGGGAAGCCGCGAACCTCACGACGCCTCCTTGCCGTTCTTCGGCAGCGGCTGCACCTGAACGTGATCGCCGTCGGCAATCGAGTCGCTCGGATTGATGATGATGCGATCGGTCGGCGAGATACCGCTTTCGATTTCGAGCTGCTGTCCGAGGTCCACCGCGATCACGACCTTGTGCAGGCTCACGTTGCCCTTCGCATCGACGACCGCGAGGCGCGGACCCTCCGCGCGAAACAGCAATGCGTTGCCCGGTACCGTCAGGCGCTCGTGCGCGGCGGCCGGCACCTCGACCTGCACGTAGGCGCCGGGGCGCAGCCTGGCGTCGGGATTCGGCAGCGTCACTTCGATCTGCAACGAACGCGTGGGCACGTCGATCGCGCCGGACATATGTGTGATCGTGCCGTTGAACTGCTTGCCCGGCAGCTCAGCCTGCGTGACCACGACCTTCTGCCCGACCGCGACGTTCTGCGCATAGGCCTGCGGCAACTGCACATAGACGCGCAACGGGTCCGACTGCGCGAGCGCAAACAGGGCCCGGCTCGTGCCGCTGCCCGCGTCGATCAGATCGCCGACGTCGACGTTGCGCTGCGTGACCACGCCGGCAAACGGCGTGACGATCCGCTTGAACGATTCGAGCTGCTGCAGACGCTTGACGTTCGCATCGGCAGCGGCGAGATTCGCGAGGTCCTGCGTGTAGGTGCTTTGCCGTTCGTCGAGTTCCTGTTGCGACACCGCATCGCGCTGACGAAGCTGCTGCCAGCGCTCCAGCGAGCTCTTCGCGAGCGCGAGGCTCGAATTGATCTGCTGACGCTGCGCCAGCGCCTGCGCGAGTTCCTGGTCAATTTCCGGCGTATCGAGCTCGGCGAGCAATTGACCCTGCTTCACGCGGGCGCCGATATCGACGTACCAGTGCAGCAGATAGCCGGTCGCGCGCGCATAGATCGGCGATTCGACATAGCCGCGCAACGTGCCCGGCAGCAGCGTGTTGCCGCCGCCGTCGGTCTGCTGTGGCGTGACGACGTTCACGTACTGCGTGGCGTTCTGCTGCGCGGTCGCCGTGACTTCGCGGTTTTGCATCACGTTCGCGATCACCGTGCGCAGCGTGCCGATCGCGAGCAGCACGAACACGATCAGGATCGCGATCTTCGCGCGCTTCCATTCGCGTTGGCGCGGCGGCAGCAGGTGTTCCCCCTGTTCGGTTTCCCGCGTGGGGATCGCTAGCGATGCATGAGTTTTTTCGGTCATCTCAGTCAACCATCGTTTAACTTTTACGCGGGCGTCGCCGCACTGCTGTGTTCCGGCGCGGGGCTGTCGCTATGGCCGCTGCTTCGACCGCCATCACCGCCTGTTCCACCGCCATTGCCGCCTGTTCCACCGCCATCGCCGCCGTTGTCGCCGCCGCCGTTGCGATGACGGCGCGCAAGCCACGAGTGAATGCCAGCGAACACGAGCGGCACGAAAAACAGCGTCGATACCGTCGCGAACAGCAAGCCGCCGATCACCGCGCGGCCGAGCGGCGCATTCTGCTCGGCGCCCTCGCCGAGACCGAGCGCCATCGGAATCATGCCGATGATCATCGCGAACGCGGTCATCAGCACCGGACGGATCCGGCTCGCGCCGGCTTCGAGCGCGGCCGTGAGCGGCGGCGCGCCGGCCGACAGCCGCTGGCGCGCGAACGCGACCATCAGAATACTGTTCGCGGTCGCGACGCCCATCGTCATGATCGCGCCGGTCAGCGCCGGCACGCTCAAGTGGGTGCCGGTCAGGAACAGCATCCACATGATGCCCGCGAGCGCCGCCGGCAACGCGCTGACGATGATCAGCGGATCGACCCACGACTGGAAGTTCACGACGATCAGCAGATACACGAGCACGATCGCCATCGCGACGCCGATGCCTAGCCCAAAGAACGAACTGCGCATGGTCTGTACCTGGCCGCGCACGGTGATCGTGCTGCCGCGCGGCAGCGTACCGCGCACCTCGTTGACGATCCTGTCGACCTGATTCGCCACGCTGCCCAGATCGCGCTTTTCAACGCTCACAAAAAGATCGATCACCGGCCGGATGTTGTAATGCGTGACTTCCGCGAACTGGCTCTTCGGCGACACCTGCACGAGGTTGCCGAGCAGTTGCGTCGGCCCGTTCATCGTGGCCGACACCGGGGTGCGCAGCAGTTCGTCGATCGATGACACCTGGTACTGCGGCGTTTGCACCTGGACCCTGTATTCGACGCCGTTCCTGTTGTTGACCCAGAAGCCCGGCGACGTCTGCGAGCTGCCCGATAGCGAAACGAGCACGTTCTGCGCGACGTCGTTCGCGGTCAGGTTCAGTTGTTGCAGGCGGGTACGGTCCATGTTCAGACCGAGCACCGGTTCGTCGAGCTTCTGCTGGATATGCGTGTCGACGGTGCCGGGAATCAGGCGCACCTGCTTCAACAACTTGCGCGCGACATCGAGGTTGCCCTGCTGATTCGCGCCGGCAATCTGCACGTCCACCGCGGCGGGCAGGCCGAAGTTCAGGATCTGCGTGACGATATCGGCGGGCTGAAAGAAAAACTCGACGCCCGGGAAACGCTGCGGCAGGATCGTGCGCAGCTTGTCCATGTAGATCTGCGACGGCTCGTGGCCTTCGTTCAGCGCGATCTGGATCTCGCCGTCGAGCGTGCCCATCGTGCCGGCATTGCTATACGACAGGTTGATGCCGCTATACGGCACGCCGAGGTTGTCGAGAATCGTGCCCAACTCCTTCTGCGGCACGACTTCGCGGATCACCTTCTCGACCTCGTCGGCGAGCCGCGCGGTTTCCTCGATCCGCGTGCCGGTAGGCGCGCGCATGTGCAGACGGATGTCGCCCGCGTCGACGCTCGGGAAGAAGTCTTCGCCGAGCGCAAAGAACAGGCCCATCGACAGCACGCAGAAACCGAGGAACAGCGTGCCGAACATCCTGCGGCGCACGAGCAGGCTGCTCAGGATCATGATGTAGGCCGCGCGCATGCGCTCGAAGCCGGCGTCGAAGCGGTGATACAGACGCATGAACAGACCCGGCTTCGCGCCCGCCTTCGGCTTGTGCGCGTGGCCCATCAGCAGCATCGCGAGCGTCGGCACCAGCGTACGCGACAGGACGTACGACGCGAGCATCGCGAACACCACCGCTTCCGCGAGCGGCACGAACAGATAGCGTGCGACGCCGGTCAGGAAGAACATCGGCACGAACACGATACAGATACACAGCGTCGACACCAGCGCCGGCACCGCGATTTCGCCGGCGCCGTCGAGAATCGCGTCGTGCAGATTGGTGCCCATGTGCAGGTGCCGCTCGATGTTCTCGATCGTCACGGTCGCGTCGTCCACCAGGATACCGACCGCGAGCGCGAGGCCGCCCAGCGTCATGATGTTGATGGTCTGCCCGAGCGCGTGCAGCACGATCAGCGACGACAGGATGGACAGCGGAATCGAGATCGCGATGATGCAGGTGCTGCGCCAATTGCCGAGGAACAGCAGGATCATCGCGGCGGTCAGCGCGGCCGCGACCAGCGCCTCGCGCACCACGCCCTGCACCGCCGCCTTCACGAACACCGACTGGTCGAACAGCGCGGTGATCTGCAGATCCGGCGGCAGCGCGGCCCGCGCGGCCGGTAACAGGCCTTTCAACGTATCGACGATCGACAGCGTCGACGCGTTGCCGTTCTTCAGCACCGACATCAGCACGCCGCGATGGCCGTTCTGCCGCACGATGTTGGTCTGCGGCGAGTAGCCGTCGCGCACATGCGCGACTTCACGCAGATAGGTCGTCGCGCCGTTGACGGTACGCACCGGAATATCGTTGAGGCCTTCCAGCGTCGGCGGCGAACCGTTCATGTCGATCGTGTATTCCTTCGGCCCGATCTTGGCCGTGCCGGTGGGCAGAATCAGGTTTTGCGCGTTGAACGCGTTGACCACATCGGCCGGCGTCAGGCCCTTGGCCAGCATCGCGCGCGTATCGAGGTCGACCGAGATCAGCCGCGATTTGCCGCCATACGGGTACGGCACGGCCGCGCCCGGAATCGTCACGAGTTGCGGACGCAGGAAGTTCAGCGCGGTGTCGTTCAGGTCCTGCTCCGAGAGCTTCGGACTCGACAGACCGAGTTGGATCACCGGAATACTGGAAGCCGAGTAGCTGATGACGAGCGGCGCGGTGGCGCCCGGCGGCATCTGCTTCAACTGCGCCTGCTCGACGGCGACCGTCTGCGCGATGGCCGTCTGGATGTTCGCGTTCGGCTGCAAAAACACCTTCAGGATCGCGATGCCGGGCAGCGACTGCGATTCGATATGTTCGATGTCGTTGACCGTCGTGGTCAGACTGCGCTCGTTGACCGACGTGATGCGGGTGGCCATGTCCTCGGCCGACAGCCCGGTGTACGTCCAGATGATGCTGACGACCGGAATGTTGATTTCCGGCAGCACGTCGACGGGCGTGGTGAACAGCACGAAGGGCGTCGCCAGCACGATCAGAATCGCCATCACGATGAACGTGTATGGCCGCTTAAGCGCTACGTTGACGATCCACATTGAAACGGGCCAGAGAAAATGCGGGTGGAGGGAGGGATTGCATCTCCGCTTATGCTAGATCGGTAGCACCAACGCCTGCATGGCGCGAGAATGGCGAAATTGTCAGGAAGCTTGTTGAAAGCAAATGCGCCATTTTTGGAGGCGAAAAGCAATTGCCGGATTTGCAGCGAATTAGGCGCCAGGCAAACGTTTGTTGAGTAAATTTACGCGCAGTTAATGGAACGTTTGCTGATTCACAGCAGGGCCGTCGTTCGAAATATTGTGAAACATGCTTTCAGTTTTATTCGCGACACGAGTCGATTTTCGCGCGGTCATTCCCCTTCAACGAAAAAGGCCGGTCAACCTGAATGGTCGACCGGCCTTCTCATTTGCAGCTATCCGTGTGCCGGCGTCAACGCCAGCGACGCTTATTTGGCGAACAGTGACGACATATCGGCGAACGCCTTGAACTCGAGCGCATTACCCGACGGATCGAGGAAGAACATCGTCGCCTGCTCGCCGACCTCGCCCTTGAAGCGCACATGCGGTTCGATGATGAATTCGACGCCGGCCTTCTGCAGTTTATCCGCGGCGGCCTGCCATTGCTCCATCGACAGCACCGCGCCGAAGTGGCGCACCGGCACCGCGTCGCCATCCACGGCACTGGTATGACGGTGACCGACTTCATCCGGCGCCAGATGCGCGACGATCTGATGGCCGTAGAAATTGAAATCGACCCACGCGTCCGAGCTGCGCCCTTCCGGGCAGCCGAGCAATTCGCCGTAAAACTCGCGCGCGGCGGCGAGGCTATGAACAGGAAACGCCAGATGGAACGGCGGCAAAGCGGTTTCGGCAACGCTCATGATAGGAAGACTCGCTGGGTGGGTGTGAGGATTGGGTTACGACTGGCACGACTCGCACGGCAGGGAATCGGCTCAGATAAAGCCAAGTCTAACCATGAATAAAAATGTTGAGAAACGATATATATTTGACCTGACCATCACCAAAATCGATTAATCGATCATGCTCAGCGAGTTGAAAACCTTCATCGCCGTCAGTCAGTACGGCACGTTTTCCGGTGCGGGCGCGCGCATCGGTCTCACGCAATCGGCGGTCAGCGCGCAGATGCAGCGGCTCGAGCAGGAACTCGGCTTCCCGCTGTTCGACCGCACCGGCCGCTCGGCGACGCTCAACGAGGCGGGCCGCGAAACGCTCGCGCTCGCCGAGGAAATGATGACGCTCTACGCGCGGCTCTCCGAGCGCAGCGGCGCCGCCGCCGAAAGCGGCATGCTGCGGGTCGGCGCGATCGCGTCCGCGCAGGTGGCGCTGCTGGCCGACGCGCTCGCGCGCTTTCGCGTCGACCGTCCCGGCTGGCGGATTCGCGTGGTGCCGGGCGTGTCGCTGGGGCTGCTCGGCCAGGTCGACGCGGGCGAGCTCGATCTTGCCGTCATCATCAAGCCGCCGTTCGCGCTGCCGTCGGAGCTCGAATGGCGCACGCTGGTCGCCGAACCGTTCGTGCTGCTCGCGCCGAAAAAGCTCGCGCGCGGCGGCCGCTCGTGGCGCGAACTGCTGCGCAGCGAGCCGTTCATCCGCTACGACCGCGCGTCGTTCGGCGGCCGGCTCGTCGATCGTTTTCTGCGGCGCGTGCGTCTTGGCGTGCGCGATGCGGTCGAGCTCGACGAATTGCAGGCGATCGTGCAACTGGTCGCGCGCGGCATGGGCGTCGCGCTGATTCCCAACACGGCCAGTCTCGGCAAATGGCCGGCGAGCGTCGTGGCACTCGAACTCGGCGATGCGACTTTCGAGCGTGAGATCGGACTCGTGCTGCGGCCGCGGCATAGCCGGCCGGTGGTCGCCGATGCGTTGGCGGAGTGTATTGCGAGCGCGGCGCACGGTTGAGCGCTTGGCGCACCGCGTTCAACGCAGGTTCGATTCGGCTTCGAATCGAGTGTGCTGCCATACGTACGCGCAACTGTATCTGTGAGCGGCGCGCGACGGCGCGCAGAATCGTTGCTTCATTCAACCGGCCGGGTGGTGCGTTGCATCGCATTGCCGAACACGCACCCCGCCCTTACATTTGCCCGCCATGATCGCCAGCCCTGTGCTCACCGCCGATGTCCTGATCGCCTACAGCGCGTATTTCGTCGGCACCGCGAGTCCTGGTCCGAGCAATCTCGCGATCATGTCGCTCGCGATGAGCGCGGGCCGGCGCGCGGCGCTGGTGTTCGCGCTCGGGGTGGTATCGGGCTCGTTCTCATGGGCGCTGCTCGCGTCGCTCGGGCTGTCGGCGGTGCTCGCCAGCTACTCGGAATGCCTCGTGGCGATCCGGATCGCGGGCGGGCTGTATCTGCTGTGGCTCGGCTTCAAGTCCGCGCGCTCGGCGTTGAGCGCCGGCAAGCCGGCCGCGAGCGCGGCGCGCGTCGACGAACCCCTCGGGCGGCTCTATCTGCGTGGCCTTTTGCTGCATCTGACGAACCCGAAAGCGGTGCTCGTGTGGCTGTCGATCGTGTCGCTCGCGATGTCGCCGGTACACGGCGCCGCGCACGTGATGCCGGTCGTGCTGGGCTGCATGGTGATCGGCGCGACGGTGTTCAGCAGCTACGCGATGCTGTTTTCGACGGCATCCGCGCGGCGCGTTTATACGGCGATCCGGCGCTGGCTCGATGGCTCGCTCGCGGTGATGTTCGGGATTGCCGGGATCAAGTTACTGACGTCGAAGAGCTAGCGTTGGCCCGGCGCTCGCCGCTGCAAAAGCGGCTCTATCTCCGATTCAAAAACGGGTATTGATGAGCGTAATATCCGCCGCCCTGCCTCTACGCCATCAACAGCGCTTCATATTCCGCGCGGAACTGATCCATGGAACTCTCCACCACCGTCACCGCGCCATCGATCAAACCGCAACGCCCGCTGCCGGGAAGAACGCGGCACAGATTCTCCAGTGCATCCAGATCGGCACGCACGCCGCGGCCCGTGTCGAGCCGGTTCAGAAGCCGCATCATCTGAAACGTTCCGCCCTTGCAAGGCGGGCACTGCCCGCACGAACCCTGGGCGAAGAAGCTCACGTAGTCCGCGACCTTGCGCACGATGCTGGTGCCTTCCGACACTACGATCATCGCGCCCGTCCCCAGACGCGAACGGCGTTGACGCACCGAGTCGAAGTCCAGTGCTACGTCGAGATCGCGCTTCGCCAGCAGCGTGTTCGATGGGCCGCCCGTGAAGACCGCCTTGAACTCCTTGCCCTGCAGCATGCCGCCGCCGTGCTGGAACACCAGCGTCTCGAGGCTCGTGCCCATCGGCAGTTCGTACAGGCCGGGACGCAGCACGTCGCCGGAAAGAGAATAGAGCTTGGTTCCGGCCGCGCTCCCCGCTCCGAGGTCGCGATACCACTGCGCGCCGTGACCCAGAATCCCGGGCACGTGGGCCAGCGTCTCGACGTTGTTGACGATGGTCGGCGCGCCGTGCACGCCCTGCTCGGCCGGGAAAGGCGGTTTGCGCCGCGGAAACGGAAAGCCGCCTTCGACGCTGGCGATCACCGCAGTCTCCTCTCCGCCGATGTACAAGCCCGAGCTGGGCACGACTGCAAGCGACAGCGGCGCACCAATCCAACGCTCGGTAGCGGCGAATTGCGCGTGCCCCGACCACTGCTTGACCGCCTCGCGAGTCGCGGCGAGCGAGCCCGTCTGATGCGGATTCACGTACAAGACGACATGGTTGGCCCGCGTCGCCACCGCGGCGATCAGCGCGCCCTCGATCACCTGATGCGGCGTGTGTTCGAGCAGAAAGCGATCCTTGAAGGTGCCCGGTTCGTCTTCGTTGCCATTGCAAACGACGTACTTGTCGCCGTCAGGGGCGGCCGCAACCGGCGCCCATTTTCGATGCGTGGGGAAACCAGCGCCGCCCATACCACGCAACTCGGCCCGGGCGAGCTCGGCGATGATCGCCTCTGGGTCGTCCAGCGCTTTGGCGAGTCCCTCGCCGCCGCCGCGCGCGAACCATGCATCGAGGTCGGCGCCGACACGGAAATCCTCCCTCATCAAGCACTGATTCAGCGTTTGCATCGCGTGCTCCGTGGTTGCCGTCACCGGATGCCGCCGATCACGCGACTCCGCGCGCTCGCGCGCAATCCCGCATCCACTCGCAGATCGAAATGGGCATAGGCGGGAAAGAGCTGCGGCGCCTTCACGTGAAGCGGCAGTCCCGCCAGCGTGAGCTCTCTCTGCCACGCGTGCACATGACCGATTCCGGCGCGGTTCGTCATCACCCAATCCCTCGATTGCGCGGCCTTCGCGCCGGCACGGCGGCCGATGCTCAGAATGTCGAGCAGCGCGTTGCCCATCAGACGGTTGCGGCCGTGGATGCCGCCCGTCATCTCGCCGACGCAGAAAAGGCCGGGGACGTTGGTGGCGCCATTTTTGTCGATCGCGACGCCGCCGTTCTGGTAGTGGAGCGTGGGATAAACGAGGAAGGGCTCCTGCGCCGCATCGATGCCGCACTTGTCTGCAAGATGGCGAAGCGTGATGAGGCGTTTGGCCAGAATGCCCGGGTGCTCGATTTCGAGTGTCGGCGTATCGAGGAACACCCCGAGCTGGCCATCGCGCTCGATCCCGCGGCCTAATGCGCACTCACGCAGGATCGCCGACGCGACCACGTCGCGCGGCTTGAGTTCGTCGACGAAACGTTCGCCTGCGCCGTTCAGAAGTCTCGCTCCCGCGGAGCGCGCCGCCTCGGAAATCAGGCCGCCCGCCAGATGGTGCGGGTAGGCGATGCCGGTCGGATGGTACTGGAACGAGTCGAGCTCGCGCAGGCGCGCGCCGATCCGATAGGCGAGCACGAGGCCGTCGGCGGTGGCGCCGTAGTGGTTCGAGGTCGGAAACGAATTCAGGTGCAGTCGCCCCGCGCCGCCGGTGGCGAGGATCACCGCGCGCGCACGCACCAGCACGAAGCTACGCCATTCCAGGTTGTAGATCACCGCGCCGGCGCAGCCGCCGTGCTCGTCGGACAGCAGCTCTACCAGCGGACAGCGGTTCCACAACTCGATGCCCGGGTCGAGGTCCACCGCCTCGCGCAGCACGCGCATCATTTCGAGGCCCGTATAGTCCCGATACGACAGAATGCGCGCCGCCGACGCGCCCCCGGGTTTCTTGCGCAGCAGATTGCCGCCGATCGGCTGGTCCTCTTCCAGATCGAACATCATGCCGAGCTGGATCAGCCAGCGAATCACGTCGGGGCCGTCCATCACCATCTGGGCCACGAGTTCGGGCTCGCCGCAGAAGTGTCCAGCGCGAAGCGTGTCCTCGAAGTGCAGTTGGGGACTGTCGTCCTCGCCGATGGCCGCCTGGATTCCGCCTTCGGCCATCACGGTGTTGCTGTCGCCAAGACGCAGCTTGGTGGCGAGGATCACGCGCGCGCCCTGCTTCGCCGCAGTGAGCGCCGCGGCGCAGCCGCCACCACCGCCGCCGATTACCAGCACGTCGGTCGTCATCAGCTGCGCGCCGGCGATATCGACATCGTCGATCAGCGCGTTGGCCTGCAGATGCCGCGCGAGATCGGGCTGACACGGCTCGCCGCGATTGACCCCGACACTCAGCGCGACCCGCGCATGCGGCCCATGATCGGGGTGATAAGCCTTCAGCAGTTCATCGACCGGAACGTCGTCGCCGCGGAGCGTGGCCGCCATCCCGGGGCGGTAGCGCTGCCGCGCGGTTTCGTAGGGGATGCCGGCGGACATGACGATTCGCCCCGCTCAGCGCGGCGGTTGAGCGCCAGGCGCATCGAAGTCGATCTTCATCTCGCCGCTCTCGATCTGCTGCAGCCGTCGCATCAGATTGGCCGGACGCAGGGAAAGCGACGCGATCATCCGGCGCACGAACACACCCAGATGGTTGGGCCGGATATGCTCGGGGCATGCGAGCGTGCACAGGTTGCACATCACGCATTCGTCGAACACCTGGCTCGATGCGGGCAGATTGCCCTCGACCGCCAGGTTCACGCCGCGCTGCACGTCCAGCCCCTTCGGACAGGCGCGATCGCAGCCGCTGCAATGACGGCAATGCGCCGCTTCGGGGAAGATCTCGGCGATCTTGCCGAGCGCCTGCCAGCTGTCGCTGATCTCTTCCATTCGATACAGGTGACGTTCCGACTCGGTGAAGTAATCGAGGAAGGCGACCTGCATACCCTCTTCGACGAGGGTCTCGCAGGCGAGCGCGGTTTTGACTTCCTGCTCGCCGCTACGCCGCACCATCACACGGCACGAGCCGCACACGCCCTGGGACATGCAGCCGACACCCTCGACGAGAGTCTGCCCCGCATGCCCCATGGCCTGCAGAATCGAGCAATTGTCCGGCGCCTGAATCTCGCGCCCTTCGATACTCACGCGAACCATGGCCTCGTACTCTCCTTGCATGCCGCGAGTACTCCGCGGTATTTCTGCTGATTTGCGCGCCGATCCTGCTTTGAGGTTTGAGGCCTGTCTTCTAGATATCGAAGTACAGATAAAACTCCCACGGATGTGGGCGCAATTTGATCGTGTCGATCTCGCGGCTGCGCTTGTAGTCGATCCATGTCTGAATCACGTCGTCGGTAAAGACATCGCCTTTGCGCAGGAACGTGTTGTCGGTTTCGAGCGCCGCCAGCGCCGCTTCGAGGGAACCCGGCACCTGCCGTATGTTGCGCGCTTCTTCGGGCGGCAGATCATAGATGTTGCGATCGAGCGGCTCGCCAGGATCGGTCTTGTTTTCGATGCCGTCGAGGCCGGCCATCAGCATCGCCGCGAAAGCCAGGTACGCATTGGCCGACGGGTCCGGACAGCGGAACTCGACGCGCCGCGCGTTCGGCGAATCCGAATACATCGGAATGCGCGCCGCGGCCGAGCGGTTACGCTGCGACATCGCCAGATTGACGGGCGCCTCGTATCCCGGCACGAGGCGCTTGTACGAATTGGTCGTCGGCGCGCAAAAGGCCATCAGCGCGGGCGCGTGCTGGAGCAATCCGCCGATGTACCAGCGGCACATGTCGGAAGTCAGCGCCCAGCCGCCCGCGTCGTAGAAGAGGTTCTGCTCGTCTTTCCACAGGCTCTGGTGACAATGCATGCCGCTCGCGTTGTCGGCGAACAGCGGCTTCGGCATGAAGGTTGCAACCTTGCCGTGCCGACGCGCGACGTTCTTGCAGATGTACTTGTAGATCATCACGTTGTCGGCCATGCGGGTCAGCGTTGCAAAGCGCATGTCGATCTCGTTCTGTCCGGCGGTCGCGACTTCATGGTGATGCACCTCGATCTGCACGCCGGCCTGCTGCAGCGTCAGCGCGATTTCCGAGCGGATCTCCTGCAGCGTGTCATGAGGAGGCACCGGGAAATACCCCTCCTTATAGTGCTGCTTGTAGCCGAGGTTGCCGCCGCCGTAGGCGCCCTCGTCGCGGCCGGTGGTCCAGTCGCCCTCGGCCGACTCGACGTAGTAATAGCCGCAGTGCTGATCCTGGCCGAAGCGGATCGAGTCGAAGATGAAGAATTCGAGCTCCGGCCCGAAATAACACGTCGTCGCGATGCCCGTCTGGCGCAGATAGTTCTCGGCCTTTTTCGCCACGTAGCGCGGATCGCGCGAATACGGTAGTCGCAGCACTGGATCGACTACGTCGCAAATGATCGATAGCGTCGGCGTGCCGCAAGCCGGGTCCACGAAGGCCGTTGCCGGGTCGGGCCGCAGCAGCATGTCCGATTCGTGGATCTCCTGAAAGCCGCGGATCGATGAACCGTCGAAACCGATGCCGGCGCTGAACAGGTCGTCGTGAACTTCGGGGAGCGTGATCGAGAAATGCTGCCAGAGGCCGGGCAGATCGGTGAATTTCAGATCGACGATCTGAATATCGCGCTTTTGCAGCAGGTCGATCACATCGCTTGCGTTCTGCGGTCGCGTGACGCGATAGCTGCCCGCTTCGACGGACGCCGCAAACGGCGATCCGGTGCTTCCTTGGGTACTGGCCATGAGCTTTGCCCTCTTGCGCCCCCGTTACCGCCGGTTTACTTATAGACCAACGTTAGTACTTCCGTGGCCGAAAACAAGGCGGCGGTGAGTGGGCCTAGCGGTCTTGCTCCAAGCCCTTCAAATGGGCCTGCCCCGCATCTCTGGCAGCGGCGGCGGTCGCATATGTCTCGTCCGAAACGAGCGAGCGTCTGACCTCACGGGCCGCGAAGTCGACCAGCGTGATTACCCAGACATGCTCGCCACCCTGCTCCGCCGTTTGCACGAAAGCGCGCACGTCGCCCTTGTCGTCTGATTTCATCGTGACCTCCTTGTGGAAAAGTCGCGCGCGGGAAACGGCTACGCGACGATTAAGACGCTCGCGAGCCGCGGTGCATTCCTCGCGGAGCGCGTAACTTGATCTTAGGCAATCGAATCGGTCCTTTGACGGTTTTCTCGCTTCCGATGACGGGCACAGCCGCTGGGTCCGGCCGCAAAAGCGCGGTGCCAGCAGCCAGTTAAAGCCGATCGATCAGGAAATCTTGCAGGGAGTTCAACACCTCGTTCGGCGCGTCCTCGGGCAGCAGATGGCCACCGGGCAGACCCCTGCCGGTCACGTTTTCTGCCCACCTGAACCAGGTGTCTGTGGGTGAAGCCTTCCTCGCCCTCTGCTCTTTCTCGCTCCACAGCACCAGCACCGGACAGGCAAGCTTTCGGCCCGCCGCTGCGTCGCTCGCGTCGTGTTCCAGATCCTCTGAAGCAGCGGCACGATAGTCTTCGCAAATCGCGTGCCGCACGCCGGGATTCCGGAATGCGGCTCGATAGGCATCGAGCGCCCGAGGATCGATTCGCTCGAGTCCTCCGGCCATCTTCGCAAGCGCGGCGTCGATGAAAGCATCAGGATCGGCCGCCAGCATTCGCTCTGGAAGGTCCGCGGGCTGCGCCAGAAAAAACCAGTGCCAGGCGTCGAGCGCAAAGGTCTTATCAACAGTCGCGAAAGCATCGAGCGTGGGCACGACGCACAGCGATGCATAAGCAGTGACGCGCCGAGGGTGGTCGAGCGCAAGCCGGTATCCGGCGCGAGCGCCTCGATCGTGCCCGACTACGGCGAATCGTTCGTGCCCGAGCCGCGCCATCAACGCGACGAGCGCACTGGCCATACGGCGTTTGGTCCAGCGCCGCTGATCGTTGCGGCTCCGGCTGGCACCGTATCCCGGCAGGTCGGGCACGACGAGGGTGTGAGATTTCGCGAGCGTCGGAGCAATCAATCGCCATGCAACGTGGGTCTGCGGATAGCCGTGCAGCAGCAGCACCGGCGATCCGGTTCCGCCGATGACGCCTCGAAACGCGACGTCGTCAGTTTCGATGTCGAGCCTCGCAAAGCCAGCAAAGAAGTCCTCCACAGCAACTCTTTCGATTTCGGGTGCCATGACTCGTCCTCATGAAAGCGCGCGTCATTTCCCGGACACGGAACTGACGAACTCGGCCAGATAGCGATTGAAACGATCGGGCTCCTCGATGAACGACGCGTGACCCGCGTCGGCGTACACGTTGCTCTGGATGCGTGGATTCAGCGCGCTCGCGCGCGTCAGCGTCGCGGGCGTGTCGACGAGAGCGTCGCGGCCGCCATAGATAAACAGCAGCGGCCGCTCGAGTAACGCGGACCAGCGTTCGAATGGGCGAGCCCTATCCACTTTGCGGCGTGAAACGGCGTCCGCCAGTCCGTCTTGCGAACGACATAAGCGACGCTCGAGGTAATTCCTCGACCGAAAGCGCCCACAGCGAATACGCGACACTGCGCCGGAACAACAAGCTGACAGCAGCGCGAAGCTGACCCCGGCCCAGCGCGTACACCGAATCGGTCACGGCGATCGCGCCGTGCATCAGAATGCTGGCATGCCGGTAGCATCCCATCATGCAGGCATTGCAGGGCTCCCGTTGATCGGGCAGACGGTCGAGGTCGAACACGGAGCCCATCGGCTCAGGCCACGCCTCGCAACGCCAGACATCGAGGTTCCAGTCGATATAAAAGTACTTGCTGCCACCAATACATGGAACCAGTTGCGGTTCACCGCGCACGAAGCGCGCGACCTCGTCCAGCGCGGCGCTCGGGTCCATCACACGGAAGTGCTTCTTCAGGCGCGCGATCGCGCTCAACGCTTCGAGTAGTTCGTCGGTATTCAGGTCGACGAGTTTCGAGTCTTCGTCGTACACGAGCGATGTCGATCCGAACGCCTCGCGCCGCGGATAGGAAAAAACGGCCGCATCGAAGCCAAGCCGCTCGAGCGTCTCGGGAAGCAATTCGTAATTGACCAGACGGCTCACCGTAATCGATGCGCACACCTCGATGCCGAAGCGATGGGCCTGAGTGATGCCCTCGCGGATGCGGGCCTCGAGACCGCGCAGGCCGCGATTGCGCTCATGCTCGCGCATGTCTGCGCTATCGATGGAAATCAGCAGACGCTTGAGGCCGGCCTCCGCTAGTTGCTTGATGTGGCGCGGCAGAAACCAGCCGTTGGTGATCACACCGCACTGAATGCCGGCCCTGGTGGCCGAAGCCACCAGCGATGCGATCTGGGGATGAACCAGCGGTTCGCCGCCTTGCAGCGTCATGTAACGAATCCGGCGTCTGCGCATGATCGGCAGTGCGCGCTCGAATTCCTCAGGATCGAGATAGCGACGTGGCCCCGCCAGATTCTTCTCGCGAGAGAACCCGCAGAAGTCGCATGCGGCGTTGCAAACGTTCGTCACCGATACGTCGCACACCGCGGGCAGCGGGTTGCGCGGTTCGCTGACGGCGCCGTCTACATGCCGCAGATCGCGCCACTTGATGATTCGCTCTGTCGTATCCATGAGACCCTCACGACCTGCCGACGAATTCGTCACAAGGCTTCATAGAATACGCTCAACCTGCTGAGCGTGATGCATTGTTACGCCTGCCGTCGGGTTTCGGTGCGTGCCGTCAATGCGAGTCCGATCACGGCAATACCAGCGAACCGCGCTGGCAGCAGGAACACATTCGGCAGGCCCAGCATTTTTACCCCGAGACCGCCGGCGACCCCGCCTAGCGCCGACGCGAGAGCCGTCGAGCTCATGAAAATCGCCGATGCGGTCGCCACCGCGCTGGGAAGCAGGCGTTGAGCAACGAGGATGCCCAGCACCATAAAGATCCCCATACACCCCCCATCAGAACCTGTCCGGCGAACATGCCCGTTGCGGACGGCCACAGCGCAAAGCAAAGGTTGGCAAACACACTCCCAAGGCGGCCGCGATGCACATCAACCACACGTTGCCGAGTCGGCGGCCCAGTCCGATGCTGAAGGGCATGATGAGTAGCTCGATGAAGGGCTGCACACCGATGACCGCTCCCCGTACGGCCGGACTCAGCTTCAGGTGCTCTTCCATATAGATCAGCAGGAATCCGTACTTCACCGGCTCCCCAGCGTAGACCAGCACAAAGAGTCCAGTGAACGCAAGCAGAGGAAGCATGGCTCGCAGGCTGGCATGGTGATGCACGGGCTCGCTCGCCGACTCAGTCTTCAGCTTTGCGACGGCGAGCGCTTCTCGATTGCCATGGTCAAGTCGAAGTGGTCACTTCGTCGCTGCCGAAATCGCGAAGCCGATGCCTAAAACTGGACCCGCCGATCGCAGCGGACCGCACGAAACGCCTGACTGAATCCGTGCTTGCCAAGCGCGCTATGAATCATGCCGACCATAGGCCAATATCGGGGGGGGGGGGCGCAAGAACAGCGCTGTCGTCGAGCCGGGAGGAATCAATCAGTTGGCAGAAACACTCGAGCATCTGCATTGGCGATGCGCCACGGTCGATGACCGCATCGACACCCGGCCACTCTGCGAAAGGAGACAGCGTACTGGACAGAACCGCGACGCGGCATTGCGGGCAGTGCCTGTTGATCAACTCGATCGCTTTTAACTTCGATGCAAGATGGCAGTCGCCGTCAAGCACCGTCAGTTGCGCGTCGCTCACGATTTGCCCCCGTACCGCATCAGCGCACGTCTCAAGCGTGGAAACGAAGCCTCGCACCCGGGCGATCACGAAGATGGATTCGGCAATCGGCTCATGTCCTCTGCGGAGGACGAGCAGGCGCCGTCCCTTACCAACGTTTGGCATCATGGTTCGCGCTCCATTGGCAGCCAGCAACGCGTAAATTGACTTCCACCTGAGAATCGTAATGCGATACCGCTCGCACGCCTCGGTGTAAGCGAGTGAATCCTCCCCCGAGGTGGCACGGGCTAGTTCCAAGGCCTCGAACGCCGAATCGACTTCGCTGAGCGATATATCGAACGCATCTCGCGTATCCATGGCGAGTATTAGAGTCGAGTCATCTGGATTTCCAGCATACGTCGGCCCAGCCCCCTGCAGAAGGTCGGGAGTGGGAAAGTGATTTCTTTTCGTCCGTTGGGCTTTCGTGCAGGACTATTTTCTGCCCTCGGCGATTCGAGGGTTATTTCAACGGTTCGTCGGATTTGAAGCATTGCTCCCGTTTTGCGGCTCTGGGGCAGCCATCACGGTCGTGCGGCTTGAGCGGTAAGCAGATACTGGTGGCTGCACAGTCTGGGATCAATTCATAGCAAGTTCTGCCGGGCGGCCGCTACGGGCTTCCATGCGATCGGCGGCACGATACTTGCGCACGCTTACATCGCAGCCTGTTGCCAGATTTGCACGCTCCCAGCCAGGTCCCCCAATCTCCACGAGGCGACGGCGAGAACCGACGTTCGAACGTCCCTGAGAACCGCGAAGACAGATTTCAGCTTTTTCGGGACGTTTTCGGCACAAATGGCGTGGGTATGTGCTGGACCTTCTCGCTTCCGCACTTCGGGCAAGCGGGATGAGCGTTTTCATGTTCAGCAAGATGCTCGGCATGTTCGAACATCTCACCGCACTTCTCGCACCTGTACCGGTAAGTCGGCATGGCATTCCTCCAACGAGAATCCTGCACGTCGTGCCGACCAGATGCGTTTACGACGTCGGCAATAACCCATTCTAGTGCAGGAAAGTGCGGGCGCTGATTGCGGCACTGACCGTGATGATCAGTTTGGCCCGTCACCTACCAGCCGAAAAACCTGCACGGCATCCTCCAACGTGGACGCCTGTTCCTGCATGCTGGCCGCCGCGGCTGCCACCTGCTCCACCAGAGCAACGTTTTGCTGGGTCATCTCGTCCATGTGTCCGATCGCGCGATTGATTTCGCCGATGCCGGTACTTTGCTCGTTGCTCGCGTGGGTGATCTCACCCATCAAGGTGACCACACTATCGACCGCCGTAACGATTTCGGTCATGTCCCGGCCAGCCTGGTCGACCAGTTCTCCGCCTGCGTTGACGTTGCCGACCGAGTCGGTGATCAGCGCCTTGATTTCCTTGGCGGCCGTCGCGCTGCGTTGGGCCAGGCTGCGCACTTCGGCGGCGACGACCGCAAAGCCGCGCCCCTGGTCGCCGGCGCGCGCCGCCTCGACGGCCGCGTTCAAAGCCAGGATATTGGTTTGAAAGGCGATCGAATCGATCATGCTGATGATGTCGACGATCTTGTGTGAACTGCCGCGGATCAGCGACATGGTGGTAACCACATGGCCCACCACGGTGCCGCCTTTGACCGCGAGATCGGAGGCCGCCGCGATGTGCTGGTTGGCGTGCGAAGCGCGTTCGGCATTGGCGCGGACCATCGCAGTCAATTGCTCCATCGTCGAAGCGGTTTGCTCGAGCGAGCCGGCCTGCGCTTCGGTGCGGGACGACAGCTCCGCGTTGCCGGCGGCAATCACGCGCGCGCCCAGCGCGATCATATCGGACGCGCGTCGCACGTTGCCGACTACCGAGGCGAGGCCAACACTGATGCCGTTCATCGCCTGCATCAACTGGCCCAGTTCGTCGCGCCGGCTGACATGCACTTGCGCGGTCAGGTCGCCGGCCGCCAATTTTTCCGCGGCGGCCTTCGCTTCGAGCAGTTGCATGCCGAGACCGCGCCGGGTCGTCACGAAGACCAGCGCGCTGACCAGCAGCGCGCCGAGCAGCCCAAAGCCGATCACCGCGGTTGGCAGGAAAGGCGGCGACGCCCCGACGGGGCTCGCCTGGTCCGGGAGGATCACTGCCTGCAGCAGCCGACCATAGCCCAGCAGGAGTACGGTATTCGCGGCGAGGGTCAGCAGCGCGAGCCTGGCTCCGATCGACAGGTTCCACACCTCGCTGACATCGAGGCCGACGTATAGCGCGCCGATTACGTCGCCGGAACTGTCCCGGATCGGCTCGTACCGTGTCATGTATTGCTTGCCGAATAGCGTCGCGTAACCGGTGTAGGGCTGCCCGCTGCGCAGCATCCGATAGCCGGGGTGCGAGCGGTCGAGTACCGTGCCCACGGCCCGCTCGCCGGTTTGCCTTTTGACCGAAGTGGCGACGCGCACGAAGTCGTCGCCTATCGCGACGAACAAGGTGCCCGTCGCGCGGGTTTTGTCGGTGAAGCGGTCAACTTCGCCATAGTTGAGGTTCAGCAGCGTGGTCCCGTTCAGCAGCCTCGGCGTCATCACACCGAGGATCTCGACACCGCTTGATTCGTCGCGTGTAAATGGAGCTGGGAAATACCCGGCGAGCGTTCGCGCGTGACGACACACCTGGGCCTTGAGCGGCAGCAGAGAGTACATGAAGTGAACCCCCGTCGACTGTGTCAGCGATTCGAATGAATCGGACGTTTTATTCTGATTTCATTAGACAGAATATTGCATGAGATGGCAATAGAGGGTGCTCGCTAATCTCAGCTCACTGAAAGTGAGGCGCCGGGCGGGTCATAGATGCCTGAACACGCCGCTCGCCAGAGCACGCAACTCTTCGAACTGCGTGACGAGTTGAAGGCACAGAAGGAAGGCGAGTATTGCCGAAGGTCCCCGATAGCGTTCGATCCATCGCAGCACCGGGGTCGCGTAGCGCTTGCGAATCGCATCGCGCGTCAGGATCAACGTGATCCCGATCCCCAGCGCGGCGCCCACCAGCAAATCGGTCGGATAGTGAAAGCCGAGATAGGCGCGCGGAAGGCAAATGAACAGCGCGGTATAGAGAAGCGCCAGCACGCCGATGCCCCGCCACACGAGGAAGATGCCGGTGGCGATAGCCATCCATAGCATCGCGTGATCGCTCGGGAACGAACTCCAATCCGACAACTGCGCAGCCTTGGTCGAGCCGCTTGCGAACTGCAGATGAAGTTCGGGGTTATAGATGGGACGCACTCTAAATGGCAACCAGTGCGCCAGCAGCCTTCCAACGAAGAGCGCCACGACACCGCTGAGAAGCGTCGCGAGCACGATTTCGCGCCGCCATTCGGCGCGTTCGTCTCGTTGAAACCAGATCCACCAAAGCACGGGAATCAATACCAAGCCTTTAAAGGAGTACAGGTCGGCGATGGCTTGTATCGATTGGGTCGTGAAATGACCGAAGCGTATGCTGGACAGATATGTTTCGATGGTCGAGTCGAAGCTGTTCATGTTTTTGTAATTAATATCTGCTAATCGCAGCGAAAGATCAGCCTAATCCAGCCAGGCGACAAGAAATGAGGCGCAGACAACGTTTGCCACCAACTTTTTGCTCGTTCCGATACCGCACGCGCCCTCCCCGTTATGGCGCCCCCTTCACCTGCTCATGCGGCTTCTCCACCCCCGCCATGCTCAGCGCCTCATGCAGCGTGCCGAAAATGCAGCGCTCCTCGACGATCGGCGTGATGCCATGCCGATCCATATCCGAGCGCAAATAACGATTCACGCGCGCAAAGATCACTTCGATCCGATCGCGCTTGAGCGCAGAGCACAACTCGCCCACCGAGCGCGCCGCCGAATAATCGACATCCGTAATCGCGCTCGCATCGACGACGAACCAGCGCACGGCGTTCGGTGCGTGCTCGATCAGGCGGCGCGCATCGTCGACGAAAAAATGATCGTTCGCGTAGAACAGGTCGGCGCCGAAGCGATAGACGATCAGCCCCGGCGCGGTCTCGATGCCGGGCACCGCCGGCACCGGCACCCACAAGCCGTCGCCGTTGGGCGCGAGCATCATCGTGTGCGGGCGGTAGCTGTGTCGCACGTGACGCAGCAACGACAACGCGACCGCGACCAGAATGCCGTGCTCGACGCCGATCAGCACGACCGCAGCCGCCGTGAACAACGCTAGCGCGAATTCGCCGGGACTTTCGCGGCGAATCGAATAGAGCGACTGCACGTTGATCAGGCCGACCGCGATCGTAAACACGATGCTCGCGAGAATGCAGTGGGGCAAATACTGCAGATAGCGGCTGAAAAACAGCAGCACGATCACCACGACCGCAGCGAACACGAGCTGCGCGAACTGGCTGCGTGTGCCGGCTCGATCGGCCATCGCCGTCTGCGTCGGGCTGCCGTTGACGACGAACGCGCCGGAAAACGCCGCCGCCGCGTTGGCGGCCGCGATGCCGAGCAGGTCCGCGTTGGTATCGACCACCTCGTGATACCGCTCGGCGAACACCCGGCTCGCGGCGGCGCTTTGCGCGACGATCATCACGAAGCACGACGCCGCGACCGGCACGAGATCGAGCGTCTGCTGCCACGTCACCGACGGAACCCGCAGCGGCGGCAAGCCGCCCTCCACCGGACCGAGAATCGAAATGCCGTGCGCGGCGAATCCGAACAGGTCGCTCGCGGCAATGCCTCCGACGACCGCGATCAACGGCACCGGCAGGCGCGGCCAGAAACGCTTGCAGACGAGAATCGCAGCCACCACGAAGAGCGAGATCGCCAGCGTCGGCCGATTGATCTGCGTGGCCTTGCTCACGACGAGCAGCAGTTGGTCCACACTGCGCGTCGCATGTCCAGGCACGCCGAGCATGTCTCCGAGCATCGCGATGCCGACCTGCACGCCGACGCCGGCGAGAAAGCCGACCAGCACGGTGCGCGACAGGAAGTCGGCGAGAAAACCGAGCTTGAAGATGCGCGCGACGAGCAGCAACCCGGCCGTCAGCAGCGCGACCATCGCCGCGAGCGCCGCGTATTCGGCGCTCGACGCGGCTGCCATCGTCTCCAGACGGCTCGCGAAGATCGTCGCCGTGGCCGAATCGGCAGCGACGACCAGATGCCGCGACGCGCCGAAAAACGCGAACGCGACCAGCGGCAGGAATACCGTATAAAGCCCGGTGACGGCTGGCATGCCGGCAATGCGCGCATAGCCGAGCACCTGCGGTATATCCATCGACGCAAGCTGCACACCGGCCAGCGCATCACGCGCCGCCGCGATCCGGCTCAAAGGAAGAACGCCCTTCAGCACGCTCGCACGTGCCGCCATTTTCTGCAGAGAATCTCGCATATGCGATGCCGACCCAAAACGAAGGTAATCGCGCATCGTGCCGCGAACCCGCACGCCAAGGCAAGACTTGCTGAAAGGTAAAACGGGCTATTGACGAAAACGAAAACGAGAAAGCAAATCGAAAGGATGCAAACGGTTGCCCCTTTCAAATTGACGACGCACCAACGAATGCTAATCGCAATGCGAAAATTTCCACCGCACGGCCGCGGAAAAAACGCGCGAAAAAAATCTACCGTTTGAAACGTCCGATCTGCGGATCCACATGGCGCGCAAAGCTAAACAGCGCAGCGATGCCGATCGGACAGGCGATCAGAAAGATAGCCAGCATCACACTCACCCCGTAACAACTTGTTACAGCCGAGTTTAAAGAAATTTGACGCAAGTTTAATGAGGGAAAACCGCAAAGCAGTCTTGCGAAGAATTACGACGACCTTTAAAAAACCGTCACATCCGTAAGTGAAAACGCGAATAAGCGCGCGACGGCTCGCGTTAAAAAACTCGAAGAAAAATCCGTTGGACTATGAGAAAAGCCGCGCTGCGTATAGCTGGTAGCCGCGTACCCGTTTAGTTCGCAAGTTTGAACGGCGCCGGCATAAGACAGCCGGGGCGGCGCGCGTCCGCGCGCCACACATCACACCGCCACGATTAGGCAAATCCTTCTACCGGGTTGCGCCACGCGTGTGTTTCTTCTGTATCGGCGCTGGCCCGACCGATTCGCGCATCGTCACGCTGACCGGAAACTCGCGGAAGATCTCCCACGTGGTGCCGTAACACTGGTTGATCAGCCAGCGCACCGCATTTTGCGTCAGTTCTCCGGTCGGAATATGCACCGACGTGAGCCCGGGCGCCGCGTACGCGGCCGAGTAGTCGTCGTCGTAGCTGATCACGGAAATGTCGTTCGGCACCGAAATGCCCGCCTGGTGAAAACGCGCGAGCACGGCGACAGCCATCGTGTCGTTCGCGCAGAACAGGCCGGTCACGCTCCGCTGCGTCTCGAGCAGCTTCTGCGCGGCCGCGTAGCCGCCTTCGGGCGAGAAGTCGGATTCGATCAGCAGGACGTCGTCGCGCGCAATGCCTGCTCGCGCGAGTTCGGCGAAAAAGCCGTCGACCCGCATCACGTTGTCCGACGCGGTAGCGGGCCCAGAAATCACCGCGATGTCGCGATGCCCGTGATCGAGCAGCGTGCGCGCCGCGAGTTCGCCGCCGCGCCGATGATCCGCGCTGAACGACGCTTCCGGCAACTGCTCGAACGCGCGATTCAGGAACACCATCTTCGGATGCATGCCATGCAGCATGATCAGGTCTTCGTCGTGCAGATCGTGGCTGATCACGACCACGCCATCGCAATCGCGGCCGATTAGAAAGCGCACTGCCTCGATTGCCTGCTCGCGCGGCGACACCTCGCCGCAACCGGTCGCGACCACGACATGCCGGCCGACCGCGCGCAACTCGGTGTCGGTCTGCTTCAGGATCGTGCCGTAGTACGGACCAAAGAAGGTCGGCACGAAGATGCCGATGATGCCTAGCTGCTGCGTCGCCATTGCCCGGCCGATCGACGACGGGCGGAAGTTCAGCGCCTCGATCGCCGCCTTCACGCGCGCCGCGGCATCGGCGGAAATCGGTCCCTTGCCGGAAATCGCTCGTGAAGCGGTCGACATGCCCACGCCGGCCAGTTGCGCGACGTCCTTGAGTGTTGCCACGCGGTTCTCCATCAAACCTGTCTCGACGAGCCGCTTCGCGCGTGACGCGGCGCGGCGTTATAAGCGCGCGCCGCTCGCTTCGTCGAATAGCGAGACATGCGCGGCGTCGAACGAGAACGCCACGGTGTCATCCTCCGCAATCGGCGCTTTTGTCTGATCGATCGACGCGATCTGTTCGCCATGATAGTCGAGCCAGATCACGCGGTGGTTGCCCATCGGCTCCATCAGCGAAACTTTTCCGCGCTCGCTTCCGCCTGCCGTGATATGCACGTCTTCGGCGCGCACACCGAGTACGCACGGCAGACCGTGCGCGGGTGCCTGCGTGAATTCGTATGTCGACACGTCGATCTGCGCATTCGCGGAGCAGAAGTGGAGCACGCCGTCGCGCGTTTCGAGCATGCCCTTCAGCAGATTCATCGCCGGCGAGCCGAGGAAGGTCGCGACGAACAGGTTGTTCGGCCGCGCATAGACCTCGGCCGGCGTGCCGAACTGCTGGATCACGCCGCCGCGCATCACGGCCATCCGTGTCGCGAGCGTCATCGCCTCGACCTGGTCGTGCGTCACGTAGATCATCGTCGCGCCGAGGCTGTGGTGCAGTTGCTTCAGCTCACGGCGCAGCTCGGTGCGCAGCTTCGCGTCGAGGTTCGACAGCGGTTCGTCGAACAGGAACACATCGGCTTCGCGCACGATCGCGCGGCCGATCGCGACGCGCTGCCGCTGTCCGCCCGACAGCTGCGACGGCTTGCGCTTGAGCAGCGGCCCCAGTTGCAGCATCTCCGACGCGCGTGCGACACGCCTTGCGATTTCCGCCTTCGGCGTGCCGTTGATGCGCAGCGCGAACGACAGGTTGCGCTCGACGCTCATGGTCGGATAGAGCGCGTACGACTGGAACACCAGCGCGATGCGGCGATCTTTCGGATCGGCCCACGTCATGTCCTCGCCGGCGATCTCGATGCTGCCGTCGCTGACGTCGATCAATCCGGCGATGCTGTGCAGCAGCGTGGACTTGCCGCAGCCCGACGGCCCCAGCAGCACGACGAACTCGCCGGCGAGCACGTCGAGATCGAGGTTCTCGATCACCGTGTTCGCGCCGAGCCGAATCGTCAGATTGCGGACCGCCACATTGGCGGGGTGCGTGAGCGCCGCGGCGTCGGCGGCAGCGCCCGCGCTTGCACCCGGCACGGCGGCCGCATCGATCGTATTAGCCATGTCTGTCATGCCTTACCCCTTGACGGCGCCCGACGCAATGCCGCGCACGAACCAACGGCCCGAGATGAAATAAACCGCGAGCGGCACCATCGACGTCAGAATGGTCGCCGCCATATTGACGTTGTAGAGCCGCTCGCCGGTCGTCGTGTTGATGATGTTGTTCAGCTGCACCGTCATCGGCAGGTTCTTCGTGCCGGCGAACACGAGACCCAGAATGTAGTCGTTCCAGATGTTCGTGACCTGCATGATCAGCGCGACGACGATGATCGGCGTCGACATCGGCAGCATCAGCTGAAAGAAGATGCGCCAGAAACTGCCGCCGTCGATGCGCGCGGCCTTGAACAGCTCCAGCGGAATCGACGCGTAGTAGTTGCGGAACAGCAGCGTCATCACCGGCATGCCGAACATCGTGTGAATCAGCACGATGCCGGGCAGCGAGCTGAACAGATGCACGCTCGCGAGCACCCGCACGAGCGGATAGATCATCACCTGCACCGGAATGAACGCGCCGACCAGCAGCACGCCGAACAGCAGGCCCGCGCCGCGCGGCCGCCAGAACGACAGCGCGTAGCCGTTCACCGCGCCGACCATGATCGACAGCACTGTGCTCGGCGCGACGATGCGCACCGAGTTCCAGAAGCCGACGCGAATGCCGTTGCAATCGAGCCCGGTACAGGCCGACTGCCATGCGGCAACCCACGCGTCGAGCGTGAAATGCATCGGAAACCCAAGCAGATTGCCGAGGCGGATCTCGCTCATCGGTTTGACCGACGTGACCAGCATCACGTAGAGCGGCAACAGAAAGAACACCGCCGCGGTGAGCAGGAACGCGTAGATGCCTAGGCGCGCCGGCGAGAACACCGAACGGCGAGGCCGCGTGCGCGCGCGCTGCGGCAGGCCGCCTTTGAGCGTGGAATCGAGCGTGTTCATCCTCTCTCCCCGCGCAGCGCCGCACGGCTGCGTGCATAGAAGAATGGCGCGAGAACCGCGAGCACCGTCGCGAGCAGCACGATCGATGCTGCCGACGCAAGACCGATATTCGCGCGTCCGAACAGATAGTCCATGATGAATTTGGCCGGCACTTCGCTCGCGGTGCCGGGGCCGCCCTGGGTCATCGCGACGACAGCGTCGTACAGCTTCACGACCATCACGAACAGCAGAACGAACGCGGTCGAGATCGACGGTCCGAGCATCGGCACCACGATGCTCGCATACACGCGCCAGCGTGGAATGCCGTCGATGCGCGCGGCTTTCCACAACTCTTCGTCGATGCCGCGCAGGCCCGCGAGCAGCAGCGCCATCACGAGGCCCGAAGCCTGCCAGACGGTCGCGATCACGATCGTGTAGATGACCCAGTCCTGATCGACGATCCAGTCGAAGCGCGCATGCGGGAAGCCGAGGTTGCGCAGCACCTGCTGCGCACCGAGCGAGGGATTCAGAATCCACTGCCACACGAGCCCGGTCGCGACGAACGACATCGCGTACGGATACAGAAACACCGTGCGCAACGCGCCTTCCGCGACCACCCGTTGATCGATGAAGATCGCCAGCAGCAAACCGATCACCATGCACGCGACGATGAAGCACGCGCCATAGATCACGATGTTCTGCAGCGACATCAGCCAGCGGTCGTTGTGGAACAGCCGTACGTACTGCGTGAGACCCGCGAAGTCGTTCGACGGAAACGTGTGCGAATTGCTGAGCGACACGCGCGCGGTCCAGACCATCGTGCCCAGATACGTGAACACGACGGTCAGGAGCATCGGCAGCAAGGCCAGCCAGACCGCGATCGAAAACCGCCGGTTCAGCGGCTTGTTTCGCGGCCTGGGTTGCGACTTGCCCGGTGGGTTCGAACCCTCGGCTGGCAGCTTGAGCGCGTGCATGGCGAGGCCTAGCCCTTCAGCGCGCTGGCGAACGCTTTCTGCGCGTCGTCGACGGACTCGTTCTTGTTCCAGAAGTTCGTCACGACGTCAGTCAGCGCACCTTGCGTATCGGGCGACAGCAGCATTTCCGGGTTCGGCAACTGGCGCGACTTGTCCTTCATGATCGCGATGCCCTCCTTCGCGCAGATATCGAGGCTGCTTTCATCCACGTCACCCCGAATCGGAATCGAGCCCTTCTTCGCACTGAACGCAACCTGCGCGGACGGCGAGGTCATTACCGTGGCGAGCAGATTCTGCGCCTTGATCGCCGACGCGCTGTCGGTCTTCGGGAACACGAACACGTCGCCCGCAACCAGGTACGGCGAACGCGGACCGAAGCCCGGGAAGCAGCCGAAGTCCTTGCCCGCAGTCTGATTCGCAGCGAGGAACTCGCCCTTCGCCCAGTCGCCCATGATCTGAACGCCGGCCTTGCCCGAAGTCACGAGCGCGGTCGCGTCGTTCCAATTGCGGCCAGGCGAGCCCGGGTCGACGTAATCGTGCAGCTTCTTGAACGACACGAGCACCTTCTTGAACGCCTCGGAGTTCACCGCGTTCTGATCGTGATCGCGATAGACCTTCATATACAGGTCCGGGCCGCCCACATCGGCGAGCACCGCGTCGAACGTGATCTTCTCCTGCCACGGCTGACCGCCGAACGCGAGCGGAATCACGCCCGCGCTCTTCAGCTTGCCGAGATCGGCGATGAATTCGTCGTAGCTTTTGGGCTCGCTCGTGATGCCCGCTTTCTGGAACACCGGCTTCGAGTAGAAGAACCACGCCGGCATATGGATGTCGACCGGCGCCGCGTAGAAATGGCCCTTCACGCGGATGCTGTCGAGAATCGATTGCGGAAAAATGCCGTTCCAGTTTTCTTTCGCGGCGACGTCGTCGACGTTATTCAGGAGTCCCTGATCGATCAGATCGTGGAACTGCTTCGACGTATTGAACTGTGCTGCTGTGGGCGGATCGCCGCCGACGATGCGGTTGATCGCGGTGGCGCGCGCCTGGTCCCCGCCGGCGACCGCGTTGTCGACCCATTGGCCGCCGGCCTTGTCGTACGCGACGGCAAACTGACGAATCGCCGCCGATTCGCCACCCGAGGTCCACCAGTGAATCACGTTAGCCTTGAGCGGCTCCGCATGCGCGACGACGCCATACAGCGCCAGTGCCGCAACTACGCCTCGCAAGACCATTCTGTTGCTGTTCATTCCGTCTCCTCCAGGCTCCGCGCCCGTGTGTCAAGTCGAAATACCAACCAGCTCCACCCGGTTTTACATCGTTGCTGCGTCGTTTTGATTGTGTTTATTGCGCCTGCGCCTTGCGATCTTCGAGGAATTTCGACACCAGCTCCGCGCTGCGTTTAATCGTGCGCTTCTGCGTCTGGTAGTCGACGTGCACGATGCCGAAGCGCCGCTCATAGCCGAAAGCCCACTCGAAGTTGTCCATCAGCGACCACAGGAAATAGCCGCGCACGTCGACGCCCGCCTTGATCGCCTGATCGACCGCGGCGAGATGGCGCTTCAGGAACGAGATGCGCTGCGTGTCCTCGACGCGGCCGTCGATGACCTTGTCGTCCGATGCCATGCCGTTCTCGGTGATGTAGATCGGCGGCAGATTGGCATAGGTGTCCTTGAAGCCGGTCAGCAGATCGCGAAGACCGTCAGGGTAAACCTCCCATCCCATCTGCGTACGCTCGACATCTGCAAGCGGCACGTCCTTGAATCCATGCCCGTCGTCGCTCGCCACGTTGGTGCGGAAATAATAGTTGATGCCGAGGAAATCGAGCGGGGTATTGATCGTCTGCATATCACCTTCGAGCACCAGCGGCTCGCTGCCCGGCCGCAGCTCGAACAGGTCTTGCGGATACTCGCCCTTGAACAGCGGATCGAGAATCCACGCGTTGTGCTGAACTTCGAACAGTTCGGCCGCGCGACGGTCGGCGGCGCTGTCGCTATTCGGCGTGCCGCGCCCGACGTTCGCGACGATGCCCTTGTGCGAACGCGGATCGTTCGCGCGCAGCACCGGAATCGCGAGACCGTGCGCGAGCAGCAGATGATGCATGGCCTGCGCGGCGAAACGCAGGTTCGAGAGTCCCGGTGCGTGATGACCGTTGCCGTAGCCGAGATACGCCGAACACCACGGTTCGTTGAGCGTCGCCCACGCATCGACGAAGCCGTGCAGTTCGCGGCTCATCAGATCCGCGTAATCGACGAAACGGTACGCGGTTTCGCGATTGAGCCAGCCGCCGCGATCTTCCAGATGCTGAGGCAGATCCCAGTGATACAGCGTGACGAAAGTCGTGATGTTCTTCTCTTTGAGCCGTCCGAGCAGGCGCTTGTAAAAGTCGAGCCCCTTGTGGTTCGGCGCGCCGTTTTCGTCCATCACGCGCGGCCATGCGGTCGACAGCCGGTACGCTTCGAGGCCGAGGCCCGCGAGCAGCTCGACGTCCTGTTCCCAGCGATGATAGTGATCGCATGCGACGGCGCCGGTATCGCCCGCCAGCACCTTGCCCGGTGTGGCCGAGAACGTGTCCCAGATCGACGGCAGGCGGCCGTCTTCATTGACCGCGCCTTCGATCTGATACGACGCGGTGGCCGCGCCGAGCAGGAAATCCTGGCGCCATAGCGACGAATCGGCGGGCGGTGTGAATGGATCGGAATGTGGGTCGCCGTGAGCGCTTGGTTGTCCGGCGTCGACGACTGCGGATGCGTTGTTTACCACGGATTCTCTCCTGCGATGAGGTCGTTGAACCGGGTGTCGCGGAACTCGATGCGCTTTCGTTCGACCTTACTGTGAACGCTTAAGTGGAAGCGCTTCCACACTGTCGAGTGAACGATAACAGTGGCGAAATCGGAGCAGCAATCCGGGTTTGTCTGGAGAGGGTTTCTCGCATCCGTGCGAGGGTGATGCGGGGTGCATCGAGGGAGCCGCATTCAACGCTAAATCCCAGATCGCCGACAATCGGCTTATCTACTTAGGCATGGAAGACGATTGCGATGAGCGAATTCAATCTGTCGAAACTCTATCGCGGCTATATCGCCTGTCTGAACACGCAGGGCTGGTCAAAGCTGCGGGACTTCGTTGGCGAAGACGTGAAGTACAACGGACAACGAATCGGTTTGCCGGGCTATCGCGAGATGCTGGAAAGAGATTTCCGCAAAATTCCGGACCTGCACTTCGAGATTCAGATGCTGGTTTGCGAGCCGCCGCATATCGCAAGCCGATTGCATTTCGACTGCACGCCCATCGGCATGTTTCTCGGGCTTCCGGTGCAAGGCAAACGCGTCGAGTTCTGCGAGAACGTCTTCTACGAGTTCGGTGACGGCAAAATCCAGCAAGTCTGGTCGGTCATCGACAAAGCCGCGATCGAGAGTCAGTTGTAGCGGCGCAGGGACACGCCGCGCTCACGCGCTGCGCTGTGGCATCAGCCCGTCGCCACGATTGACGCTGCACCGAACCGCCCAGCGGCACATCTATTTTGTTTATCGAGCGAATGCGCTCGTCTACGGCTTGTCGTCTTCGCGATCGGGGTCGATGTCGGGATCGAGCGGCGGCGCGTCCGGGTCCTGCGATGGACCGATGTCGGGCAGATCCGTCTGCACGACGTCGGACTGATCCGGCCGGAGCGGGTTTTCGTCCTTGTTCGGTGTGGTGGCCATGGCCGGTCCTCCTTGGGTCGTTGCCATGCTGAAATGGCAGCAAGTTCCGCTCCCGATCAAGAGGCGGCCATGCCCTTTGCGCTCACAGATCGAAGCCCATTTGCGCATGGCCAAGCTCGGTGAGATCGTCCGCCGTCGCTCGGCCGACGAAATCGACTTCGAAGTTATCGGCCGGAAAATCCGGCGGGCTGCTGCCTTGGAGAAAGCTCGGCAGTTGCCGCTTCAGGTACGCATCGTTTTTCGCGCAGGCCGGCAGCGAAGCGATATACATCACGTTGCTATAACCGTTGCCGCGATGCGCGTCCTCGACCGCGTGAATGACGTCGCTATGCCAGAACACGGTGTCGCCCGCCTGCATCAACGGAATCGACGACAGCGCATGAAACAGCGGCGCGTGACACTCGGACTTGATCGACAGCGCGCGACCCGGCATCGCTCCGCACAGATCGTCTTCGGCGACATCATCCTGAAGCGCGCGCAACAGGATGTAGACCATCGAGTTCGCCATCGGCACCAATTGCAGAGTGCCGTCGCCGGGACCTTGCGGCGTCAGCGCGGTCCAGCCCTGGAACGTGCGGAACATCGAACAGACGGCCGGCGAAGCGATCTCCTCGACTTCGGTGCGCCACGCGGCATCGAACGGATCGTAGTCGCGCCAGTGGCCAGAGAACACATGGCGATAGACGTTGCGGAAATTCGGCTCGATCCAGCGCTCGACCGAACCGCCGTCGCAATGGGCCGACAATCCGAGCGATTCCGATCCGGGCGGCCGGCGACGCAGGCGGTCCGCATACACCGGCACATGGTTCGGATCGAAATGCACGCGCCCTTCGCTCTCGGTGCGCCACAGCCGGTTCAGGAACACGCGGGCCTGGGTGAGCGCGCTCGACTGGCGCGCGAGCACCTGCGGCTTCGACCAGTACACGCCGTAGATTTGCGGCTTGCTCGAAGCGAGTTGGCCGAAGTACTTGTCTTCCGCGCGATTCAGCAGCTTGGCGTCGAGGTCGTTACGCTCGACGTATTCCGCGATGTCCTGATCCCATTGCTCGACGAGCGACCGGTCGAACACCCTGCGGATCACGCAGGCGCCGCGAGCTTTGACGAGCGCGATCTGCTCGTCGGTGACGCGGTTCGCGACGATGTCGGCGAACTGGATTTCCGGAATCACCGGCTCGCCGCGCTCACGCAGCGTTGCGATTCGCTCGGCCTCCTTCGTCATCGCCGCTGCGACGTCGGCGAACACTTCACGGTAGTTCGGCCGCATTGCGCGCAGTTCGCGCTTCGCTTGACGGATGGCTGCCGGCAGGTCGTCGATTTGCAAGGCCATTGCATCGTCTCCATGGGGTTTCTGATGCTTGAAGCGTACGCGAACGAGCAGTGCGCGCGTGATACTATCCGGTCAATTATTTGACGATTTCGGACATGAAAGCCGCTTTCGAACATGTAGATTTTGGCCGGGACTGTTCGGTCAGGGTTTATCACCGCCGGCTGCCCCGCATCCCTTTCGAATGGCACCACCATCCCGAGTACGAACTGACGCTGACGATGAACAGTCAGGGCAAGCGGTACATCGGCGACTCGGTCGCGACCTACGGCGCGGACGATCTGGTGCTGGTGCCGCCGAATCTGCCGCACACCTGGGCCTCGAACCGCTCGATCGACGCGGCGCACCCGCAGGTCGCGATCGTCGTCTGGTTCGACGGCGCGTGGCTGCGGCGACTCGCCGATGTCTGCCCCGAGTACAACGGCCTCTGCGACCTGTTGCGCAGAGCGGCCTGCGGCCTCGCATTCGAAGAGGGTGCCGGCGCGCGCATGCGCGAGCACCTGGACCGCCTGCTGTCCGACAAACCGCGCGAACGCTTGCAGGCGGCGCTCGACGTGCTGGATCTGCTGTCGGCGCTTCCCGCCACGCCGCTCGCATCCCCAAGCGCATTCGATGCGCGGACCGGCGCCGCCACTGGCCACGAATCCGATCAGCTCAATCGCGCGCTCGCATTGATCGAGACACAGTTCGCGCATCCGCTGCGGCTTTCCGCGCTTGCCAAGGCGTCGGGGCTGTCCGAGCGCTCTTTGACGCGGCATTTCACGCAGCATCTTGGCGAGAGCGTCGGGCGCTACGTGACGCGCGTGCGAATCGGCCACGCGTGCCGGATGTTGACGGACACGCAAGCGCCGATTTCCGTCATTGCGACGCGCTCCGGGTTTGCAAACGTGGCGAATTTCAACCGGCAATTCAAAGCCGCCAAGGCCATGACACCGGTTGAATTCAGGCACCAGTTCGCAGGCGCGCGGTGGGCCGAGCAACAGATGTCGCCGCAGCTCACCGAGCGTTCGCCTTCTCTCCAAAGGCGGAAAAGCGCGCCGCCGCCGTGTAGGACTAAGGTCTGATTGATGACAAACGCGCGCGTGCGACTATGCTTCGGGGTGAAACCCGAACTTAGCGAGGTTCGCGATGCGGCAGGCCAAGATCGTTATCGTCGGCGCGGGGCTGGTTGGGGGATCGGCAGCCCTGTTCGTGGCGTTGGCCATTCCGAGCGCGAAAGTCGTCATCATCGACGTCGCGCGGGTGCGCGCTGAAGGGCAGGCTCTGGATCTCGCCCATGCCGCGGCATTCTGGGGGCACAGCCGGTTCCGCGCAGGGGACTACGAAGACGCGCGCGACGCCGACATCGTCGTGATCACGGCCGGCGCCGGCGTCAAACCCGGCGAGACGCGCCTGCACCTTGCCAGAACCAATGCGGAGATCGCGACCGAAATCGTCGGGCGCATTGCACCGCTCGCGCCCGAGGCCATCTACCTGATCGCGACCAACCCCTGCGACGTGCTGGCCGGCGCCGTTTACGACCAGTTGCGTGGCGAGCGCGAGCGCGTCATCAGCACCGGCACGTCGCTCGACACCGGGCGGCTGCGCTCCCTGTTGTCCGAACGGCTCGGCGTGGTGGCCTCCGCGATTCACGCCTATGTGCTCGGCGAGCATGGCGAATCGGCGGTGATCCAGTGGTCCGCCGCGACCGTCTGCGGCATGCCCCTCGAAACTTTCCTGACGAGGAACGGCAAGGAGCTGGGCCCCGCCAGCCGGGATCTGATCCTGCGCTCCGTCCACGAGGCGGCGAAGCTCATCAAGGAAGGCAAAGGCGCCACGCATTACGGCATCGCCAGCGCGATAGGCAGGATCTGCGAGGCCATCGTGCACGACATGGATCTGATCCTGACGGTCGGCATCGTCCAGCCCGAAGTGGAAGGCGTACCGGACGTGTGCGTGTCGCTGCCGATGGTCGTCAATGGCGCGGGCGCGCGCCTGATCGCCTATCCTGAACTTGACCCTATCGAGCGCGAGGCCTTGCTGGGCAGCGCGCGCATTGTCAAGGAGGCGACGCAAAGCGTGCTTCACGAGCGGTGACGCTTTCTCGCGCACTCCGAAAAGACCCAGCAACGCCGGCACGAGGTCCATCATGGCTCCCACACCTGCCAAGGTTTCACAGCCCACCAGCTCCCCGCCCGCCACGCCGAAGCCCTCGGTCGGACTGCCGGCGGGCATCTGGAAATATCTGGTACCGGTCGCGGTCGGCCTCGTGCTCTGGTTTTTGCCCGCGCCCGCCGGCCTGCAGCCGAAGGCCTGGCATATGTTCGCCGTGTTCGTCGCGACCATTGCGGGGATCATGACCGCCCCGCTGCCGATGTCGGTGGTGGCCATCATCGGCTCGACCATCGGTGTGCTGGTCGGCGTTCTGACGTTCGCCGACGTCACCCGATCCACCGGCACCGACCTAGTCTGGCTCGTGATGCTCGCGTTTTTCATTTCACGCGGCGTGATCAAGACCGGCCTTGGCCGCCGGATCGCGCTCCTGTTCATGCGATTGCTGGGAAAGCGCACGACGGGGCTCGGCTACGGGCTCGTGCTGACCGAACTCGTGATCTCCCCCGCGATGCCGAGCATCACCGCGCGCGCGGGCGGCGTGATGTTACCTATCACGCGAGCGATTTCCGAAGTGCTGGGCAGCCACGCCGACGATCCGGAATCACGCGCGAAGGTGGGACGCTATCTGATCCTCTGCGCCTTTCACGCGAACATCATCACGGCGGGTATGTTCATCACGGCGATGGCGGGCAACCCGCTGGCGGTCAAGCTGGCCGCGGACCAGGGCGTGTCGATCAGCTGGCTCGACTGGGCGCTGGCGGCGTCCATCCCCGGTCTGCTGTGCCTCGCCGTGATTCCGATTGCGATGCTGTGGATCGCCCCGCCGCACGTCAGACGCACCCCCGATGCGACCGACCTCGCGCAACGGGAGCTCGCGACGATGGGCTCCATCTCGGTCAAAGAAATCATCATGGCGTGCATCTTCGTCGGCTTGCTGGTGCTGTGGGTGTTTGGCGACGATCTCGGCATCGGCGCGACGCTCGCGGCGGCGATCGGCGTGTCGTTGCTGTTCATCAGCGGCGTGCTGACCTGGCAGGACGCGCTGAACGAGAAGTCCGCCTGGGACACGATGATCTGGATCGGCCTGCTCATCATGCTGGCCTCCAAGCTCAACGAATATGGGATGGTGGCCTGGTTCGGCAAGGAATTCGGCCAGCACCTCGCGGGCTTTCCGATGCTGGCCGTCTATATGCTGGTGGCGGCGATCTATGTTTACATTCACTACTTTTTCGCCAGCGCGACCGCGCATATCAGCGCGCTGTTTCCACTTTCGATGGCGCTGATGGTCGCCGCCGGCGTCCCGCCCTTCGTCGCCGCGGTCTCGCTCGGCATTCTCAGCAACGTGAACGGTTGCCTGACGCAATATGGCATCGGCTCCGGTCCGGTGATGTTCGGCGCGGGCTACGTGACCCAGGGTGAATGGTGGAAGGCGGGCTTTTTAATGAGCCTGTTTTACATGGTGGCCTGGCTGGTGGTTGGGCCGCTTTGGTGGAAGGTGCTGGGGCACGTATGAGACAACGCGACTTTCGACGCGCGGACCGGACGGCCCGCGCGCACGTGATCCTGCTGCGTTTCCCGCTTCGTCAATCGCGAGCGGGCCTGACTCGCGCAACTTCCCAGCTCGTCATCGAGCGGCGCCGATCACCGCGACGCCGTCAGCGGCGCTAACGCTCTCGCAGGCTGGCGAGACGAAGATCGTCTACTGGCCCGCGCCGCTCGCCTCGAAACTCCCCCGATCAAAAGCCTCGCAATAAGCCTTCCAATCCGCCGCGACCTGTGCCTCGCACTGCGTGGCCAGATCGATCAACGGCAGTTGCCAATCGCGCCGACTGCCAAACGCGATCAGATCGTCCGCGATCGCCGACTTCTGCCGTCCTCCGCTGCGCAGATGCGCCCACGCGCTCAACTCGGCCATGCTGTTGATCACCGCTTCGAGCCGTGGCAGCTTGCCGTCCCAGTCGGCAAGGGCGACGCGATCTTCCGATGGCTGCAAACCGCGCAGCACATAGGAGCGCTGATTGAATTCGACCGCGTGCAAAAAGGCCTGCGAGACCGCCTGATTGCGCCGCTGCACCTCGACGACGCGCTGCGCCTCGGTTTGCCAGTTCGGCTGCGTTGCCTTCACGTGCGCACTGACCGACGATGACAGCGCCTCTTTCAGATCGATCAGGTAGTTGCCATCGGGCGAGCCCTTGCCCTCGACCAGAATCACGTAGCGATCGACACCGAGGCTGCCCGTGCCCGCGATGCGTCGCGCGACATCGAGCGTGCGGTAGAAGTCGGGATTCGGCTCGGTCGCCGCGAACCGCTGCATGAACTGCACGACCGCCGCGCGCCGCTCATCGCTGACCGGCAGCGCTTTCTTGCCGTCGACCTTCAGCATGCGCGTCTTGCCCTTGAGCACCGTGCGCCGGTCCAGATGCGCGGCGCGAGCGCGACGAACAGATCGCGCACCATGCCGACCGCGGTCTCCGCTTCGATCCAGCGCGACTTGCCGTAGGCGAGCGCGGCGCCGTAGGCATCGAGCGCGGTGTGGCATAGCGCGAGCGCTTCGGCGCGGCTCAGCTTCAGGTCGGCCGCGCCGACCAGCACGCTCGTCAACAGACGCACCAGTTCGTACGGAGCCGGTGCGAGACAGGCTTCATCGAAGTCGTTGTTATCGAAGTAGACGAGGCGATTGTCGCCCTTGTAGCTGCCGAAATTTTCGAGGTGCATGTCGCCGCAGATCCACACGTGCGGCGCGTCGTCGAGCACGCTCGCGCGCGGCAGTCGCTGATAGAACAGATGACAGGTGCCGCGCAGAAACACGAACGGCGAACCGCGCATGGCTTTGTATTTCATCGCGAGCCGTTCGGGGTCGCGCCCGGCGTTGAAACTGGCGATGATCTTTGCGATGTCGGACATAGCGGGTTCCGTTGAATGAGCAAGCTCGACGTGAGCTGCGTGCCTGCTGCTGTGACCTCGGCGCGTGCCGCGAATTCAATGCCGGGTTCGGTGCGCATGCAGCGAACCCGGCGCGTTGAGCATCGTTGATCGCGGTCACGACGAGCTCCGCGCGGCGCTCACCCCTCTCCACCAAACCTGCGCCGATACGCCCCGGGACTCGTCAACGCGATCCGCCGAAAATGCCGCCGCAACGACTCCTCCGAGCCGAACCCCGCCAGCTCGGCGACACGCGCCATCGGCAGCGGCCTCGCCGCTTCGAGCAACTCACGGGCAAGCGCGACGCGCTCCCTGACGAGCCATTCATAAGGCGCCATGCCGGTCGCGTCGCGGAACTGCCGTTGCAGCGTGCGCGGGCTCATTGCCGCCCGCGTGGCCAGCGAGCTCAGCGTATGCGGCTCGGCCGCATGGCCGCGCATCCAGTCCATCAGCTTCGCGATCCGTCCGCTTTCGTCGTGCGGCATCGGACGCGGCACGAACTGCGCCTGGCCACCCTCGCGGTGCGGCGGCACCACGAGCCGTTGCGCGACCCGATTCGCGACCGCGCTGCCATGATCGCGCCGCACCAGATGCAGCAGCATGTCGAGCCCGGCCGCCGATCCCGCCGACGTGATCACCTGCCCTTCATCGACATACAGCGCGTCGGCCCGCACGCGCAGTTGCGGATAGCGCTGCTGCAACTTGTCCGCGTAGCGCCAGTGGGTCGTCACGGTCTTGCCGTCGAGCACGCCGGCCGCCGCGAGCACGAACACGCCCGAGCAGATCGAGCACAGCCGCGCGCCGCGCTCATAGGCCGCGCGGAGCCTGCGCAGCAGCGCGGCCGGCGGCACTTCGTCGGCATCGCGCCAACCCGGAATCACGATCGTGTCGGCGCTCGCGAGCAGCTTCAGCGTGTACGGCGCGGCCAGCGTGATGCCGCCCGCCGCACGGATCGGACCGGGCTCGCCTGCGCAGACTGCGAAGCGATACCACGGCACGCCGAGCTCGGGACGCTCGAGCGCGAACAGTTCGGTCACGCAGCCGAATTCGAAGGTGCAAAGCCGGTCGTAGGCCAGCGCGACGACGAGATGATTGTGCATGGCGAAATGTTACCGAAGATTGACGATCACGCCACTTACCAGCTGACCCGCCGCTCGTCACAATCGACTCGGCCACCAGACCGCCCGATCAACTCCTCGTTCCTTGCCATGACTCACGACAACCTCACCACCGCCCCGAACGCCGTCACCGCGATTCCCGCCGCCGACAGCGCCGCCGCGATCGCGCACTTCCACGCGTCGCTGCGCTTCGAAACCGATTGCGCCGACGTCCACGCCGCGCTCGCGAGCGGCGCGCCCGGCTTCGTGCTGCTCGACGTGCGCAGTCTCGCGCTGTTCGCGCAGGGCCACGTGCCAGGCGCGCTGAATCTGCCGCACGGCAAGATCGTCGCGTCGAAGCTCGCGGCCTATGCGCCGGACACGCTGTTCGTCACCTACTGCGCGGGCCCGCACTGCAACGGCGCGGCGCGCGGCGCACTACGGCTCGCCCGGCTTGGGCGGCCCGTCAAGCTGATGGCGGGCGGCGTCACCGGCTGGCTCGACGAGGGCTTCGCGCTCAGCCGTCAGGACGCCAATCCGTCGTCCGACCCGCGCTCCGCCGCATAGCGCGGCCCGCCCTCGGACAAGCCTTCCAGTGCGGCTCCGCCTTCGTCTGCGAGCCCGTTTTGGCCCCTGTTGGAAAGGCGCAAATAAGTTAAACAAAATGCTAAGAGTGCCGATAAGATGTCAAGCCGCATTCCTCGCGCGGCGGACCCAACATGCAGAGTTCTTACAATTTATGGCTCGTGGCGATTTCGTTCGCGGTCGCGACGCTCGCGTCGTACACCGCGCTCGATCTGACGGGCCGCATCTTCCTGCTCGCCTCGGCGCGCCGGCGGCATGCCTGGCGGCTCGGCGGCGCGTTCGCGCTCGGCGTCGGCATCTGGTCGATGCACTTCGTCGCAATGCTCGCGTTCTCGCTGCCGATCCCGCTCGGCTACGACATCGCGGTGACCGCCTGTTCGCTGGCGCTCGCGATCGGCGCTTCGTATCTGGCGCTCTTCCTGACGACCCAGCAACGCCTGACGCCGGCCCGGCTGCTGGCGGGCGGCGTGGTGATGGGAATCGGTATCGCCGGCATGCACTACACCGGAATGGCGGCGCTGCGCATGGCGCCCGCCATCCACTATCAGCCTGTATGGTTCGCGGCCTCGATCGGGATCGCGATCGGCGCATCGAGCGCCGCGCTGTGGATGGCGCGCGCGCTCAGCAATGAACACGAGCGTCATATCGCGCGCAAACGTCTGGCCGCGGCGCTGGTGATGGGCGTCGCGATCAGCGGCATGCACTATACGGCGATGGGCGCCGCGGATTTCGCGCCCGGTGCGATCTGCGGCGCGGCCAACGACATGGACGCGCAATGGCTCGCCACCGCGGTGATCCTGCTCACGTTCGCGGTGCTGATCGTCACGCTGATGCTGTCGCGCTTCGACGTGCGCACCACCTTCCTACTCGGCGCGGTGTCGAAGCTGAACGGCCAGATCGTGCGGCTCGCGACGCTCGACGTGCTGACGGGCCTGCCGAACCGCGCGACGCTGACCGAGCGGATCGAGCGCGCGATTAGCGTCGCGCGCCGCCAGCGCTCGTCGTTCGCGGTGCTGTTCATGGATCTCGACGGCTTCAAGACGATCAACGATTCGCTCGGTCACTCGGCCGGCGACGCGGTGCTGTCCGCCTTCGCGCAACGTCTGCAGCAATGCGTGCGTTCGAGCGACACCGTCGCGCGGCTCGGCGGCGACGAGTTCGTCGTGCTCGCGGAACATCTTACCTGCGGCGAGGACGCGGCCGCGCTCGCCGACGGCGTGCTCGAGCGGATGCGCCAGGGCACGTGGAGCGACGAACAACCGCTGCAGGTGATGCCGAGCATCGGCATTGCGCTCTATCCGCGCGATGGCGAAAGCGTCGAGACGCTGCTCCAGCACGCGGACGCCGCGATGTACGAAGCGAAGCGCGCCGGCCGCGGCACCTACCGCTTCTTCGAGCGCAGCATGAACGAGGCCGCCACGCGCACGCTGCAGATCCAGCAAGTGCTGCACGACGCCTTCGCGAACGAGCGTTTTTCGCTGCTGTTCCAGCCGAAGTTTCAGCACGGCGGCGACGCGCTCGCGGGCGCCGAGGCGCTGATCCGCCTGCACGATCCGGAGCTGGGGGCGCTTACGCCGGCCGAATTCATCCCGGTCGCCGAGCGCTCCGGGCAGATTGTGCAGATCGGCTACTGGGTCGTGCGCGAGACCTGCCGGCGCATTCGCGGCTGGATCGAACAGGGCCTGCCGGCGATGAAGGTGGCGATCAATCTGTCGCCGCGCCAGTTGCTGCAGCCGGACCTCGTCGAGACGATCCAGGAGATCGTCAGGAACGAGGGTGTCGCGTGCGAGCAGATCATGTTCGAGATCACCGAGAGCGTCGCGATGCAGGACGCCGCGCGCACCGTCGAAGTGATCCGAGCGTTTCAGGCGAGCGGCTTCGACATTTCGATCGACGACTTCGGCACCGGTTACTCGAGCCTCGCCTATCTGCAGCGCTTTCAGGTGAAGCAGCTGAAGATCGACCGCTTCTTCACCCACGGTCTCGACGCGAACGGCGCGGCGGGCAGCGCGATCGTGTCGGCGATCATCGCGCTCGCGCACTCACTCGAAATGGACGTAGTCGCCGAGGGCGTCGAGACTCAATCGCAGCTCGACAAGCTGCGCTCGATGATGTGCGACGAAATGCAGGGCTACCTGCTCGGCAAGCCAGTCAGCGCCGACGACTTCGGCGCCATGCTACGCAGCAGAACGATGGGCGCGAGCGGAGTGGCTATCTAGGCAGCGTCTCCCCCAACGCCGCGAGCCGTTCAGTCAACGCCGCGCTCGCGCGCGTCATCGGCAAGCGCAATTCATTGCGCACCCACCCCGTCGCCGCGAGCAGCGCCTTCATCGGCGCGGGATTTGGTTCCGCGAACGCGAGCTGGATCTGCGGCACGAGCGCGTGAAAAATGCGCCGTCCTTCGTCGAGCTTGCCCTCCGTCAACGCGCGGTACAGCGCGACGAAACGCTCGGGCCGCCAATGCGCGGACGCCGCGATCGCTCCACTGCCACCCGCGCACACCGTCGAGAAGACCTCGAGGTCGTTGCCCGCGAGCACCTGCAGACGGCCGTCGCGAATCAGCGCGAGCGTCGTGTCTAGCGAACCGGCGCAATCCTTGATCGCCTCAATTCGCGGATGCGCGGCGAGCGTCAGCAGCGTGTCGAGTTCGAGCCGCACGCCGGTGCGCTGCGGAATGTCGTAGAGCACGACCGGATGCGCGCTCGTGTCGGCTAGCGCGCTGAAGTGCGCGACGATGCCGGCCTGCGCGGGCCGCGTGTAATACGGCGCGGCGATCAGCACGCCGGCAATCGGCAACGAATTCAACTGCTCGATCCGTGCGAGCATGCTCGCCGTGTGATTGCCCGAGACGCCGACCAGCATAGGCAACGGACGCCGCTGCGCGTCGGTGGCCTCGGCGGCGTTGGCGTCGGCCTGCGCGGCGTCGAGAATCGTCGCGAGCACGGCGTCCTGTTCGGCGGCGTCGAGCGTGGCGGGCTCGCCGGTCGTGCCGAGCGCGACGAGCCCAGCCACGCCGGCGTCCGCATAGCGGCGCACCAGCGCGCGCAACGCGGCGTGATCGACGGCGCCGTCGGCGAACGGCGTAATCAGCGGAATCCAGATACCCGAGAAATCAGACATGTTTTCTACCTCGAAGACGACCGTATCGAATCCGGGTCAGCGGTGCGAGGCAGAACACAGGAGAAAGCCGCAGGCGGGCGGTCGACCGGTCGTTCCGTCGCACATCTGACGACGGAACTGCGCGCTCCGGTCAGATGAGCGGCTGTTTTTTGGCTTTGGCGCCGACGTTACGCGAAACGCCGTTCGCGCGTGCAACCGCCGCGCTCGCCAGAGCGGCGCGGGCGAAGGTCGACGAACGGAGCGGGAACATAGGGCCGGAGTGCATGAGCCGCAGTGTAACCGCGAAACCCGCGCGGCGGGGCCTTCGGCGCCTCACGAAGCAGCTCGCGGACGAAAACGCTTGACATCTACGCGCCGGAAACTAATATACGCACCGCGTACATCAACGCATTTTGCTGTCTGACTCCCGCCGATCCCTACACTTGCGACAGGTGCCCTCATGAGCGTTCCGCAACAAGCCTTCCTACGCGATGCGATGCGTCGCCTGAACATGACGCGCGATACGTTCGCTAACCGCATCGGCGTGTCGCGCCGGGCGCTGGATACGTGGCTGCTGCCGGACGACTCGCAGGAATCGCGGGCGATGCCGGAAATCGTCGAGCGCTTCGTGTCGGAGATCGTCGCCAATACGGAGCCGGGCGAAGGATATACGCAAAGCGTAGACTCGCAATCGCTTGCAAGCCAGATGCTGTTCGAGGGCAAGCCGCAGTTGCTGTCGGTCGATCAGTTTTCGCGCGACTCGGTCGAGGCGCTCTTTCGCGTCGCCGACATCATGCAGCCGATCGCGCGGCGCCGCAAAATCTCGCGTGTGCTCGAAGGCGCGGTACTCGGCAATCTGTTCTTCGAGGCGAGCACCCGTACCCGCGTGAGCTTCGGCGCGGCGTTCTGCCGGCTCGGCGGCTCGGTGTGCGACACCACCGGCTTCACGTTTTCCTCGATGGCGAAGGGCGAATCGATCTACGACACGAGCCGCGTGATGAGCGGCTATGTCGACGCGCTGGTGATCCGCCACCCGGAGCAAGGGTCCGTGGCCGAATTCGCGCGCGCGACCAACGTGCCGGTGATCAACGGCGGCGACGGTCCCGGCGAGCATCCGAGCCAGGCGCTGCTCGATCTGTACACGATCCAGCGTGAGTTCTCGCGCCTGGGCAAGATCGTCGACGGCGCGCACATCGCGCTGGTCGGCGACCTCAAGTACGGACGCACCGTGCATTCGCTCGTGAAGCTGCTGGCGCTGTATCGCGGCATCAAGTTCACGCTGATTTCGCCGCCGATGCTCGAAATGCCGGGCTATATCGTCGAGCAGATTTCGCGCAATGGTCACGTGATCGAACAGACGCATGACCTGCGCACCGGTCTGCGCGGCGCCGACGTCGTGTATGCGACGCGCATCCAGAAGGAGCGCTTCGCCGACGAATCGTTCGAAGGCTACACGCCCGACTTCCAGATCAACCAGGCGCTCGTCGATAGCATGTGCGGCGCCGACACGCTGATCATGCACCCGCTGCCGCGCGACAGCCGGCCCGGCGCGAACGATCTGAGCACCGACCTCAATCACGATTCACGGCTCGCGATTTTCCGGCAGACCGACAACGGCATTCCGGTGCGGATGGCGATTTTCGCGGTACTGCTCGGCGTTGACAAACAGGTCCAGCATTCGATGCGCGATGCCACGTGGCGCCCGCCTGTCTACCTGGGACCGGACGACGCGGTATTTCACGGAATCGATTGACGCGGACAGCCGCGTGCGCCGCTCAAGCCGCGGCCGCGGCCGCGGCGCGTGCGTCACGCATTTCGCGCGCCGCCTGTCTGAACGTGCCGGCAAAGAACAGCACCTGGTATTTGACCGCGTTCGACCAGTACTTCCATGTATGGCCGCCGGGCCGCTCGGCGTAATCGTGCGGCACGCCGAGTTCGACGAGCCGCTCGTGCAGCAGACGGTTCGACTGCACGAGCGAGTCGTTCACGCCGCAATCGATCGTCAGTGCGATATGGTCGCGGCCGAAATCCTCCGCGCTGGCGACGATCGCTTCGCTATCCCAGAAGTCCGCATGTTGGGACGGGTCGCCGAACACCCGTGCGATGCCGGGCTCGTCCTCGCTGCTGCGCGGGTCCACCGCACCGCTGATGCTGCCCGCCGCGCCGAACGCATCGGGCATGTCGAGCGCGATGCGTAGCGCGCCGAATCCACCCATGCTCAAGCCCGTGATCGCGCGCGCCTGCCTCGTCGCGATCGTGCGGAAATGGCTGTCGATATAGCGCACCACTTCGGTGCCCACGTAGGTTTCGTAACGACTGCGCGGATCGACGGGACTATCGATGTACCAGCTATCGCGGCCGCCGTCGGGCATCACGAGGATCACGTGATAGCGATCGGCGAGCTTGCCGATATGCGAATTCGCGGTCCAGTCCGTGTAGTCGCCGCCTGAGCCGTGCAGCACATAGACGACCGGAAAGCGCGCGGCCTGGTTGCCGCGCGCGTACTGATCGGGCAGCACGACGGTGGCGTCGAACGTACGATGCATCGCCGCGCTCGGGATCGTGACGACGCGCGACTGGAACGCCCACGCCGGCGATGCGATCAGCATCAAAATGAGCCAGAACCTACGAACTGGATTCATGGTGGGTCGCCCTTCCGCTCGATTCAGCTACGCTCCGGCTGCTTACCTTCGTCAGGCATCCAGAATAAAGCCGTCCTGGCATGCTTCGGCCTGTGTACGCCGACGACTCTAGCAATGGCGACTTACAACCAAATTTCAGCGAAACATACGATCCAGTCAGGCTTCCGCCGCTTCGTTCGCTTGCGTTGCGCTCGCCGCGCCGACATCTTCGACGTGCACGGCAAACCCGACCTGCCCCGGCGCCAGATCGTCCCGCAATGTGAGCGCCGGAATCTCATACGCACCGCCGTTCTGCGGCCGGAACGCGATCGGCGCGGTCGTCCATAGCGTGTCGAGCCGTCGCCCGAGCGCCGCGCTGACCTCGGCGTACTTCGCGTCGTCGACACGGCTCGTGCGATAGACGACGAACGGCGGCAATACGTCGAAGCCGGGGTAATACAGCACGCCGTGCTGGATCGGGAACAGCACGTCGTCGATCGGACCGTTGATGCCACGCGCGCTGTAGTGCGACTCCCAGCCGCCCGTCGTGACGACCAGCATCGCGCGCTTGCCCGCGAAACGGCCCTCGCCGTAACGCTCGCCCCAGCGCGCATCGGAATGTTCGCCGACGCCATACGCGAGACCGTACGCATAGACGCGCTCCACCCAGCCCTTCATGATCGCCGGCATCGAGAACCACCACAGCGGAAACTGCAGGATCACCGCATCGGCCCACTTCAGCTTGTCCTGCTCCCGCGCGATGTCCTCGCTCTGCAAACCGTTCTCGAACGCATGCTTCGATTCGAGCGACGCGAAAAAGCGCTCGGCGCTATGACGCTCGCGGGTGTCGTGCGCATCGAGCGACGCTTTCCACTTCATTGCGTAGAGATCGGACACCTGCACCGTATGGCCGGCGCGCTCAAGATGGCGGACCGCGAAATCTTTCAGCGAACCGTTCAACGATTTCGGTTCGGGATGCGCATAGATGATAAGAACGTTCATGACGAGACCTTCGTGGCTGAAAACAGTCACGATAGTCATCGCCGAGGTATATTGGAAATGAATTCCGAATATGTCAGGTATTGCCGTGGTTAATCTCAGAAGACTCGACCTGAACCTGCTGGTCACGCTCGATGTGCTGCTCGAAGAGCACAACGTGACTCGCGCCGCCGAACGGCTGAACTTCTCGCAGCCGTCAGTCAGCGTGCATCTGGCGAAACTGCGCGACGTATTCGGCGATCCGCTGCTATTGCCCGGACCGCGCGGCATGCGGCCCACCGCGAAAGCGCAGGCACTGCGCGAGCCGCTACGCGAAGCGCTCGAAACACTGCAGCGCGCGGTCGCGCCAACCAGCCCGTTCGATCCGGCCGCAGCGACGCAAACCTGGCGCATCGCCGCAACGGACTATGCGGAGTCGACGATCATCCTGCCGATGCTGGCGGGCTTGCGCGCGGCGGCACCCGGCACGCGTCTCGCGATCGTCGAGGCGGTGCCGCCGCGGCTCGCTCGCCAGGCCGAACAGGGCGACATCGATATCGGCTTTCATACCAGCGAAGGCGCGCCCGAAGGTTTGCGCCGTCGCGTGCTGTTTGCCGAGCGCTACGTGCTGGTCGGCCGCGCGGGTCATCCGAAGCTGAAGCGCCGGCCCACTCTGGCGCAGTTCTGCAAGCTCGAACACGTGATCGTATCGCCCGATGGCGGCGGCTTTTTCGGCGTCACCGACGAGACGCTCGCAAAGGTGGGGCTCGCGCGCAAGGTCGTGCTGTCGGTGCCGCACTTCCTGTTCATGCAGTCGGTGCTCGCGAGCACCGATCTCGTGGGGATGCTGCCCGCACGTCTCGTGCGCGGCTCGGACACGTTGCGGATGGTCGAGCCGCCGGTCGAGGTGCCGGGCTACGAGATGGCGATGCTTTGGCATGAGCGTGTGCACCGCGATCCTGCGCATCAATGGTTGCGGGAGTTTATTGCGGCGTCGGTTTGAACGGCGTGCAATCGCTCCGTGCGTCCGGCGCGCGCTTCACGATACGCGCCGCCCTTTGACCGGATAGCCCGGGTCCGTATAACCATGCGTGGATGCATGCCCCGGCGCAACCAGACTGTCGACGAGTTGTTCGTCGTCGGGACCGAGTTGCAATTGCAACGCTTCCATGTAGCTGTCCCAGTGCGCCTCGGTACGCGGCCCGGCAATCGTGCTGCTGACGAGGCGGTTATGCAGCACCCATGCCAGCGCAAACGCTATCGACGTCGTGCCGCGCCGTGCCGCATGTTCGGCGATGGTCCGCGCGATCTTCAGCGACTCGGGGCGCCACTCCGTTTGCTGGATGCGCTTGTCGCCGCGGCCGGCGCGCGAATCGGCGGGCGGCGGCACATCGAGCGAGTATTTGCCGCTCAGCACGCCGCGCGCGAGCGGGCTATACGACACGACGCCGAGCCCGTAGTGTTGCGCGGCCGGTAATTGCTCCACCTCGGCGCTGCGGTCGACCAGGTTGTACAGCGGCTCGCTCGCGACGGGCCTGTCGATCCCGCATTGATCGGCCAGATGCGCGATCTCGGCGATGCGCCAGCCGCGAAAATTCGACACGCCGAAATAACGGACCTTGCCCTCGCGGATCAAATCCGCGATCGCGCGCACGCCCTCTTCGAGCGGTGCATCATCGAGCGCGCGGTGAAAGTACAGGATGTCGAGATAGTCGGTGCCGAGCCGCTTCAGGCTCGCCTCGACCGACTGCATGATCCACTTGCGCGACTGCCCCTGCCGGTTCGGCCCAGACGCGGCCGGAAAGCCGAACTTGGTCGCGACGACCCAGTCGTCGCGACGTCCCGCGATCGCCCGGCCCACGATTTCCTCGGAGCGGCCCGCGTGATAGACGTCGGCCGTGTCGATGAAATTGACGCCCTGATCGTAGGCCTTGTCGATGATGCGCGCCGATGTCGCCTCGTCCGTCTCGCCGCCGAACATCATCGCGCCCAGACATAGCGGCGACACTTTGAGGGCGCTGCGGCCCAGATAGTGGTAATCCATCCGTCAGTCTCCTTTACGCACTCCGGCGTCGCGGCTTGCGAAAACCTGCCGTGCCACCGCAAGCGCGGTGCTCGCGGTCGGCCAGCCCGAATAAAATGCGAGGTGCGTGATCAGCTCGATCAGCTGGTCGCGCGTAACGCCGTTATCGAGCGCCTTGCCGATATGAAACGGCAGCTCGTTGCTGCGATAGAGCGCAACGAGGCTCGCCACCGTAATCAGGCTGCGCTCGCGTGGCGACAGCCCCGGACGCTGCCACACCTCGCCGAAGAGAATCCGGTCGGTGTAGTCCGCCAGTGCCGGTGCGACATCGCCGAATGCATTGCGAGCCGTGGTGGGCTGCGCTTTCGATTTCGTCTCTGAGTGATTCGTCATTGCCTGAGCTCCTGCTCGATCTACCTGCGTAGCTTCCAAATCTAATCGCTGCGCGCAGATGCGACTAGCCGGTAGAATCGGCAAACACCCATGAATGGGATTCATGAATGCCGCGCGAAAACCTCAACGACCTGCTCGCGTTCATCGCGGTCGCCCGCGAACGCAGCTTCACAAAAGCGGCCGCCAAACTCGGCGTGTCGCAATCGGCGCTGAGCCATACGATGCGCGGCCTCGAAGCGCGGCTCGGCATCCGTCTGCTCACGCGCACCACGCGCAGCGTCTCGCCGACTCCCGCCGGCGAGCGACTGTTGAACAGCGTCGCTCCGCGCTTCATTGAGATCGAGGAAGAACTCGCCGCGCTGGGCGAGCTGCGCGACAAACCCGCGGGCACGATCCGCATCACGACCGACGAGCATGCGGCGAACACGATCCTGCAGCCGAAGCTCGCGCAACTGCTGCCGGAGTACCCAGACATCAAGGTGGAAGTCGTCATCGATTTCGGGCTGACCGATATCGTCGCGCAACGCTACGACGTCGGCATCCGTCTCGGCGATCAGGTCGCGAAAGACATGATCGCGGTGCGCATCGCGCCGGACCTGCGCATGGCGGTGGTCGGCGCGCCCGGCTACTTCGCGAAGCACAAGCGCCCGCGAAAACCACAGGACCTGACCGAACACAACTGCATCAATCTGCGCCTGCCGACTTACGGCGGTCTGTTCGCGTGGGAGTTCGAGAAGGATGGACACGAACTGAAGGTGCGCGTCGAAGGTCAGCTCGTGTTCAATGGCACCGGACAGATGCTGAGCGCAGCGCTCGCCGGAGGCGGCCTCGCTTATGTGCCGGAAGATCTGGCGCGGCCGTATGTCGCCGCTGGGCAACTAAAGCAGGTCCTCAAGGATTGGTGCCCGACGTTTCAGGGCTATCACCTGTATTACCCGAGCCGCCGGCAATCGTCGAGAGCGCTCGTGGTGTTGATCGACGCGCTGCGGTATCGGCCGTAGGGCGCCGCCGTACCGTCAACGCAATTCGGGCGGGCGACGGCAGATCCCGACCGCCGTCGCCCGTTGCAAACAGCACATCGTGCAAAGCCGACCTTCAGCCCTTTTCAGCGCCGATCGCATCCAGTTGATCGAGCACCTCGTCGCTGAGCTTCAATTGCGCCGACTGCAGGTTTTCGCGCAGATGTGCCACCGAAGACGTGCCCGGAATCAGCAGAATGTTAGGCGCCCGATGCAATAGCCAGGCAAGCGCGACCTGCATCGGTGTCGCCTCGAGCTTGCGCGCAAGCTCCGACAGCTCCGACGATTGAATCGGCGTAAAGCCACCCAGCGGAAAAAACGGCACGTAGGCAATGCCCTGCTCCGCGAGCGCATCGATCAATGCATCGTCGTCGCGATGCACGAGGTTGTAATGGTTCTGCACGCACACGACCTTCGTGATGCGCTGCGCTTCGGCAATCTGCGCGGCCGTCACGTTGCTCAGGCCGATATGACGCACGAGCCCGCGCTGCTGCAGTTCGGCGAGCGCCGTGACCTGCTTTTCGATCGAGCCCTCGCTCGGCTCGTGCACGTTGCCCATCACGCGCATGTTGACCACGTCGAGCGCATCGAGCCCGAGGTTGCGAAGATTGTCGTGCACCGCGCGCTCGAGATCGGCGGGCTCCTGCGCCGGCAGCCAGGCACCGGCGCTATCGCGCACCGCACCGACCTTCGTGACGATCGTCAGATCGCGCGGGTATGGGTGCAGCGCCTCGCGGATCACCTGGTTGGTCACGTGCGGCCCGTAAAAATCGCTGGTATCGATGTGGTCGACGCCCGACGCGACCGCCTCGCGCAGCACCACGAGCGCTGCGTCGCGGTCTTTCGGCGGCCCGAACACGCCGGGGCCGGCCAGCTGCATCGCGCCATAGCCCATGCGCCGCACCGCACGGCCGGCTAGCACGAAAGTGTCGACGGAGCTGAAGTTCGGCATCACGATCTCCTTGTGAAGTGATGAGCGGCAGTATCGCCGGAATTGCGTTGTTGAACAAACGGGTCTAACTTGTACGGGTTGTTCAAAATTCTGCACAATCAATCGCCATGGAACTGAATGATCTGGCCGCCTTCGTGTCGGTTTCCCGCGCGGGCGGCTTTCGCGACGCGGCGCGTGTGAGCGGCGTGTCGGCGTCGAGTCTGAGCGTCGCGGTGCGGCGTCTGGAAACGAAACTCGGGCTGCGCCTGTTGAACCGCACCACGCGCAGCGTCGCGCCGACCGAAGCCGGGCTGCGTCTGATCGAGAAGCTGACGCCGCTGTTCGGCGAAATGGAAGCGGCGCTCGATGTGCTGAACGGCTTTCGCGACAAGCCGACCGGCACGCTGAAGCTCAACGTGCCGTCGAGCGTCGCGCGCATCGTGCTGCCCGACGTGCTCGCGCGCTTTTTGAAGCAGTACCCGGACATTCGCGTCGAGGTCGTCGTGGAGGATGGTTTCGTCGATGTGCTGTCGATCGGTTGCGATGCGGGCATTCGCTACGACGAGCGCCTCGAACAGGACATGATCGCGGTGCCGATCGGCGCACGCGTGCAGCGCTTCGCGACCGCCGCGTCGCCTGCGTATCTCGACGCGCACGGCCGTCCGGAGCATCCCAGCGAACTGCTCGCGCATGCCTGTCTGCGCGGCCAGTTCGCGAGCGGCGCGATGCCGACCTGGTACTTCGAGCGCGATGGCGAGCTGCTGCAATTGAATCCGACCGGACCGCTGCTGGTGCGGCCTGGCGCCGCGATCGACCTCGCGGTCAGCGGCGCGGTCGCGGGTCTCGGCATCATTCACCTGTTCGAAGACATGCTGCGCTTGCATCTGGACAGCGGCGCGCTCGAAGCGATTCTCGAACCGTGGTGGCAGCGGTTTTCAGGGCCCTTCCTGTACTATCCGGGCCATCGTCATGTGCCCGCGCCGCTGCGCGCGTTCGTCGATTTCCTGAAGGCCGACTCAACAGATGTGCTGAACGACGACGTGGCACGCGCTTGACTTGCTCACATTACGGTAATCGGGGCGAATCGTGCCGTATCAACACCGTGGCGCGCAGAGTTGCGCGATCGTGGTCAGAAAGAGATCCGCGCCGATCGGCTTCAGCAAACATGCGCTGCAGTACTGCGCTTCGCTGTCCGACGGCGGCACCGCGGTATGGACCAGAATCGGTACGTTGACGGATAGCGGCATCGATTTCAAACGACGGCACAACTCCGCGCCGTCCATGATCGGCATGATCCAGTCCGTAACGATCAGGTCGGGAACGTGAGCGACGACACAAGCGAGCGCTTCGGCGCCGTTGCTCGCGCAACTCACCTCATACCCTTCGCTTTCCAGAATCAGCCGCCATGCGGCTAGAATTTCCGGTTCGTCGTCCACCAGCAATATCGAATACATCATGGTTTGCTGACGAAACTTGCTTCTTGTCTGATGAGAGTCTCGCAAGAGGTGTTCCACACGCGGCAATTGCGCGGATAATGACCCGGGTTGCCGGCCCGCATCGGATACCTGGCCGATTGCCGGCGCAAACAGGCCTGCGGTGCCCGCGCCAAATCGAGGCGTTCGGAACTGTTCGCGAGTTTGTATGTTGTAGAAACTCCATTCCGGTATCCATCATGACCGACAGACGCGTGAGCCCGCTGCGCAACTTCGCCAACTTCATCCGTGCGGAACGGGGCCGTCTGACTCGGCAATGGATGGATGCCGTCGCCATCGACGCCGATCTCATCGAAGCGGACAAGCTCACGTATCAACAGCTGGCCGACCATTTGCCGGAAATCCTCGACCAACTGTGCATGGCGCTCGATGCGGAAGATCTCGAACGCGCCGAAACATCGATCGAGCGCGACGCGAAGAAGCACGGCTATGTCCGTTGGCAGCAAGGCTACCGGATCGAAGAGCTGGTGCGCGAACTGGACCTCTTTCAGCAGGTGCTCGTCGAAGCGCTCGAAGACTTCGTCGAACGCGACCGGACGTGCACGCGCCGTCACGAGAGCCGCGCGCGGCATCTGCTCGCCGAAGCGTTCAGCGTGGTCAGGTATGCGTCGATCAAGGAAGTGGTCGGCGAGCGCGATCGCAAGATCGACGAATACACAAGCCGGCTCGAACGCGCGAATGACGAATTGACGCTCAAGCAACGGCTGGTCGGCGATCTGTATGATTCACGCATGCAGATCACGCGCAGCGTTGCGCACGATCTGCGCAATTTCCTCAACGCGTTTTCGGTCGCGCTGCAACTGATCGAGCGAGCGCCGTCGCAAGCCGATGCCGCGCTGACACTCGCGAACCGCCAGGCCGCCGACATGAAGCAACTGGTCGACCAGATGGTCGAGTACTCGGTCGTACTCGGCGACACGGCGACGCTCGTGTTCGAAGACGTCGATTTGCGTGAACTATTCGACGAACTCATCGCTTCCACGCAGCCGTCGATCGACGCGAAAGGACTCGCGCTGCGCAGCGAGTTCGACGCGGCGCTGCCGGTCGTCACGTCGAATCGGCTGAAGCTCAAGCAGATCGCGGTCAATCTGTTGTCCAACGCGATCAAGTACACGAAGTCGGGACAAGTCGAATTCCGCTTCGCGATGCATGGCGCCGAACACTGGACGATTCGCGTGTCCGACACCGGCGTCGGCATTGCGCCCGCCGATGCCGAGCGCGTGTTCGACGAGTTTGAGCGCGCGGCCGGCGAGGAAATCCCGGGCGCGGGTCTTGGGCTCGCGATCGTCAAGGAGCTATGCCGCATGCTCGATGGACAGATCGAGTTTGCGTCGCGCGAGGGCGTGGGGACCACGTTCGAGATCCGATTTCCGCTCCATGTTCAATGACCCGACCCATCGCATGATCCATCTGCATACTGCCCGCTTCCCCGAGCAGATCGAGGCCGTACGCACGGTCTTCCGCGAGTACGCGGAGAGTCTCGGCTTCGATCTCTGCTTCCAGCAATTCGACGACGAACTCGCCAGCCTGCCGGGCAAATTCGTGGCGCCACGCGGCCGCGTGCTGCTCGCGAGCAACGGCACGGGCCACGATCCTGGCGATATCGTCGGCTGTGTCGCGATGCGTCCAATCGACGACACGATCTGCGAAATGAAGCGCCTGTATGTGCGTCCGGCGGGACGCGGTCTGCATGTGGGGCGGCAACTCGCCACGCGTATCCTGGCGGCCGCGAAAGAAGCGGGCTATAGCCGCATGCGTCTCGACACGCTGCCCACTATGCAAGCGGCACTCGGGCTCTATGCATCGCTGGGTTTCGAGCCGATCGACGCTTACGTGTTCAATCCGATCCCCGGCGCGATTTTTCTGGAATGCGATCTGACGCGGCCGCGTTCAATGTAATCGCGGTGCAGGCCTGACCCAGCCTGCGGGCAGGCACTCGCTCATCGCGCCGTTCTGCTGTCTCAATCCACGCACGACCACCTCGGACGATTTGCCGTCACGCCGCGCGAGTTCGGCCAGATCGAGCAACGCGGCGTAGCGCGCGGAACAGTCTCTCGTCACGCTGGCGGCGGGATTCGCGCGACGGTCGTCGTTGGCCTCGCTGGTGTCGATGACTGCGTGGATTGCCAACAACGTCGCCACGACGGTCGTCGCAAGGGCAGCCGTTTTGCGGAGCGCGCCCATCGTCAAGCCCAATGCGCCGGCACCCACACGCGCCCGACCCAATGGCCCGGCACCCACACCGCCGCCCGTGGCGCGACGTACACGGGACGCGGCGCGACATAGACGGCCGGCGGCGGCACGTACACCACCGGCGGCGGCACATAGGCCGGCGGCGGCGTCACCACGACTGGCTTCGGCGGCACGTACACGACCGGCGCGGGCACGACGACCGGCGGCGGGGGCGGCGGCGCGACCACCACCGGCTTCGGCGCGACGACCACGGTGGTACCGGTCGTCGTCGTGGTGCCGCCCGCGACCACCACGCCGCCTGTGACCACCGTACCGCTCGACGTCACCGTGTGACCCTGCGTGCCGGTCACGCTCGTCGATGTCGTCACGACGCCGGGCGCGACCCGCGTCGCGGTGCCGGAGTGGTAGACGCTGTTGTTGTCCGGCCCCGTCACCGTGCCCGAGCGCGCGCAAGTCGAACCCGCGCAATTGGCCGACGCCGAATGATTGACCGTATTGCCGTTCGACCCGGTGATCGAGCCCGACGACGAATACTGGCCCGGCGCGGTGCGCGTCACGTCGCCGGACGTCGTCGCCGTTTTGCCGTCGGGGCCCGTCATCGTGCCGGTATGCGAGCAGGTACCGCCTGCGCAGTTGGTGTCGCCCGAGTGCTGCACCGTGTTGCCGTAGCGGCCCGTTGCGGTACCCGAGTTCGAGAACTGGCCGGGCGCCGTGCGCGTGACCGTGCCGGTGTTGCTCGCAAAGCCGCCATAGGGGCCAGCCACCCTACCCGCATGCGAACAGCTACCGCCGCCGCACGAGCCGTAGTGCGCGCCGTTATAGACGCCGCGCGACGTGTATGCGGTGCCATGACCCGACCACGCGAACGCCGATGCGCTGCCAAGCGCGAACACAGTGGCGGCGGCGCCGAACACCGCCGCCTTGCGCAGCGCGCGTCGCGCCATGCTGCCGCAGAGCTTCTCGGAACCTGCGAATGAACGATTCTTCACGATATGTCCTTGCTGGATTCGGGCCACTTGCGTGATTGCCGCGTGGCGACGAACGGACTATAGAAGGACACACCGTGGAAATCATCAGGGAAGATATGTCGCGCTGTTTCACCGCGACTCAGGCCCGCCAGGCAAGGCTTTGCGGGCGTTCGTCGGACGGCGCGACATATTTCGACATAGTTTGCGAAACATTCCCGGCCGCTGGAATTGGCCGCGATCCCGGCCGCTCACTGGCCCACTGGCGTCACCTGCACGGCGGCGGCCGACACGAACACCGCATGCAAGGTATCGCCGACCTTCACGTCGCTCAGGTCGACGTTGGGCGCGGCCTGGAACGTCTGTGTCTGATAGGCGCCGCGCAGCGTCACGAGGCCCTGTTTATGATCGATCTTCAGTACGGTCGCGAGCACCTCGGTTTGTCGAGCCGATTCGTAACCGCCTGAGGCCGGCGCATAGCTCTGCTTGTCGGCTCGCTCGCGAATCCCCTTGCCCGCGCCGCTGACCTTTTCCGCCTTTGTGAGCAGCGCATTCTTGTAGAGCACGTCGACGCGATCGCCGATCTTCAGTTGATCGAAACCAGCGACCTGCTGACTGACGAGCACGATCGCGACGTTGCCGCCCGAGCCCTTCAGCGTCAGCGCGCGGTTGCCGGCATCGATGCCGACGATCTCGGCCGTCATATGAACCGGCTGCGCCGCGCTGAGCACCGCCTGGGCGGTGCTCGCCATGTCGTTCTGCGCGCGCGTCGGCTGGGTTGTGGCCGCGGCCGCCAGCATCAACGCTGCGCCTATCGTCGTTGTCTTCATTCGCGTTCTCCTCGACAGGGGTTTCGATCCGGCGTGACGGTCGTGATGAGCGCCGCGTATGACTTCGCGCTACGCAGTGTTCGTGCCCGCCGCCATGAACTCCACATCCTCAAGACAACTAGTGCAAACGATACGACGCGAACGATTGTACGCGCGAGGCCGCGCGGAAAAGCAAACAGCCCCATCGCAGGAACGATGGGGCTGTTACATGAACGGTCGCAAACCGCTTGCGATGTTCGTCGCGCTACACGTGCATCACACGCGCTCGATCGCGATCGCAATACCCTGGCCGACGCCGATACACATCGTGCACAGCGCGAAGCGGCCCTGCGTGCGTTGCAGCTGATACGTCGCGGTCGTGACCAGACGCGCGCCGCTCATGCCGAGCGGGTGGCCGAGCGCGATCGCGCCGCCGTTCGGGTTCACGCGGGGATCGTCGTCGGCGACGCCCAGCGCGCGCAGCACGGCGATGCCTTGCGAGGCGAACGCTTCGTTCAGCTCGATCACGTCGAACTGGTCGATCTTCATGCCCAGACGCGCGAGCAGCTTCTGCGTGGCCGGCGCCGGGCCGATGCCCATTACGCGCGGCTCCACGCCCGCCGTCGCCACGCCGAGCACGCGGGCGCGCGGCGTGAGGCCGAAGCGCTTCGCGGTTTCTTCGTTGGCGAGCAGCAACGCGGCCGCGCCGTCGTTCACGCCCGATGCGTTACCGGCCGTGACCGTGCCATCAGGACGCACGACGCCCTTCAGCTTCGCGAGCGTTTCGAGGCTCGTTTCGCGCGGATGCTCGTCCTGCGTGACGGTGATCGGATCGCCCTTCTTCTGCGCGATCGTCACGCCGACGATTTCCTGCGCGAGCGTGCCATCGCGTTGCGCGCGCGCGGCCTTCTGCTGGCTGCGCAGCGCGAACGCGTCCTGGTCGGCACGGCTGATGTTGTAGTCGGTCGCGACGTTTTCGCCGGTTTCCGGCATCGAGTCGACGCCGTACAGCTTCTTCATCAGCGGGTTCACGAAACGCCAGCCGATCGTCGTGTCGTAGACCTCGTTCTGACGCGAGAACGCGCTAGTTGCCTTGGGCATCACGAACGGCGCGCGGCTCATGCTTTCGACGCCGCCGGCGATCATCAGCGCGGCTTCGCCCGACTTGATCGCGCGCGCGGCGATGCCGATCGCATCCATGCCCGAGCCGCACAGACGGTTGACCGTCGAGCCCGGCACGTCCTTCGGCAGACCCGCGAGCAGCAGCGACATGCGCGCGACGTTGCGGTTGTCGTCACCGGCCTGGTTCGCGCAGCCGTAGATCACGTCGTCGATCACGGTCCAGTCGACGTTCTTGTTGCGCTCCATCAGCGCCTTGAGCGGCACCGCGCCCAAGTCGTCGGCGCGCACCGATGACAGCGAACCCGCATAGCGGCCAATGGGGGTGCGAATCGCGTCGCACAGGAATGCTTCGGTCATGGGATGTCTCCAGTTGAGATGCTGCGTGCGCTGCGCCGCGCCGCGGCCGGCCTTGCACCGATGACGCCGGTTCGATGCCCCGAGGCATCGGCCCGGGGACCGACGGCCGCGCGCGGGAAGCTGCAAAACGGCAGCGGTGTGGCGGCCGATACGTCAAGGCAGCTTAGCGCAGGATCGTAAAAGGTGGGCTTGGGAGTGACGACCGATGCGGCTGTTGCGCCTTCCTTGCCCGCCCTCATGTTCTATATACGAACACAAGGTCATATATCGAACAAAACAGGCTCGATAATAGGCGCCGGCGCGAAAGCGTGTCAAGCACGGCCGCAGCCGTGCCAAACGACACCAGGGAATACGCGGAGGGGTGATCTTCAGCGAACTTCGATTCCTTCATCGGCGATGTAGCCGCGAATCACATCCGCGAAGTTGTGCTCGGCGACAAGCCCGAGCCGTTCTGCGCGCGATGTATCCCACGCGCCGGGCCAGCTGCCGACGATCTTCTCGATGCGCTCGTCCGGCTGCCGCACGATGCGGCTCGCGACCGCGTCGCCCGCGACCTCGCGCAGTGCCGCGATCATTTCGTCGACGCTGACCGACAGGCCCGGCAGATTCAGCACGCGCTGCTTGCCAAGCGCGGCGCCATCGAGTTCGAGGCCGGCAATCAGGCTGTCGATCGCCTTGCGCGGCGACAGCAGCCACAGCCGCGTCGAACCGGCGACCGGGCACACGGCCTCCTCGCCATTCAACGGCTCGCGAATGATGCCGCTCGCGAACGACGACGCCGCCGCATTCGGCCGCCCCGGCCGCACGCTGATGGTCGGCAGCCGCAGCACGCGGCCGTCGACGAAGCCGCGCCGCGAATAATCGTTGAGCAGCAGCTCGGCGATTGCCTTCTGCGCGCCATACGACGACTGGGGATTCAGCGCGGTGTCGTCCTGTACGACCGCGGGCAGATCGCCACCGTAGACCGCGACCGAACTGGTGAACACGACGCGCGGCTGGTGCCCGCGCTGGCGGCAGACTTCGAGCAGCAGCCGCGACGCATCGAGATTGATGCGCATGCCGAGATCGAAGTCTGCCTCGGCCTGGCCGCTGACGATCGCAGCGAGATGAAAGATCGCCGAGGTCTGATCGTCGATCACGCGTTCGAGCACGCTGCGCTCCGCGATATCGCCGACATCGGCACGCACGCGCGCATCGCCGAAATCATGAGCGCGCACGACGTCGAGCAGCACCAGCCCGGTAATCGCTCGCGGTGTGCCGTGCGCATCTTTCAACTCGCCGCGTGCGAGCAGTTCGCGCGCGAGACGCTGGCCGAGAAAACCGGCGCCGCCGGTGATCAGTACTTTCATGGTTACGGGTCCGTCAGTGGTTGTCGGAGAGAGTCAGCGCCGGGCGTCGAGATAAGGCTTCAGCCAGCCAAGCCCCGCCGAGGTTCCCGCGCGCGGCCGGTATTCGCAGCCGATGTAGCCGTCGTAGCCGAGCGCATCGATCAGATCGAACAGGTACGGGTAGTTCAGCTCGCCGATGTCGGGCTCGTGCCGCTCGGGCACACCCGCAACCTGGATGTGACCGATGCCGGCCATATCGCGCTTGAGCTTCATCGCGAGATCGCCCTCGACGATCTGGCAGTGATAGCAATCGAACTGCACCTTCAGATTCGGCGCGCCGACTTCGGCGCAGATCGCTTGCGCGTCGTCCTGTCGATTGAGGAAATAGCCGGGCATGTCGCGCGTATTGATCGGCTCGATGACGACGGTGATCTGTTCCGCTTGCGCGGCCCGCGCCGCATAGGCGAGGTTGTTCAGATACACGTCGCGTTGTGTTTTGCGCTGCGTTTCGCCCGCCTGATCGCCGGCGATCAGCCCCGCCATCACATGCAGCTTGCGATTGCCGAGCACGCGCGCGTACTCGAGTGCCGTATCGATGCTGCGGCGGAACTCGTCCTCGCGCCCCGGCAGCGACGCAAGACCGCGCTCGCCGCCGCTCCAGTCGCCCGGAGGCGCATTGAACAGCGCCTGCGTAAGGCCGTGCGCGTCGAGCCGCGACTTCAGCTCGCCCGCGCGGAATTCGTAGGGAAACAGGTATTCGACCGCGTTGAAACCGTCGCGCGCGGCGGCGGCGAAGCGATCGAGGAACGCGTGCTCGTTGTACATCATCGACAGATTGGCGGCGAAGCGAGGCATGGCGACAGCTCCTTCAAGACAGTGCGATACGGTGCGTGGCGTACATCGGCAATGCGCGCTGCTACCAGCGCGCGCCGAACGCGGCACGGAGTTCTTCGATCGCGGCGGCGTCGAGCGGCGCGGGCCGCGGATTCGTCATCAGCCACAAGCGCGCGGTTTCCTCGAGTTCTTCGAGCGCATACGACGCGTGCGCGACCGAGCGCTCCCACACCACCGGCCCCAGACGTTCGAGCAGCACCGCCCGCACGCGGTCGGCCAGCGCGGCGATCCGCGCGGCCACTTGCGGATCGCCCGGGCGTTGATAGCGAATCAGCGGTACGTGGCCCACTTTCATCACGTAGTACGGCGTGATCGGCGGCAACACGTCCGCTTCGCTCCATACGCCCGCGAGCGTCAATGCGACCAGATGCGTCGAATGGGTATGGACGATGCCGCGCGCCTCGCCGTTGCGCGCATAGATACCGCGATGCAGCGCGAGCGTCTTCGACGGCTTGCCGCCCGACATCGCGTGGCCGTTTGCGTCGACCTTCGCGATATCGGCGGGATCGAGGCGGCCGAGACAGGCGTCGGTCGGTGTGATCAGCCAGCCATCGTCGAGCCGCGCGCTGATGTTGCCGGCGCTGCCGACCGTATAGCCGCGCTGATACAGACTCGCGCCGACCGCGCAGATTTCCTCGCGCACGCGCGCTTCGGCGGAGACCTGAAGTGCCGGTGCGCCGCTCATTGCGCGGCTCCGTCGAGATGACGCAGCGCCTTGTCGAAGAAGTCCGTAGCGCCGAAATTGCCGGACTTCAGCGCGAGTGCGAGCGGTTCCACTTCGGTCGTCGCGGTGGCCGGCACGCCCGGATCGATCTGCGCGCCGATGCGCAGCATGCGCACGTCGAGCGCTTGGACGACCGCGCCCGAGGTCTCCCCGCCCGCGACGACGAACTTGCGCACGCCGCGCTCGCGCAGGCCGCGCGCGATCGCTGCCAACGTCTTCTCGACCAGATGCCCGGCTTCGTTGACGCCGAGTTCGCGCTGCACCGCCTGCACTTCGTCGGGCGACGCGGTCGCATAGATCAGCACCGGCTGGGCGTGCACGAAGCGCTGTTGCGCGAACTCGAGCGCTTCGGCGACGACGTCCTCGCCGCGCGCCGCCGCGAGCGGATCGATGCGGAACGCGGGCCGCGTGGCGCACCAGGCAGCGACCTGCGCGTTGGTCGCTTTCGACGCACTGCCCGCGAGCACCGCCGACAAACCTTCCACGCGCGGCAATTGCGCGGCATGGATTTGCTCGCCGAGCAGACCCGCGCGCCGGAAGTTGGCCGGCAAGCCGAGCGCGACGCCGGAGCCGCCGGTGATCAGCGCGAGGTCCGCGCAGGCCGCGCCGAGCGTGTGCAGATCGGCGTCGGACACCGCATCGGCAATCGCGATGCTCACGCCGTCGGCGCGCAGCGCTTCGAATGCGGCGCGCACGGCCGTGTCGCCTTGCGCGACCCGGTCGTAACGCACGAGCCCGACCTTCGACTGCGTTTGCCGCTGCAGCACGCGCACGAGATTCGCGTCGCGCATCGGCGTCAGCGGATGGTTCTCCATGCCCGACTCATCGAGCAGCGCATCGCCGACGAACAGATGGCCGCGGAAAATCGTGCGGCCGTTCTCGGGAAACGCGGGACACGCGATCGTGAACGATGCTCGCTCGGCGAACTCGGCGGACAGCGCGTTCAGCAACGCATCGGTCACCGGGCCGATGTTGCCCGCATCGGTCGAATCGAAGGTCGAGCAGTACTTGAAGAAGAATTGCCGGCAGCCTTGCGCGCGCAGCCAGGCGAGCGCGGCCAGCGATTGCGCGACCGCGTCGGCGGCGGGGATCGTGCGCGACTTCAGCGCGACGACGAGCGCATCGGCGTCCAGCGCAGCGGCGCCCGGCGCATCGGCGCCCGGCGCTTCGTTGGAGGTGGGCACGCCGATCGTCTGCACCGTGCGCATGCCGCCGCGCACGAGCATGTTGGCGAGATCGGTGGCGCCGGTGAAGTCGTCGGCGATGCAGCCGAGCAGCGCGGGTTTCGTTCGAGCCGTCATGAGCACTGTCCTCGCTTATCGCTTTGCCGGCAATTCGATGCCGGGAAAAATCTTCACGACCGCCGAGTCGTCCTCTCCGCCGTGGCCCGCCGTCGACGCCATCATGAACATCTGATGCGCGGCCGCCGACAGCGGCAACGGAAACTTCGTGCGACGCGCGGTATCGAGCACGAGGCCCAGATCCTTCACGAAGATATCGACCGCCGACAGCGGGGTGTAGTCGCCCGCGAGAATATGCGGCACGCGGTTCTCGAACATCCACGAATTGCCCGCGCTGTGCGTTATCACGTCGTACAGCGCGTCCGGATCGACGCCTTCGCGCAGGCCGAGCGCCATTGCCTCGGCGGCCACCGCGATATGCACGCCGGCCAGCAGCTGGTTGATGATCTTCACCTTCGAGCCCGCGCCATGCGCGGCGCCGAGCCGATACACGTTGCCGGCGATCGCGGCGAGCACGTCCTCGCATGCGGCGTAAGCGGCTGCGGGACCGGACGTCATCATCGTCATCTGGCCCGACGCGGCGCGCGCCGCGCCGCCCGACACCGGCGCGTCGAGCATCTGCAGACCAGCCGCCTCGACGCGCTTGCCGAGATCGCTGGCGAATTCCGGCGCGACCGTGGCACTCGCGATCACGACGCCGCCTGGTTTCATCGCCGTGAGCGCGCCGTGCTCACCGAACAGCACGGCCTCGGTTTGCGCGGCATTGACGACCAGCGTAATCACGACCTCGCACTGCGCGCCGAGCTCCACGGGCGCCGCACAGCCGACGCCGCCTTCAGCGACGAACGCCTGCAACACGTCGCGCCGCAAGTCGCACGCGTGGACCTTGAAGCCCGCGCGCAATAGCGAACGCGCGACGCCAAGCCCCATCGCTCCCAGACCGATGACACCGACATTTCTCGACATGCGTGACCTCTATGGATTGGTGCTGCATTGGTGCGTTCGCGCGCAGCGGGATCGCCGCGCGCCTTCCGCGCGTCAGGCGATGCCCGCCTCGGCAAGCCGCCGCGCCGCGTTGTACAGATGCGTCTGCGCGGCATTGCGCGCCGCCATCGGATCGCCGGCGCGAATCGCGGCAGCGATCGCCGCGTGCTCCTCGCGCACCTGCCGCGAGAAGTCCTCGCGCAGCGCCTCGTTGCGGCGCGTGACGACCGTGCCCGCTTCGAGATACTGATTGAGGAACGTCAGCGTCTTCAGGAAATACGGATTGCCCGTCGCAGCCGCGATCGCGCGATGAAACGCGACGTCTTCGGCGACGCCGTCTTCGCCATTGGCGACCGCGCGCTCGATCTGAGCGAGCGCGGCGTCGATCGCGGCCATGTCGGCATCGCTGCGACGCATCGCGGCTTCGGACGCGACCTCCGCCTCGATCGCGCGGCGCAGCGCGAGGATCTGCACGACCGAGCCCGGCTCGACGGCTTCCGCGTAGTCGATCCGCAGCGGGCGGATCGTGCCGTGCCCGGCGACGAACACGCCACTGCCCTGGCGCGGTTCGACCACCCCCTCGTTCTTTAGCCGCGACAACGCCTCGCGAATCACCGTGCGGCTCACGCCGAACTGTTCCGCGAGCACGGCTTCGGTCGGCAGCTTGGCGCCGCGCGCAAAAGTGCCCTTGTCGATCTGCTTCAGCAGTTGCTGCGCGACGGTGTCGCTCAAAGCGCGCGAGGGAATCTTGTCGAACATGGCGGATGGGTGGGGTTGGGTCGGGTCGGGTGCCGCGAACTGGACAGGTTATCGGGTCATAATACAAATTTTGAGACGCGAATCGCATCCACGCAAACCCTGGATTTTTTGCGCAAAATCGGCGCTATTTGGCGAAATAGAAGGCTTAAGCTATCGTCTCGCCTTTGCGCCGCAACGCAAAACGCGGGCGCCGCATCGAAACGAAGGCGCGTCGCTTGCCTTGCGCGCGCACTCTTTTGCAACCACGATCAAGGTCCATGAGCAAAGCCCTGCCGCCGTCTTCCGTCGCGCCCGCCAACGTCGAACCGGCCCGGGAGAAACCGGGCGACTCGTACGTGCAGTCGTTCGCGCGCGGCCTCGCGGTCATCCGCGCATTCGACGCGACGCGCCCCGAACAGACGCTCACCGACGTCGCCGCGGCGACCGGCCTCACGCGCGCCGGCGCGCGCCGGATTCTGCTGACGCTGCAAACGCTGGGCTACGTGGAAGCCGAGGGACGCCTGTTTCGTCTGACGCCGAAGATTCTCGACCTCGGCTTCGCGTACCTGACCTCGATGCCGTTCTGGAACCTCGCCGAACCGGTGATGGAAAGCCTGTCGGCGCAGGTGCACGAAAGCTGCTCGGCAGCGGTGCTCGATCGCACCGAGATCGTCTACGTGCTGCGCGTGCCGACTCACAAGATCATGACGATCAATCTGTCGATCGGCAGCCGCCTGCCCGCGTACTGCACGTCGATGGGCCGCGTGCTGCTCGCCTCGCTCGACGAGGAAACGCTCGACGCGACGCTGAACTCGTCGCCGCTCTACGCGCACACGCCGCGCACCGTCACCGACAAGGAAGAACTGAAGAAGGTGATCGAGCAGGTGCGTCGCCAGGGGTGGGCGATCGTCGATCAGGAACTCGAAGGCGGTTTGATTTCGCTGTCCGCGCCGATTCGCAATCGCCAGGGCCGTGTGATCGCCGCGATGAACATCAGCGGCAACGCGCAGCGCAATTCGGCGAAACAGATGGTGAAGGCGTTTCTGGAACCGCTGCAGCAAGCCGCGCAGACGGTCTCCGAGATGGTCGCGCGGCGCGGCTGACGCACGCGGCTATCGGGTAGCGAGTTTGCTGCGCGCTACCGCATTGACTCTTATCGCTCACTGCGCGAGATAGCGCTCCACCAGCCGCGCCCAGAACGCCGCGCCGATCGGCAGACTGCGGTCGTTGAAGTCGTAATGCGGGTTGTGCACCATGCAACCATCCTCGCCGACGCCGTTGCCGATGCGCAGAAACGTGCCCGGCCGCTTCTGCAGCATGAACGCGAAGTCCTCGCTGCCCATCAGGATGTCGGTCTGCTCGACTACCTTGTCGTCGCCGACCAGCTCGCGCGCGACCTGCGCCGCGAACTCCGTTTCGGCGTCCGTATTGATGACGACCGGATAACCTTCGATGTACTCGACGTGCGCCTTGCCGCCATAGCTCGCCGCCTGCGACTCGGCCAGCTCGGTGATGCGCTTCTTCAGCAACTCACGCACCTCAGGGCTGAATGAGCGCACGCTCAGTTCGAGCCGCGCGCTGCTCGAAATCACGTTGTTCGCGGTGCCCGCGTGCATCGAGCCCACCGTCACCACGGCCGGCTGCGACGGATCGACGTTGCGCGCGACGATCGTCTGCAGCGCCATCACGATGCTCGCGGCGACCACGACCGGATCGACGGTCAGATGCGGACGCGCCGCATGGCCGCCGACGCCTTCGATCGTGATGGTCGCCTTGTCCCCCGCCGACATGAACGGCCCCTTGCGGAACAGCAGCGTGCCCGGCTCCGCGCCAGGATGATTGTGCAGGCCGAACACGGCGTCGCACGGGAAGCGCTCGAACAGGCCGTCGTTGATCATCTTCAAGGCGCCGCTGTCGATGCCGCTTTCCTCGGCCGGCTGGAAGTACAGATGCACGGTGCCCGAGAAATTACGCGTGGCCGCGAGACGTTGCGCAGCGCCGAGCAGGATCGTCGTGTGACCATCGTGGCCGCACGCGTGCATCTTGCCGTGGGTCCCGCTCGCGTACGGCAGGCCGGTCTGTTCGATGATCGGCAGCGCGTCCATGTCCGCGCGAATGCCGATGCTGCGCTTGCCGTCGCCTACCTTCATTGTGCCGACCACGCCGGTCTTGCCGACCCCGCGTGTGACCTGCCAGCCCCACTGTTCGAGTTTTTCCGCGACGAGCGCGGCGGTCCGCACTTCCTCGTACGCGAGTTCAGGATGGTGATGAATGTGATGGCGAATCTCGCGCAGGCTCGCGGCGGCGGGTTCCAGATCGGATACTTCGGTCAAACGCGGGGTCTGGTTCATCGTTTGCATGGCTCCAGTGAGTAGCCTCGCACTATATCCATGCCGTTTCGTTCGAATAAGATGCTATTTTTTTCACTCTGATTAACAGCTCTTATATACGGGGTTACCCTGATGAAACTGCAGCAGTTGCAGGCCTTCGTCGCCGCTGCGCATCACCGCAGCCTGCGCGCCGCCGCGCGTGAGCTCGGCGTCACGCAGCCGGCCGTCACGCATACGATTCGCGAGCTGGAAAGCGCGCTCAATGCGGAGCTGATGGTGCGCAGCGTGCGCGGCATCGAGCTGACCGCGTGCGGGCTCGCGCTGTTGCCGCGCGCCGAGCAGTTGCTGGGCGACATGCGCCGCACCGTCGAGGCCGTCGAGCAGGTGAAAGGAGAACTCGCCGGCAAGGTCGGCGTCGGCACGATGCCATCGCTCGCGTTGACGGTGCTGCCGCATGCGGTGTCGAGCTTTCGCGAGAAGATGCCGCTCGTGAGTCTGCATCTGGAGGAAGTGACGGTGCCCGATGCGCTCGCGCGTCTGCGCAACGGCACACTCGATCTCGCGGCGATCCATCACGTTCAGGCATTAGATAACGATCTGGTGCAGGTGCCGCTGTACTCGACGCAGTTCGTCGTCACGATGCGCGCCGGGCATCCGCTCGCGAACGTCACGCGTCTGTCCGAGCTGCTCGACGCCGAGTGGATCGTCACGGTCGGCGCCGATCACTTCCCGCACAGCGTGATGATGGCGATGTTCAGCGCGCATGGCCTGCCGCTGCCGAAGCGGCTGCTGCGCGCGCCGTCGTCGTTTGCGGTGACGCTCGGGCTCGTATCGCAGACCGACGTGATCAGCTGCTTCACGCGGCCGCTCGCGCAGCGGGTCGCGCCGCTCGGCATTCGCGTCGCGCAGATCGAAGACGCGCTGCCGAACTACGATCTGAGCATCATCTCGCGACGCGATCTGCTGCCGACGCCGGCCGTACAGCAATTCGTCGCGTGTTTGCGGCAGGTCACGCGGGAGCGGATGGGGGCCGTGCAATAAGGCCGCGTGACTGCGTTACGCGCTCACCTGCTCCTTGAGCACCGTGATCAACGCGTGCCCCGCTTCTTCGAGCGTGCCGGAGTTGTCGATCGTCGTGCAGCGCACGCCGGCCGGCAACGCAAACGGCGCACGCCGCGCGAGCCGCGCCGCGACCTGCTCCGACGATTCGCGCGCCCGCGCGCCGAGCCGCGCTTCCAAAATATGCGGCGCGGCGCTCACGTGCACCACTTCCGCGCGTGGATAGCGCGCGAGCGCATGCTGCAGGTACTGCCGCGAGCCATTGACGACCACCGTGCAGCCACGCGCGAGCCACGCATCGAGTTCGATGCCGATGCCATAGCGCAGCGAATGGCTCGACCATTCGAGCGCGAACAGGCCCAGCACCGAGCGCGCGGCGAACTCCTCGACGCTCAGTGCGACATGCACTTCCCCATTGCCACTCGGCCGCGTGATGTAACGATGCGCGAACACGACCGGCTCGCCGGCGAGCCGCGTGCGCGCGAATTGCAGCAGCGAATCCTTGCCCGCGCCAGACGGCCCCATCACATAGACCAAACGCCCGTTCATTGGCTGCTCAGCTCGTCTTGCTGCTCGTCCTTGCGATCGCCGTGTCTCGCGCCGTCGCTGAACGGCAGTGGCTGCCACAGCACGAACGGCTCGCCCGGCGCCGGCTCGACGAACAACGCGGCCTGATCGACCGCGAGCGGCCCCAGCGCGGGCGTGCGCTCACGCCACCATGCGAGCAGCGTCGCGCGCTCGTCGGTATCGGCGAGCGAACTGGACAGCGTCATATGAAAACGGAACTCGTCGAACACGTACGGATAGCCCCATTGCAGCAGCAACGCACGTTGGCGTTCGGTGAGCGGTGCGGCGAGCCGGCGCTCGAGATCGGCCGCAGACGGCCGCGCGCGCAGCCCGTCTAGCGACTCCAGCGCGTTCGACGCAAGCTCGCGAATGCGCGTCTCGCCATTTGCATCGGCCGGTCGCAATGCGACGAAGTCGCCCAACGTGGCCGCTTCCACCGGCAACGCGAACGGCTGCCGCCCTAGCGCCCACGCCCGCGCAGCCGCAAGCACGTCGTGCTGCGTGACACCGGCGCCGAGCCGGAACGGGGCGACCAGCGTGCCATGCCAGCCATAGCGGCGCGGCGAGTCGGTCAACGCGGCGAGCGGCCGCGTCAGGCCAGGCGGCTGCGGTTGCGCGCAGCGCTCGCCGCTTTGCGCATCGCGGCCGAGCCACGTCGAGCCGGCCTGCCACCACGCCGATTCACACGACGGCGCGTAGTACAGCGCAAAGCGCGCTTCGGCACTCCATGCGGGGCCGCTCACAGGTCATGCTCCACGAGCAGTTGCACACGGTCGGCCGCGAAATGCGTGAAGCCGTATTTGACCGGCGTGCCGTGCAAATCGACGTCGACGTTCTCGACCCACAGCACCGGCTGCTGACGGTTGATGTTGAGCCGCCGCGCGACCTCCGGCTCGGGCAGCACGCTGCCGATGCGGCTCCACTTGCGCAGATAATCGTCCACGCCGAATTCGGCCAGCGCCTTCGTCGTGCCGCCGAGGCGTTGCACGACCTCCGGCAGCTCCGGAAAACGCGCGGCCGGATACCAGCTGCGCGCGAACGTAAGCGGCACGCCGTCGGACTCGTTCAGCGATTCGATCCGATAGACCGCCGCGCCCGCGCGCAGACCCAACGCCTTCGCGACGCTCGGCTCGGCTTTCACGCGCGCGCCCGACAGCATCGTGCCGCCGGGCGAGTGATGTTGTTGACGCAGGTTCTCGGTGAAACGCGTACGGCGGCCGATCGAATAGTCGATCGCGCCGGGCTGCACGAACGTGCCGCGCCCCTGCTCGACGCTGACGAGGCCGAGCGCTGCGAGGCCGAGCATCGCGCGACGCACCGTGTGACGGTTGACGTCGAAGCGCTTCGCCAGCTCACCCTCGCTCGGCAACCGCCCTTCTTCCCCAAACCCGCTTGCCGCGATCTCGGCGGCGAGAATCTGTTCGATCTGTCTCCAGACGGCCACGCCCGCGCCGCGTTCGAGCATCGTGGCCGGCGCCGCGCTGTCGTTCGATGTCATGGTGCTGTCATTCCCTTCGGTTCAAATGATCGCCATGACGTGCATTGTAGTGCGCAAGCCGTGATGGAAATATGAAACGTCCGCCGCGCATCACAGTCCAGACAACTACGCCTGTAAACGTCTAGACGTTTAGATGAATAGATGCTCCAATGTCCACTCGCTGGATCAACAGGAAATCCGATGAGCCCGAGTTCCGTTCCGCCCTCTGCGCCGTTGCCCGCCGTGTCTTCGGCGGCGCGGCGCGCCTGGATGGCCGTGCTGGCCCGCACGCCGCGCGCCGACCTCGAAGCCTCGCTGCAGCGCGCGTTGCAAGATCAACCTATCCCCGCCTATGACTGGCTGCGCCCCCCTGAAATCGGCCTCGCGATGGTGCGCGGGCGCATCGGCGGCAGCGGCGATCCTTTCAATCTCGGCGAAGCAACGGTCACGCGCGCCACGCTGCGTCTGCATGCCAGCGGCGACGCCGAGGCCACCGTCGGCGTCGCCTGTCATCTGGGACGTGACCGCCGTCGCGCCGAACTTGCGGCGCTCGCCGACGCTTTGCTACAGATGCCCGAGCATCACGACAGCCTGCATCGTCAATTGATCGAGCCGTTCGCCGCCCAACAGACGGCACGGCGCGCACAACAGCAGCAGGACGCCGCGGCGACGCGCGTCGAATTCTTCACGATGGTGCGAGGCGACTGATGGAACATTCACCGATTGCGTTGTCCACGCTGACGCCGGGTTTCGCGGACCCGGTCCACGCTACCCAGGCCGTGTTTCGCACGCTGCTCGACGCGTTGTCGCGCCCCGGCACGATCGGCGTGATTCGTGACGTGCTGCCCGAGTTGCGCAACACGCCGGTCGAACCCGCCGCCTTCGCTGCGCTGCTGACGCTCTGCGACTACGCGACACCGGTCTGGCTCGCGCAGCCTGATACCGCGCTCGCGTCGGCGCTGCGTTTTCACACCGGCGCGCCGCTCGTCGATGCGCCCGGCGACGCCGCATTCGTCTATCTGCACGACGCCGACGCGTTGCCGTCGCTCGAAAGCTTCGCACCCGGCAGCGCCGAGTCGCCCGAGCAATCGGCCACGCTGCTGATCCGCGTCGACGCGCTGATTGGCGGCGCACCGGTCACGCTTAGCGGCCCCGGCATTCTGGAGACCCAAACGATTTCGCCGGTTGGTCTTCCCCCACGGTTCTGGCAAGAGCGCGCGATGCTCGCGCCGCTGTTTCCGTGCGGCATCGACTGTTATCTGCTTTGCGGCCCGCGCGTGATCGGCCTGCCGCGCACAACTGAAGCGAAGGTGAACTGATGTACGTTGCCGTCAAAGGTGGAGAACGCGCGATCGAAGCGTCGTGGCGCCTGCTCGACAAAGCGCGCCGCGGCGATACGCAGATCGCCGAACTGAGCGTCGCGCAGATTCGCGAGCAGTTGCGGCTCGCGGTCGCGCGCGTGATGACCGAAGGCTCGGTCTACGACGAGGAGCTTGCCGCGCTCGCAATCAAGCAGGCGGCCGGCGATCTGGTCGAAGCGATCTTCCTGCTGCGCGCATATCGCACCACGTTGCCGCGCTTCGGCTATACGCGCGCCATCGATACCGAATCGATGCGGGTCGAGCGGCGTATCTCGGCGACCTTCAAGGACTTGCCCGGTGGCCAGTTGCTCGGCGCGACCTACGACTACACGCAGCGCCTGCTCGATTTCGCGTTGCTCGCCGATGGCGACGACGCGCGGCAGCACGTGACGCAAGGCGATGCGCCGGTTTCGCAAGAACCGCCCGCGCCGGAAGCGATGCCGCGTGTCGTGTCGCTACTCGACAAGGAAGGCCTGATCGAACAGGAGCGCCCGACACCGGATGGCGCGGAACCCGGCGATCTGTCGCGCGAACCGCTCGCGTTTCCAGCGAGCCGCGCGACGCGTCTGCAGAACCTCGCGCGCGGCGACGAAGGCTTTCTGCTCGCAATGGGCTATGCGACACAACGCGGCTACGCGCACTCGCATCCGTTCGCGGGCGAGATCCGTTTCGGCACGATCGCGGTCGAAATGGACCTCGACGAACTCGGCGAAGCGGTCGACATCGGCGATATCGACATCACCGAATGCCAGATGATCAACCAGTTCGCGGGCAGCAGCGCGGTGCCGCCCACCTTCACGCAGGGCTACGGTCTCGCGTTCGGCCACTCGGAGCGCAAGGCGATGGCGATGGCGCTGGTCGATCGCGCGCTGCGCGCCGAAGAACTCGGCGAGACGCTCTCGTCGCCGACGCAGGACATCGAATTCATGCTGTCGCATAGCGATAACGTCGAGGCGTCGGGCTTCGTGCAGCACCTGAAGCTGCCGCATTACGTCGACTTCCAGGCGGAGCTGGAACTGGTGCGGCGCTTGCGCGCGCAGCATCACGGCAACGATGAATCAGGCCACGCCACCGACAAGGAGCAAGCAGCATGAACGCGCCCGACACCGCTGTTGCAAGCACCTCGTACGACAGCGCCGCGCACGGCTACAACTTCGCGTATCTCGACGAGCAGACCAAACGCATGCTGCGCCGCGCGTTGCTGAAGGCAGTCGCCGTGCCGGGCTACCAGGTGCCGTTTGCATCACGAGAAATGCCTCTGCCGTATGGCTGGGGCACCGGCGGCATCCAGGTTACCGCCGCGATCATCGGCAAGACGGACACGCTGAAGGTCATCGATCAGGGTTCCGACGAAACCACCAACGCCGTCAACATTCGCCGCTTCTTCGCGCGGACCACGGGTGTGGCGACCACCCGGCACACGAGCGAGGCGACGATCATCCAGACGCGGCACCGGATTCCCGAAACGCCGCTAACCGAGCAGCAGATCCTCGTCTATCAGGTGCCGATGCCCGAGCCGCTGTTCCGGCTCGAACCGCGCGTCGCCGAATGCAAGAAGCTGCATGCACTCGCCGATTACGGGCTGATCAGCGTGAAGCTGTACGAGGACATCGTGCATCACGGCAGCATCGCGACCACGTACGACTACCCGGTGATCGTCAATCATCGCTATCTGACGTCGCCTTCGCCGATCCCGAAGTTCGACAATCCGAAGATGCATATGAACGCCGCGCTGCAACTGTTCGGCGCGGGCCGCGAGCGCCGCATTCACGCGATCCCGCCTTATACGCCGGTGCGCAGCCTCGACTTCGACGATCATCCGTTCGAGGTGCAGAAGTGGCAGCACGCGTGCGCGTTGTGCGGATCGAAGGAAAGCTTTCTCGACGAGATGATCGTCGACGACGCCGGCACGCGCATGTTCGTGTGCTCGGATAGCGACTACTGTCACGAGCGGCGCGGCGACGGAGAGATCACGCGCGAAGGAGAATCCGCATGACGCCGCTTCTGAGCGCCCGCGCGCTGACCAAACAATACGGCGGCCGCAACGGTTGCCGCAACGTGAGCTTCGATCTGTATCCGGGCGAGGTACTGTGCATCGTCGGTGAATCGGGTTCGGGCAAGACCACGCTGCTCAATACGCTGGCGCTGAAGGCCGAGGCCGATAGCGGCTCGCTGCACTACGCCGCGTCGCACGGCGACCTGCTCGATCTGCGCGCGCTGTCGGAGCCGCGCCGCCGTCTGCTGATGCGCACCGAATGGGGCTTCGTGCAGCAGAATCCGCGCGACGGCCTGCGCAGCGGCGTCTCGGCCGGCGCCAACATCGGCGAGCCATTGATGGCTGTCGGCGCGCGACACTACGGCGAGATTCGCCGCACGGCCACGCAATGGATGGAGCGCGTCGAACTCGACCCAGCGCGCATCGACGAATTCCCCGCCGCCTTTTCGGGCGGTATGCAGCAACGTCTGCAGATTGCGCGCAATCTCGTCACCGGTCCGCGTCTGGTGTTCATGGACGAACCGACCGCCGGTCTCGACGTGTCCGTGCAGGCGCGCCTGCTCGATTTGCTGCGCACGCTGACCTCGACGCTGCATCTGTCGGTGCTGATCGTCACGCACGATATCGGCGTCGCGCGTCTGCTCGCACATAGGCTGATGGTGATGCAGGCAGGCGAAGTCGTCGAAGCGGGTCTAACCGATCAGGTGCTCGACGATCCGCAGCACCCTTATACGCAAACGCTGGTTTCCTCGGTTCTGCCTGTTTGAGGCTCACAATGCGATCCACTGAGGTAGTAATTGACGCAGGCAGCGCGGCACGTCACGGCGAGCGCGCTTTCGCCGACAACGCGGCGCTGATGCTGCGCGCCACCGGCATCGGCAAGACTTTCACGCTGCACGGCCAGGGCGGTGTGCGAATCGACGCGCTCGCGAACGTATCGCTCGAAGTCGAGTGCGGTGAATGCGTGGTGCTGGTCGGGCCGTCGGGCGCGGGCAAAAGCACATTGCTGCGCTGTCTGTACGGCAACTATCTGGCGAGCACCGGCTCGATCGCGATTCGCGACACCAGCGATCAGGGCAGGCCCGTCACGATCACCGGTGCCGAACCGCGTGACGTGCTGCGTCTGCGCCGTAGCGTGGTCGGCTATGTGAGCCAGTTTTTGCGCGTGATTCCGCGCGTGCCGACGCTCGCGCTCGTCGCCGAGCCGCTCATGCTGCACGGCGTCGCAGAACCCGAAGCAAACGCGCGCGCCGCTGAATTGCTCGCGCGGCTCAACGTGCCGGAACGTCTGTGGTCGCTCGCGCCCGCGACGTTTTCGGGTGGCGAGCAGCAGCGCGTGAACATCGCGCGAGGTTTGATTGCCGAACATCCGCTGTTGCTGCTCGACGAACCGACCGCTTCGCTCGATGCCGAAAACCGCGACGTTGTGGCCGATCTGATCGTCGAGGCGCGCGAGCGCGGCGCGGCGATCGTTGGTATCTTTCACGACGAAGAGACTCGCAACAAGGTCGCGACGCGCCGCCTGGAACTGCGGCCGCCGCTGCGGCATTAAATTGACACCAGTCCCGACTGACTACGGAGCAAGTCGATGTTGATCAGCAACGCTCGCATCGTGACGCGAGACGAAGAATTCATTGGCACCGTGCGCGTGGAAGACGGCGTGATTCGCGACGTCGAACGCGGCGCGAGTTCGGCGCGCAACGCCGAAGACTGGGACGGCGATTATCTGCTGCCCGGTCTGATCGAACTGCATACGGACAATCTCGAGAAGCACCTCGTGCCGCGTCCCGGCGTCGAATGGAATACCGACGCGGCTTTCGTGATCCACGACGCGCAGGTCGCCGCGGCCGGCATCACGACGGTGTTCGACGCGCTCGCGATCGGCTCGCGCTCGAGCGTTGGGCTGCGTAACCGCCACGTGCAAACGCAATGCGCCGAATCGCTGCTGCGGCTGTCCACGCGTCGGCTGCTGCGCGCCGAGCACTTTCTGCATCTGCGCTGCGAGATTGCGACCGCCGACGTGCTCGAAGTATTCGATTCGCTGTGCGCGCATCCGCTGTTGCGGCTCGCGTCGGTGATGGACCATACGCCGGGACAGCGCCAATGGCACGATCGCGAGCAATGGCGCCGCTTCCAGGAGCGCAACGGCAAGATGAGCGACGAGCGTGTCGCGAGCACGCTCGCCGAACTCGCGGTCGAACAGGAGCGTTACGCGGATGAGCATCGCCGCGAGATCGTCGCGCGGTGCCGGCGGCTCGGCATTCCGGTCGCGAGCCACGACGACACGCTGATCGAGCACGTCGAACAGGCGAAGGCCGAGGGCATCGTGCTGGCCGAATTCCCGACCACGCGCATCGCCGCGCAAGCCGCGCGCGAGCACGGCATCGCAACGATCATGGGCGCGCCGAACATCGTGCGCGGCGGCTCGCATTCGGGCAACGTGTCGGCGCTCGAACTCGCGCGCGCGGATCTGCTCGATATTCTGTCGTCGGATTACGTGCCGTCGAGCTTGCTGACCGCGGTGTTCGATCTGGTCGAAAAAGCGGGCTGGTCGCTGCCGCGCGCGATGGCAACGGTCTCGGCCGAACCGGCGCGCACCGCCGGTCTCACGGACCGCGGCGCGATCGAGCCGGGCTTGCGCGCGGATCTCGTGCGCGTGACGATGCTCGACAAGCTGCCAGTGCCGCGCGCGACTTATCGCGGCGGGGTGCGGATCGTTTGAGTGGCGAACTGAAGGCGCGTCTGCGTCTCAGGTCGACAGCTCAACGGCGCGGACAACACCGCGTCACGCGGTAGGCTCCTCCTCGCACCCCTCGGTCGCATCGCGCGCGGCGTGCGCCTGGGCGAGCTGCGCGTGGGCAAGCCGCGCCTGCTCGGCCTGTTCGTGGAGCCGCATGGCGAGCAGATCCTGATAGCGCAGATACGCGCAGCGGCCACCCGATTTCGCCGCATACATCGCCGCATCGGCGTTCAGCAGCAGTTCCTCGGCATTGCCGCTGTCGTGCGGAAACTCGCTGATGCCGATGCTCGCGCCGACCGTCATGCTGTTGCCGTCGACGCTCAGCGTTTCGTTCAGCGCATCCATGATGCGCTCGGCGATTTCGGGCGTGACCTCGGCCGCGCGCTGCCCTTCGATCAGCACGATGAATTCGTCGCCGCCGAGCCGCGCGACCACGTCCCCGGCGCACAGCACCTCCTTCAGACGGCGCGCGACCGCGACCAGCACCTTGTCGCCAACGGAGTGACCGAACTGATCGTTGATCTGCTTGAAGCGGTCGAGATCGACGAACAGCACCGCGAGGCCTTCGCGGCGGAAGCTTGCCTCCTCGATCGCGTTCTCGAGCTTCTGCATGAACAGCATGCGGTTCGGCAAGCCGGTCAGCACGTCGTGCGAGGCCAGATGCACGAGCTCGCTCTGCTTGCTGTGCAGCGCATCCATCTGCGCGCGGATTTCGCGGCGCAAACGCTCGAAGCAGCGCGCGAGCACGCCGATTTCGTCGGTGCGTTTGAGCGGCAAGGTGTGCATCGCGTGCTCGGCGAACAGATGCGTCGCCGCATGCGCGAGCTGATGAAGCGGCTTGGTCAGCGCTCGCGCGAACAGAATTGCCAGCAGTACCGACAAAGCGCTGAACACCAGCACCATGCGAATGATCCGCGTGCCGAGCTGATTTGCGCCGCTCAACACGTCCTCGAGCGGCTTCGCGAGACCGAGCACGATGAAGCGATTGCCTTCCGAATCGCCGAACGGCCGCCGCACGAACGCGAGCACCCGCCCGTGCGCCTCATAGGGCCGCGCGAGACCGTTGACGAGCACTTCGCTGCGCCGCTGCTCGAACAGCTGCTTCGTGACCGGGAAGCTGTCCTGCATCAGCACGCGCCGGCCGCGGTCGAAACCGAAGGTCTTCGACGCGTCGGGATGAACCAGGAAATCGCCCCACTCGTTCGCCAGATAGACCTGGTAGTCGCTCGGCAGATCGCTCTGCAAACGCCGCAGCATGCCGGCCAGATCGACGTCGATCACGACGACGCCGACCACCGTGCCGCGCGCATCCGCGATCGGCGTGCCGAGACGCAGCGTCGGCCTGCCTTGCGCCGCATGCGTGCCGTATTCGTGATTGATCGAAATCGGCGAGGTGTAGATGCGTCCGGGTGAAAACGCGAGCGTTTCGAATACGTAGGGAAACTGAGCTTTTTCCTGCAGATCGTCACCCTGTACACGCACGAGGCCGTCGCTGTCGCGATCGAAACGGATCAGCTCGAGCCCGTGATGCTGCCGCGTGATCAGCCGCACCTGCAGATACTCCGGGTGGTGCAGCATGAAGCTCGAATACACCTGCGCGAGCCGCTCGCGGCCGAGGTTCGGGCCGATGCCGTCGTCGGTCTGCGTGACGCTCACCGATGACGGCATCGTCGCCAGCACCAGCGCGTCTGCGGCGACGTCGTCGATCGATACGGCGATGCGCTGGCCGAGCAGCTCCGTCGAAGTCTGCAGGCTGCGCTCCGCTTCGTTGACCAGCATCGTGCGATTCGCGCGATACGCGTAATAGCCGGTCGCGCCCGACGCCAGCACGCCGATGCACGCGAGCAGCACGGATAGCTTGAAGGTCAGGCCGCGATGCAGCATCAGAAGCGCTCCGAACGGTCGCCCGACACGATGCGCGTCCACAATTGCTCGCGGCGGTCGATATCCTCGACCGGACCGATCCAGACGATGTGCGCGTTGGGGTTGCCTTCGGCCGGCTCGGTCAGCGTATTCGCGAGCCCCTGGCGCTGCGTCAGCAGCGCGCTCACGCTCGGCTCGAGCATGTAGTTGATCCACGCGAGCGCGAGCGGCTGGTCGCTCGCCGCGCGCGTCATCGACCAGCAGTCGAGCCACGCGAGCGCGCCTTCGTCCGGAATCACATAGCCGACGTCGGCGCCCGCGCGCCGCAGCAACTGCACCTGCTGCGTGCCGTAATTGCCGAACATCAGTGCGACCTTGTGCTGGATGAAGAACGCGGTCGCCTCCTCGGGCAGAGCGTGTAGTAGGTCAGCAGATTGCGGCGCAGCTCGACGAGCTTGTGCGCGATCGTGCGCATCTGCGCGGGGTCGAGTTGAAACGGATGCGGATAGCCGAGCGCGAGCGCGGTGAACGAGAAGTTGTGCTGCGCGCTATTGAAGTCGAGCACCTTGCCACGATAGCGCGGGTTCCACAGTTCGAGCATCGAATGCGGCGCCACCGGAATCTGCTTGCGATCGTAGATGAGGCCCATCGACGAATAGGTGAACGGAATCGCGTAGACCTTGCCCGCCGACGTCAGGCCGCCGATCGAGCCGAGCGCCTGGAAACGCGGCAACTGCTTCTTCGTATTGGGCAGACTCGCGAGATCGAGCGGCGCAAGCAGATTAGCCTGCGCATAACGGCGAATTTCGGCGGTGTTGGCGGCGAATACGTCGAAAGGCGGCTCGCCCTTGCTATGCATCTGCGCCCACAGCGCCTCGTCGGAATCGACCAGCGTAACCTCGACCTTCGCGCCATAGCGCGCTTCGAACGCCTTGACGACGTCCGGGTCCGCGTAGCCGGGCCATGCGAGTACGTGCAGCACCTTGTCGGCAGCCGCGGCTGGCGTTGCCACGGCGAAACTCGCGCACAGCAGTGCGCCGGTCAGAACGCGCAACGCGCGGGGCAAAACGTCGCACCGAAATCCCGATACGCCAATCGCTATAAATCCCGATGTAATTCTCGACAAAAAGCCGATAAAAAAATGGCGCTGCAATAATGCCGCGCGAACCCGCGCGCCGACGCTCGCGATTTGTCGCTTGAAAGTCTGTTTACAACAGCCTGTTTGATCCGCCATGAACGACATCGTGCGCATGAATAAACACCGTTGAGCAGAAAGGTCTTTTGATCTAGCGCAAATGCGCGGCATTTGAATCTTGACGGCTGTCCGACGATTTGCTTCGGTGCGATCCGCGCCTGCGCGGGCGGTCGGCGTCCTACGCATGGAGCATCGATGATAGCGCCAAAAGCCGTGGTTTTCGCACAGGTTCGAAACGGCTGCGCAAAAATATCGGCGCTGGTAATACCGTGTAAGCCAATGGTCTCGAGGCCGCTGTTAAATAACGGCAAATTCGGCCACGAGCTTTAACGATATCCACGTTTCAAACCCGCGTTTCGAACCGCTTTTCGGCGAATTCGCAAAGAATGCCGCCGTATATTCCGGTCGATCACGCTCGCCGGCTCACCGTATTACCCCTCGTGCATTACACCCGTGTTACGCAAACACCACCGACAGTGTACGATCCGGTCACATCGGCTTGGGCGCACGCGTCGCTCTAGAGGGCCTCCTCCTGCGCCATCCGGTGTTTTACTAGCTTCCCAATATTTTTGAACTGATAAGCTTGGCGCGCGTTGCAGGCCACCCCGGCTTGCATCCTGACCAGAAGCCCGTTTGCGAGTCGCGCCGGGCGTCCCGAGGCGGCACAACCGTCGAGGGCGAAATTGAACTACACCGAGGAGTAAAAATAGTGAAAAAACTGCTAGCGGCTTTGACGGTTGCCTTGATTGCCACCGTCTCCATTGGCGCACACGCTAAAGATTGGTCGACGATCCGTTTTGGCGTTGATGCCAGCTATCCCCCGTTCGAGTCGAAAGGCGCAGACGGCAAGCTCGTTGGCTTCGATATCGACCTCGGCAACGAAATCTGCAAGCGCGTCGGCGCGAAGTGCGTGTGGGTGGAAAACGACTTCGACGGCATGATCCCGGCACTGAAGGCGAAGAAGTTCGACGGCGTGCTGTCGTCGATGTCGATGACGCCGCAACGCGCCGAACAGATCGCCTTCTCGTCGAAGCTGTTCAACACACCGACGCGCCTCGTCGCGAAGCAGGGCTCGGGCATCCTGCCGACCGCTGAATCGCTGAAGGGCAAGACGGTGGGCGTCGAACAGGGCACGATCCAGGAAACCTACGCGAAGACGTACTGGGAACCGGCGGGCGCGAAAGTCGTGCCGTATCAGAACCAGGACCAGGTCTACGCCGACCTGATCTCGGGCCGTCTGGACGCAGCGCTGCAGGACGCGGTGCAGGCTGACCAGGGCTTCCTGAAGACGCCGCGCGGCAAGGGCTTCGCGTTCGTCGGCCAGGACCTCAACGATCCGAAGATCCTCGGTAGCGGCGCCGGCATCGGCATGCGCAAGGAAGACACCGATCTGAAGGCGAAGGTCGACAAGGCGATCGCCGACATGATCAAGGACGGCACCTACAAGAAGATCGAGAAGAAGTACTTCGACTTCGACGTGTACGGCAGCTAAATCGCCGACGCGCGCCGCACGGCGCGCCGGCAGCTTGTCCGAAACGGGCTCCGCGATGCGGAGCCCGTTTTGTTTTGCGGCTCCACATCCAGCCACATGAAGCCACACCGTGGGGCATATCGGCTAAGATCGTGCAACGCGCGGTCGCCGGGAGACAGGTGGCCGCAGTCCGCGCACGCGGACCTCGCGCGCAGCCGGCGCGCACCTTTCCCCTTGCAATCTACAACCTAGCGCGGCCGCTACGAACGGGCCGCGAAGTGAATACCATGCAAACCCAGACCCATCCGCTGATTGCCCCGTCGCTTGGCACCGCCCGTGAACTGACGAGTTTCCACTACGGTCCCGGTGGCGGACAGAAAATCTATATCCAGTCGTCGCTGCACGCGGACGAACTGCCCGGCATGCTGGTGTCGTGGTCGCTGCGCCGCAAGCTGGCCGCGCTCGAGGCCGCGGACAAGCTGCGCGGCGAAGTCGTGGTGGTGCCGGTGCCGAATCCGATCGGCCTGAACCAGCATCTGCTCGGCCAAATGCTCGGGCGCTTCGAAACCGGCAGCGCGCAGAACTTCAACCGCAACTTCTACGACCTCGCGGAACTCGTGCTGCCGACCATCGAGTCGCGTCTGACCGGCGACATAGATGAGAACCGCGCCGCCATTCGCGCGGCGATGCGCGAAGCGCTCAACGCGCAGAAGCCGACCACCGAACTCGGCTCGCAACGCCTCGCGCTGCAAAAACTCTCGTACGACGCCGACGTCGTGCTCGACCTGCATTGCGACTGGGAAGCCGCGATGCACCTGTATACCAATCCGGACTTGTGGCCCGAAGTCGAACCGCTAGCGCGCTACATCGATGCGAAGGCGTCGCTGCTCGCGCTGAACTCGGTCGGCAATCCGTTCGACGAGATCCACAGCTTCTGCTGGTCGGATCTGCGCGGCCGTTTCGGCGAGCGCTTCCCGATCCCGAACGGCGGCATCTCGGTCACGATCGAACTGCGCGGCCAGCGCGACGTGTCATACGAGTACGCGGAAAAAGACGCGCAGGCGATCATCGAGTATCTGACCCTGCGCGGCGTGGTGGACGGCGAACCGGCGCCGCTGCCGCCGCTCGAATTCGCGGCGACGCCGCTCGCGGGCGCCGAGCCGCTCGTCGCGCCGATCAGCGGCGTGCTCGTGTATCGCTGCGAGGTCGGCACGTGGGTGGACGTGGGCCAGGAAATCGCCGACATCGTCGATCCGTTGACGGACCACGTCGTCACGATCAAGAACACCGTGGCCGGCCTGCTGTACGCGCGGCATCTGGCGCGTTTCGCGACGGCCGGCCTCGAGTTCGCGCGCATCGCCGGCGCGACGCCGTTCCGCAGCGGCTCGTTGCTGAGCAACTGACGCCAACGCCGCTGCGACTGGCGATGCCGTCGCAACCGGCCATGTAACTGAATTTTCATGCTGCAGCCGAAGTAACCGATCGCCCGCCGCCTGGCGGGCGATCCGCTGCCACACGCCCCGCTTCGCTCCAGGGTCGATCGACCCCGCCCCGCCACCGACACACCCGCCCCTGTGCCCACGCAAAGTGTCGCGCCGACACGACACCGTGGAAAAAATTTTTTCCTGTCACATACCTTACTCAGCGTTCCCTTAAATTGCCGGCCATCGCGCGACGTTGCCGCAGAGCAGCGCGTCGCGATCGCCAAAATTCGCTAACTCGGAGAAGTATGTTGAACAAGAAATCCTGACCGCCGCTACGTTTGCCGTCTTCGCCTCCGCCGCTCACGCACAAAGCAGCGTCACGCTGTACGGCCTGATCGATGCGGGTATCAGCTACGTGAACAACTCGAAAACGTCCACCGGCCATAGCAGCCTGACCAAGTACGACGACGGCGTCGCGCAAGGCAGCCGTTGGGGTCTGCGTGGCACGGAAGACCTCGGCAACGGCCTGAAGGCGCTGTTCGTATTGGAAAACGGCTTCAACAGCGGTAACGGCACCGCCGGCCAGGGCGGCGCGATGTTCGGTCGCCAGGCCTATGTCGGTGTGTCGCAGAACGACATCGGCTCGCTGACGTTCGGCCGCCAGTACTCGTTCTCGACCGACTACCTCGGCTCGAACTACTCGACCGGCGGCCTGACCGTCGCGGGCAACTACGCTTACCACATCAACGACGTCGACCAGCTCACCTCGAGCCGTATCAACAACTCGGTCAAGTTCAGCAGCGCGAACTTCTCGGGCCTGACCTTCGGCGCGATGTACGGCTTCTCGAACACGGCAGGCGGCTTTGCCGGCACGCCGGGTACGGGCACGTCGGCTGCACCGGTTGCGGGTTCGTCGCGCGCTTACAGCTTCGGCGCGAACTATGCGAACGGCCCGTTCGGTATCGGCGCAGCGTACACGGATATCCGTTACCCGGGCCAGGCATCGCCGGCCTTCTCGACTTCACTGGCTAACGTGAGCTTCCCGACGCTCGGCACCGGTCAGATCCAGGATCTGCGCTCGTTCGGCGTTGGCGGCCGCTACGCATTCGGTCCGGCGACGCTGTGGGCCCTGTACACGAACACCCGCCTCGCCCCGATCTCGGGCGGCTCGACCACGTTCGCAGCCTACGAAGCGGGCGCGAAGTACGCGGTCACGCCGGCTATCACGGCAGGCGCGGGCTACACGTACATGCACCTGAGCGGCGCGAACGTCGGTCACTGGAACCAGGTTAACCTGAGCGGCGACTACGCGCTGTCGAAGCGCACGGACGTCTACGTGCTGGGCATCTATCAGATCGCATCGGGCCACAACGCCGCAACTGGCGACCTGCAGGCACAGATCGGTTCGAGCACGAGCTACTTCAACACGTCGGGCGTCGGCGCCGACAACCAGCTCGCGTTCCGCGTCGGTATGCGTCACAAGTTCTAAGCAGACGGTTCGCGGTGGGGAACACTCGTGTTCCCTGCTGGCTGGATCGATGGAAAGCGCCCTACGGGGCGCTTTTTCTTTTTTGCGGCGCGAAATCGCTCAAGGCAACGCCGGATTCCGATCACGCCCGTCAGCAATTCGACGCAGGCTGCGCTTTGCCGTTTCGGCAACGATATCTGCCAAATATTGTAATTGTCTATAAATATCGGCCACCCCAACATCGAGTCACACGCTTCAATCCCGCGCCCGCGCCGCTCACGCGACCCTGCCGGCGCACCTCCCAATGCCGCCCGAGGACTTCGACATGAGCATGGACTCCGCAACCACCGCCGACGCGCTCGCGCGGCACACCTCGCGCTCGAGCGTATCGCGGCTGATTCTCGCGACCTCGATCGGCAACGCGCTGGAGTTCTACGATCTGGTCGTCTACGGCTACTTCGCGGCCGTGCTGTCGCGTACGTTTTTTCCGGTGCACGACCGCACCGTGTCGCTGCTGCTCACGCTCGGCACCTTCGCGCTGTCGTATCTCGCGCGACCGATCGGCGCGCTCGCACTCGGCTCGTTCAGCGACCGCAAAGGCCGCAAGGCATCGCTGACGCTATCGATTGCAATGATGACGCTCGGCACCGGCATGATCGCGCTGATGCCGTCGTATGCGGCGATCGGCGTGCTCGCGCCGATCGGCGTATTCGCGTCGCGGCTGTTGCAGGGCTTCTCGGCGGGCGGCGAGTTCGGCAGCTCGACCGCGTTTCTGATCGAACATGCGCCCGAGCGCAAGGGCTTCATGGCGAGCTGGCAGTTCTCGAGCCAAGGCGCGAGCACGCTGCTCGCGTCGCTGTTCGGCGCGGTGTTGACGAGCACGCTGAGCACCGCGCAACTCGAAGGCTGGGGCTGGCGCATTCCATTCCTGTTCGGCCTGCTGATCGGTCCGGTCGGGCTGTACATTCGCCGCCGCATCGACGAAACGCCGGAATTCGAGCGCGCGGAGAAATCCGCCGCGCCGGTGCGAGAACTGCTCGCGACGCAAAAGGAACAGGTGCTCGTGTCGATCGGCGCGCTCGTGCTGACCACCACGGCCAACTACATGCTGCTCTACATGCCGACCTACGCGGCGCGGCAACTCGGGCTCGCGCCGTCGTCGGGCTTCATCGCGACGCTCGCGGCCGGTCTGATCATGATGGTGCTCACGCCGATCGTCGGTCATCTGTCCGACAAGGTGGGCCGCGTGCGCATCATGCTCTGCGCCGGTGCGCTGTTCTTCGCGACCGTCTATCCGGCCTTCATGCTGATGAACGCGCATCCTTCGCTCGGCTCGTTGCTGGCCGCGGTCACGTGGGTCGCGATGCTGAAGGCGACCTACTTCGCGCCGATTCCGGCCATGATGTCCGAGCTGTTTCCGACCCGCACGCGAACGACCGGCATGGCGTTCGGCTACAACATCGGCACCACCGTGTTCGGCGGCTTCACGCCGCTCGCGGTCGCCGCGCTGATCGCGGCAACCGGCAATAACCTCGCACCCGGCCTCTATCTGATGCTCGCGGCCGTGCTCAGCCTTTTCACCGTGATGTGGGCACGCGTGCGACTGCACGCACGCTGAGTCCCTGCCTAGCGAGCTTCGTCGAACCGACAGGAACTTTTCCATGCAAGACCGTTTGCAACAAGCCGTGCAGTTCGCGGTGGATCATGAATCGCTTTGGGACCGCCACGTGGGTGGCGCGTGGGGTGTGCACGTGAACGACCCGCCGCCGTGGAACAAGCTGCTCGGTCCCGTGCATGATCGCGGGCCGGTATCGGGTGCGATCGCCGTCGACGGCCGCGTGCTGACGAGCTGGGGCGAGCCGGATCGCGCGGATCTGACCTTCAGCGTCGCAAAGATGTACCTCGCGCTGCTCGCCGGCGTCGCGCACGATCGCGGCCTGTTGCCCGACGTCGATGAGCCGGTGCGCGTGCGCGTGCCCAACATCGGCTTCGACGACGAACACAACGCGCCGATCAGCTGGGCGCATCTGCTACAGCAAACCAGCGAATGGCGCGGCACGTACTTCGGTTTGTCGGATCAGGCGGATCACTACCGCGCGGTCAATTTCGCCGCGCCGCCCGATGGCAAAAAAGGCGACCCGCGTCCGCTGCAACGGCCGGGCAGCTACTGGGAATACAACGACGTCCGCATCAACCAGTTCTCGCTCGCACTGCTGCATCTGTTCCGTCAGCCGCTGCCCGAGGTGTTTCGCGAAGCGATCATGCGGCCAACTGGTGCGAGCGAAAATTGGCAATGGGTCGGCTACGACGACGCGTGGGTCGAAATCGACGGGCGACGCATGCAGCCGGTGCCGGGCGGCACGCACTGGGGCGGCGGCATGTCGGTGAGCGCGAACGATCAGTTGAAGGTCGCGCAGATGCTGCTCGATGACGGCGTCGCGAACGGCCAGCGCGTGCTGTCGTCCGAATGGATCGCGCGCATGCGTACGCCGTGCGCGATCGCGCCTTTCTATGGCTACCTCGTGTGGCTCAACACCGGGCGCAAGGTGTTCCCGAGCGTGCCGGAATCGAGCTATTTCGGCATCGGCGCGGGAAGTTCGTTCACGTGGGTCGAACCGGAGCGGCGCATGACGGTGGTCGTGCGCTGGCTGAACCCGGCCGCGGCGAACGAGTTCTTCGGGCTTGTGCTCGACGCGGTCGATAACCTCGGCTGATAGCCGCCAATCAAGAAAATGCGGGCGATGCACGAATGCATCGCCCGCATGGTCATGGGTCGAGCCGTTATCGTTGCAACGGCGCGTCAGTGCGAATGCCGCGGCACCGCGGAGCCTCGACACCCAACGAGGAAGTCGAGGTCGCAGCCCTCATCGGCCTGCAACACGTGATCGATATAGAGGCGCCGGTAGCCGCCACCTTCCGGCGGCTCGGGCGGCACATGCTTCGCGAGACGGCGCTCGAGCTCCGCGTCGCTGATATCGAGGTGCAGCGTGCCCGCGTCACAGTCGAGCTCGATCCAGTCGCCGTCCTGCACCGCGGCGAGCGGGCCGCCGGCCGCCGCTTCCGGCGTCACGTGCAGCACCACGGTACCGTACGCGGTGCCGCTCATGCGCGCATCGGAAATCCGCACCATGTCCTTCACGCCCTGCTTCAGCAGCTTCGGCGGCAGGCCCATGTTGCCGACTTCAGCCATGCCCGGATAACCCTTCGGCCCGCAGTTCTTCATCACCAGCACCGAGTTCGCATCGACCTCGAGCGTTTCGTCGACGATGCGCGACTTGTAGTGCTCGAAGTTCTCGAACACGACCGCGCGTCCGCGATGCTTGAGCAACTCGGGCGTCGCCGCCGACGGCTTCAGCACCGCGCCGCGCGGCGCGAGATTGCCGCGCAGCACGCGAATGCCGCCATCGGCGACGAGCGGCTTGTCGAGCGGACGGATCACTTCGTCGTTGGTGTTGGGCGCATCCTTCACGTTGTCCCACAGCGTCTTGCCGTTGACCGTCAAAGCCTCCGGATGCGGCAGCAGGTTCGCTTCGCCGAGCCGGCGCAGCACGGCCGGCAGACCGCCCGCGTAATAAAACTCTTCCATCAGGAAACGGCCCGACGGCATCAGGTCGACGATCGTCGGCGTGTCGCGGCCGATGCGCACCCAGTCGTCGAGTTCGAGATCGACACCGATGCGCCCCGCGATCGCCTTCAGATGAATCACCGCATTGGTCGAGCCGCCGATTGCCGCATTGACGCGAATCGCGTTGGTGAACGCCTCGCGCGTGAGGATCTTCGACAGCTTCAGGTCTTCGAGCGCCATCTCGACGATGCGGATGCCCGACATATGCGCGAGCACATAGCGGCGCGAATCGACCGCGGGAATCGCCGCGTTGTGCGGCAGCGACGTGCCGAGCGCCTCGGCCATGCAGGCCATCGTCGACGCGGTGCCCATCGTGTTGCAGGTGCCCGCCGAGCGCGACATGCCCGCCTCGGCCGACAGAAACTGATGCAGATCGATCTCGCCGGCTTTCAGCGATTCGTGCAGCTGCCACACCGCGGTGCCCGAGCCGATGTTCTTGCCGTCGAGCTTGCCGTTCAGCATCGGGCCGCCGGTCACGACGATCGCCGGCACGTCGCAGCTCGCCGCGCCCATCAGGAGCGCGGGGGTCGTCTTGTCGCAGCCGGTCAGCAGCACCACCGCGTCGATCGGATTGCCGCGGATCGCCTCCTCGACGTCCATCGCCGCGAGATTGCGCGTGAGCATCGCGGTCGGACGCAGATTCGATTCGCCGTTCGAAAACACCGGGAACTCGACCGGGAAGCCGCCCGCTTCGTAGATGCCGCGCTTCACATGCTCGGCGAGCTTGCGAAAGTGCGCGTTGCACGGTGTCAGCTCGGACCACGTGTTGCAAATACCGATCACAGGGCGCCCGTCGAACTCATGATCCGGGATGCCCTGATTCTTCATCCAGCTTCGATACATGAAGCCGTTCTTGTCAGCCGTGCCGAACCATTCGGCCGAGCGCAATTTCCGCTTTTTTTCCGACATGCTAGGTCCTTGATGCATGCGCCGGGACCCTCACCGGCATATTTGACTGAAGCGGCCCACCCGGCGCCACGGCGCAAGGCTTGCCGCTCAATGTCCAGGGATGGTGAAGTGTACGGAGCGGGGTGATATCTTTCCAATTATATTTTCGGCGATATCGATATCAGTTCTGGTATCCATACACCGCGACCGGCGGCGCGGCGGGGCCGGCGAACAGACCGTGCTGGCTTCAGGCGTCGCCGGGCGTCGGCTCACGGCTGGTTTTCGGTACTGCGCCGCGCGTATTCTTCTTCAGATGACTCTGGTTATAGTCGATCGCGGCGCGGATCAGCGCTTTAAGTGCGCGCTCGTCGACCTCGTCGCGCTCGAAGAAGTCGATCGCGCGCCGCGCGTTGCCTTCGAGGCCCGCGTTGAACAAACCGTCCGGGTCGGCCAGGCCCGCCCCGTGCGCGAAGGTCAGCTTGACCTTACCCTTGTGCGCGTTGGCGACCGCGATCATGCCGTCGCGCGACCAGACCGGACTACCCATCCACTTGAATTCCTCGACGATCGCCGGGTCCGCCGCCAGCACGCATTGACGGATGCGAGCGAAGGTCGCGCCGCGCCAGTCGGTGAGTCCTGCGATCAGTTCGTCGATACGTTCGGATGCGTTCATCGGAATGCGGCCCTCGCAAACGGAAAAAACGAAGTGGTTGAATCGTCAGGATGCGGTAACGATCCAGTCATTGCTAATCTTCGCCTGGATTCGCGGTGGGCGCACGGCCGATCCACGTAGTTTCACAGCTTGCCCGCAGGCTGCAGCATCGGATACGTGAAGAAGAAAAAGTGGACCACGTTCAGCCCGAAATGTGTGAGCACCGCCGCAGATAAGCCGCCGAAGCGATACGCCAGCCCATAGCCGATGCCCGCCACACTCCCGAGCACGATCCACTGCCATCCGCCCGCGCCATGTGCGAGGCCGAACAGCGCGGCCGCCACGCATAGCGCGAGCAGGTCCGCCCTTTTCCAGCGCGCGAACAGTCGCGTCAGACCGCCTTGCAGATAGCCGCGAAACAACGCCTCTTCGGTAAGCGTGACGAGAAAGAGATTGTTCACCAACCACAGCACGCTGTCCGCGGGCCGCTTCGGCGCCCATCCGACGATCGCCAGCGACAACGCAACGGCCATGCAGGCCGCGACCGTGATCAGCCAACCGGCGACGCCGGCGACTAACCACGTGCGCAGCGCGTGCGGCGGCCGAATCCACGGCAAGGCGAGCAGCAGCCAGAAGCCGATCAGCGGCTTGTCGAAATTGAGGTACATCGTGAAGGGCACGGCATCCGGCGTGAGATGCACGGGGCCGATCACGCGTGGGTTATGAAAGCCGGGTAGCCAATGCAGGCTGAGCCCGATCGCGAGCGCGACGAACAGCAGATGACCAGCGTATCGAACGTAACGCTGGCGAGCCGGCGACACCGCGTACGCGGCCACGCCGAGCAGCGCAATGGCGACGCTCGCGAAAGGGCCGAGCTGCCCGGTCGCCAACGCCGTGCCGTATCCGATCACGAGCAGGCCGACGCCCAGCCAGCGAAACGTGCTGGCCCACGTCGCCGGCGCGGCGAGGAAAATCGCGATCCACGGTAGTGCGAACATAGATAGGTTCGAAGTCAGGCTGCGTGCGAGCGTGACTCTAGCATTCCAATACCGCTGGACCGCGAGAACGGCCGTCCCGTACGTTGGCGAACGTCGTTTCTCCGAGTGACGATTCGTCAGGCGCTACTCGTCGTGCTTCCGAAATGCGGCCTCGCCGGCATCCGACACCTCGACCCACTTCGGATCGGGAGCCGCGCCGGGGACGTAAGTGTCGTGCCAGTTCCACCACTTGTACGGCCGGCTCTGTGGGTAGCCCTCCGGCGAATCCTCCCACGTCTCCTGCCGCCCGAGCGCCGTCATGTCGAGGTAGCTCCAGACCGTGCCCATCGCCTCGTCGCCACGCCCGTTAATGAAGTACGTTCGGAACACTCGCTCGCCGTCGCGGATGAACGCGTTGTGGCCGTGCCATTCGTCCACGCCGAAGTCGGCGTCGAAGCTGTCGGTGATCGTGTACCAGGGAATCATCTCCCAGCCCATCCGGGCCTTCAGCCGCGCAATATCGGCTTGCGGTGCGCGGGACGCGTACACGAGGGTCGTGTCGCGAGCGTGCAAATGCGCAAGGTGGGAGACCTGATCGGCCCCCAGGGAACAGCCAATGCACGCGTGCTCTGGCCATCCGTGCACGCCGGGCTCGAAAAAGGCGCGATAGATGACCAGCTGACGGCGGCCTTCGAAGAGATCGAGCAGGTTCACTCTGCCTTGCGGCCCGTCGAACGCATACGCTTTTTCCACGGCAAGCCATGGCATCCGACGCCGCTCGGCGGCCAGCGCGTCGCGGGCACGTGTCAAGGCTTTTTCCTTGACGAGCAACTGCTCGCGCGCGGCCTCCCACTCTTGCCGCGACACGGCCGGCGGTGTCTTCATCGCAGGCTGTCCATCTTTCCCACTCTTCTCAGGTGACTTGTTCGTCGTCATCGCAACCTCCGGGTTAGAGCGATGTCCTGTGCGTTCGGGTCGGAAGGCGATTCGCTCGCCTTGCATCGCTCGCTGTTGATGAAGGTTCAGTTTACGCCGCCGGTCATCGAGTGATGGGAGTGACAAATGTGACGCGATTCCGGATTCACGGAGGGCCAAACCCGGCTGTCTACTTCTAATGTAATCTGCCGCAACGACCATGACGTCCCATCAATCATTCGCCCACCACCTGGAGGTGACGATGAGCGCGATCCATGAGGTCTACCCCTATCTGCGCGTGCGCAATGCCGCGCAGGCGATTGAGTTCTACGCACAGGCATTCGGCGGCATCGAACAGTTTCGCCTGACCGAGCCAGGCGGCCGCATCGGTCATGCCGAAGTGAAGATCGGTCCCGCGATCGTGATGCTGTCCGATGAATATCCCGAGCACGACATGCTCGGCCCGAGCGGCGACAGCCGGCCGGGCGTGCTGCTGCATATCCACTGCGACGACGTCGACCAGCTATTCGCACAAGCGGTCAAAGCGGGCGCAACCGTGGTCCTCCCGCTAACCGATCATTTTTATGGCGAGCGCTCGGCGACCGTGCGCGATCCGTTCGGCCACGAATGGCAGCTCGGCGCGCAGATCGAAGCGCTCACGCCTGAAGAGATGCAGCGCCGTTACACGGCGCTGTTCGACGGCTAGTGGGTTATTGTAGTGAGCTCCTCGCGCTTTGATTCCCCCGATGCGTGAGCTCTTTTTACTGCCCGCCGAACGGCTTTTGCACGGTAAGCTTGTTGGTCACCGAAGTCACGCCCGGAACGCCCTTCGCGATCTCCGCGACCTGATTGATCTGGGAAGCGTCGGTGACCGTGCCGCTCAGCGTCACCGCGCCGCCTTTTGCGACGACGCTGATATTGCCGGCGCTGATCTCCTTGTGCTTGCCGATCGCGGCATACACCTGCCGACGCAGTGCGCGATTCGCTTGCCTCGGGCTGGCGGGAGCGGCCGCGCTACCTGACATCGCGGGCGCGCCCGAAGCTGCGCTGGCCGTCTGCCCCGACTGCGACCATGCGCTGCTCGACGCGGCCAGAATCAATGCGGCAATCGCCAGCGCGCGTGCCTGAATGCTTTTCATCGAATACTCCAGTTGTTATAGGTGACGTAATCAGAAGGTATGGCGGATGCCGACCATGGCCGCCGTCGTGGACACGCCAGGCGCAACCGGGGCGCCATAGATGATGGTCTGGTTCATGGTCCCCTTGTTGGCCACATAACCCACCTGCGCGTAAGCCTTGGTGCGCTGGGACAGGTTGTATTCCGCACCCACCGCGAATTCGCTCGAATGGTTCGCCGAGTTGTTCTTGTCTTTCAGGTAGTAGTACCCGGACGTGACCTTGAAACGCGGATTGAACTGGTAGCCAAGGCCCCCCGAAATCATTTCGAAGTCGGCGGTGCTGCTATGCGCCGGGTTCTTGCCGGCGCCATACGAGGCCGACACCGAAAATCCGGCGATCGTGTACATCGCACCGAAATAGTAGAAACGGTTGTTCGCCAGCCCGGTCGCAGGGATGGCGGGTGCCGCCGGGTACGTGATCGGGAACGGGTTGGTATCGTGGCCGTTGTAATACACCGCGGACAGATTTAAACCGTAGTTCGAATACCTGGCCACGGCCGACTCGCGCGTGCCGCCCTGGAAATGACCGGCGACGCCGCCCGGCGCGTACTCGAGCGCAAGCGATGCGCCGTAAAATTTCGGCGAGTTATAGACGAGCGCATTGCTGTCGTACAGCGCGCCGATCGGCGCGTTCGTGCTCGTACCCGGCCAGCCGGCCGCCTGATTGATGCCCAGCCACGCGGTCAGAATACTGCCGAAATACTGCGCGCCGCGCACGTCGGTTTCCGCCATCGCGTAGATCATCGGAATGATCTGCCGGCCGGCGTCGAAGGTACCGAAGGGTCCGGACACGCCGATCGTCGCGAACTGGTTGAAGATCGCGGTGGTGCCCGGCGTATCGGACAGGCCGAACTTGCCGTTCGTGGAGTTGAATACGCCCTGCAGCTTGAAATTGACCTTATAGCCGCCGCCGATGTCTTCGCTGCCTTTCAAACCCCAGAAGCTCGCATAGATACCGCCGTCCTTCAGCTGATAAATCTTGCCCGTGTTCGGCGCGTGCGGCAGGAAGGTGGCCGCCGAAGTGCTCTGATACAGGAAACCCGTATCGATCACGCCATAGAGCGTCACTGACGACTGCGCATGAGCTGCGGTGGCGAAAATGGCCAACACGATAGCGCTGCTTGACTTCAACTTCATTGCGTCTCCTTCGCGTACCGGCGGTGGCGCAAAAGCCCATGCTGCGGTCGCTTCAAATGATTGGTGATTTTGTGTGCGCCCGGGCGTGACCGGCCGCGTTGTTGCGTGAATCGAACCGCGTCGCTGCGCAAGCCGTGCGTCAGGGCAAGTAGTAATTCCCGTATTGATCGCGTAACTGGTTCTTCAGCACCTTGCCGGTTGCGCCGATAGGCACCGTGTCGACGAACACCACGGCATCGGGGGTCCACCAGCGCGCGACCCGGCCGTTGAAGAAGGACAGCAGTTCGTCGCCGGCCAGCTCGCTGCCCGGCTTTTTCACGACCAGCAGCAGCGGCCGTTCGTCCCACTTCGGATGCCGCGCGGCGATACACACTGCAGTCGAGACTTCCGGATGCAGATACGCGACGTTTTCGATGGCCGCCGAACTGATCCATTCGCCGCCCGACTTGATCACATCCTTGCTGCGATCGGTGATCTGCATGAAGCCGAGCCGATCGATCGTCGCGATGTCGCCGGTCGGAAACCAGCCGTCGCACAGCGGCGACTCGACGTCGGCGCCGAAGTACTGTTGCGTGACCCAGTGGCCGCGCACCTGCAGATCGCCAGCGCTCTCGCCGTCCCACGGCAATTCATTGCCGTGCGAGCCGACGATCCGCATGTCGATGCCGAACAGCGCACGTCCCTGCTTCGCCTGCACCCGGTATTGCTCGTCCATCGGCAGCGACTGCTGATGCGCCTTGAAGCTGCAGACCGTGCCGATCGGGCTCAATTCGGTCATGCCCCAGGCGTGCAGCACCTCGACCCGATGGCGCTTCTGGAACGCCTCGGTCATCGCGGTCGGACACGGCGCGCCGCCGATCACCGTGCGCCGCATCGACGAAAAGGTGCCGCCCATCGCATCGACATGCGTGAGCAGTCCCTGCCACACGGTCGGCACGCCGGCCGACAGCGTCACGCGTTCCGTCTCGATCAGTTCATAGAGCGACTTGCCGTCGAGCGCGGGCCCCGGAAACACCAGCTTCGCGCCGACCATGCAGGCGATGTAGGGCAGTCCCCACGCGTTCACATGGAACATCGGTACGACCGGCAGAATCACGTCGCGCGCGGAACAGTTCAGCGCATCGGGCAACGCCGCCGCGTAGGTGTGCAGCACGGTAGAGCGATGGCTGTACAGCACGCCCTTCGGATTGCCGGTGGTGCCCGACGTGTAGCACAGCGACGACGCGCTGTTTTCGTCGAGCAGCGGCCATTCGAAGACGTCGTCGTGCAGCTCCAGCAGATCTTCGTAGCACATCAGCATGCCGTCCAGCTCGTTCGCTTTCGGCATGTGCGCGCGATCGGTCAACGCCACGAATACCTTCGGGCTCTTCACCCGGGGCGCGACGCTCTCGATCAGCGGCAGAAACGTCAGGTCGAAGAACACCACACGATCTTGCGCATGCTCGATGATGTATTCGAGCTGGTCGACGTGCAGTCGCGGGTTCAGCGTATGCAGCACGGACCCGGAGCCCGATACCGCGAAATACAGCTCCATGTGGCGATAGCCGTTCCACGCGAGCGTCGCGACGCGCTCGCCCTGGCCGACGCCGAGCGTTGCCAGTGCGTTGGCCATGCGGCGCGCGCGCTGCGCGAGGTGCCGATACGAATAACGATGGACGTCTCCTTCCACGCGTCGCGACACGATTTCCTGTTCGCCGTGATGGCGCTCCGCGTGCGTGAGCAGCGCCGACACCAGCAGCGACTGCTGCATCATCAAGCCTTGCATCTTTCCGTCTCCTGATGGGTTGTGGCGTCTCGCTCATGCGAGGGCGTCGCATTCGGCTCGTCGAGACTCACCACCACCTTTGAATTCATTATTTCGACCGGGAAGGTCGTCACACTCAATCCGCCTGTTCCCGCCATGCAGCCCGTGCGCACGTCGAAGCGCAGACCGTGCGCCGGACAGCGCAACATGCAACCTTCCAGCTGGCCGCTAGAAAGCGCGGCCCCGTTGTGCGGACAGGTGTTGTCGATGGCGTGAAGCGTGCCTGCGATGTTGAACAGCACGATGCTGCGGCCATCGATGAAGGCCAGCTTGCGCTGGCCCGGCGCGAGTTCGCCGGCGACCCCCACCACGATCCGACGCGACATTTCAGGCTCCTGCTGATCCGACGCTAGCCGCGTCACATCAGCACCAGGCGGCGAATCAACGTCTCCGCCATCGGCCATTCGCCAAAGCCCGAAGCGGGATTGAGGTGCCCGACTTCGCCGAGATCGACGAGGCGGCTGCCCCAGTCCTGCGCCATGTCCTGCACCCGCTCGAACCGTGCGAGCGGATCGTTGCGGCTCGCGCCGACGATGCTCGGAAACGGCAGACGCTTGCGCGGAATCGGCAGCCAGCCGTTCTGCTGAAGCGTATCCAGCTCCGGATAGCCCGCCGGCATCGGCGTCTCGAGGTCCGCGGGCGCCGCGAGCAGCGCGCCGTGAATCTCGCGCTTGTGCTGCGCCGCCCACTGCACGGCGATCATCACGCCCGCGCTATGCGCGACCAGAATGACCGGTCCGTCGATTCTCGCGAGTGCGGCATCGAGCGCCGCAACCCGTGCCTCGCAACTGAGCTTGTCGTGCTCGAGCGGCGGCACCGACAGCGCTTTCGGCAGCCGTTGCTGCAACAGGGTTTGCCAATGCTCGGCGACGTGGTCGCGCAAGCCCGGAACCATCAGAATGGTCGGTTTCAATTCGTAATTCATGGGAAGCTACTTGCTGATTCAGTACGGCTTGTCGCCGATGATGCCGGCGCGTTCCATCTTGCGATGACACGGCGGGTAGTCCATCACCGCATAGTGCTGCGTGCTGCGGTTGTCCCAGATCGCGATGCTGTTCTTCTGCCAGCGCCAGCGCACCTGGTACTCGGGGATGTACGCCTGGCTGATCAGATAGCGCAGCAGATCGCCCGCGCCGGGATTCGCGTCCTGACCGAAGCGCACCCGCTCCGGCGTATGAAAGTTCGTGAAATGGCTCGTGAAAGCGCTCACGAACAGCACCTTCTCTTCCGTTTCCGGATGCGTGCGCACGACCGGATGCTCCGCGTCCGGAAACTGCGCCTTCAGCGCCAGACGCTTTTCGATCGGCATCGCGGCACCGAAGCTCGCCTCGATGCTGTGGCGCGCGCGGAGGTCCGCGATCTGCGCCTTCACGTACGCCGGCAGATTTTCGTAGGCGAGGACCATGTTCGCCCACATCGTGTCGCCGCCGACGGGCGGACATTCCACGCAACGCAGCACCGCTCCGAACTGCGGCTTTTCGCGCCACGTGGCATCGGCATGCCAAGCGTTTTCGTAACGGTCGTTGGGCTGGTCCGGGGTCTTGTAGATACGCACGAGGCCCGGATTTTCCGGATCGCTGCCCGCGACCGGATGGTCTTCCAGTTCGCCGAAGCGGCGCGCGAACGCCACGTGTTCGGCGCGCGTGATGTCCTGGTCGCGCAGGAACAGCACCCGATGCTTCAGCAGCGCGGAGCGGATCTGGGCAAACAGGCCATCGTCGTAGATGGCGTGGGCAAGATTCACCCCGGTCAGCTCGGCGCCGATCGAGCACGTCAGTTGTTCGACACGCATGGCTAGCTCCTTAGATAACGAAGACCGACGAACCCGTCGTCTTGCGCGATTCCAGATCACGATGCGCTTGCGCCGCGTCCTCGAGCGCATAGCGCTGATTCAACTCGATCTTGATGCGGCCCGAGGCGATGAGCTCGAAGATGTCCCGAGCAAGCTCGTCCTTCTCGGCCGGATCGGCGATGTAGTCAGCCAGAGCCGGGCGGGTCAGATACAGCGAGCCTTTCATTGCCAGCAACTGCGGATTGAACGGCGGGATCGGGCCGGAGGCCGTGCCGACGCAAACCAGCAGACCGCGACGCTTCAGCGAGTCGAGCGAAGCCTCGAAGGTGTCCTTGCCGACGCTGTCGAACACGACGTTCACGCCGACGCCATCGGTCAGTTCGCGTACGCGCTTCGCGACATCTTCGCGGCTGTAGTTGATGATGTGATCGCAGCCGTGCGCACCGGCCACCTCGCCCTTCGCATCGCTCGACACCGTGCCGATCACGGTGAGACCCAGCAGCTTCGCCCACTGCGAAACGATCAGGCCGACACCGCCGGCGGCGGCATGCAGAAGGATCGTGTCGCCCACTTTGAAGGCGTGAATGCGGCGCATCAGGTACGCGGCGGTCAGGCCGCGCATGGTCATGCCGGCAGCCGTTTCGCAGTCGATCGCATCGGGCAGCCGGATCAGCGGCGCGGCGGGAATCAGGCGTTCGGTGCTGTACGCGCCGAGCGTGTTGATGAAACCCGTGTAGGTCACACGATCACCCACCGCGACGTTCGTGACGTCGGGGCCCACGGCCTCGACCACGCCCGCGGCCTCCACGCCCATTCCCGCGGGCAGCGGCACCGGATACAGGCCGCTGCGAAAGTAGGTATCGGCGAAATTGAGTCCCACGGCCTGATGGCGCAGGCGAACCTGACCGGGACCCGGGTTGCCCACTTCGACGTCCTCGTAGCGCAGGACCTCGGGACCACCGGTTTCATGAAAGCGCACTGCCTTTGCCATGTTGACTCTCCAATTCTTTACTTGATCTGCACTTCGCAGAGTTCGTTGCGCCCGACGCGCATTACAGGTTCTGTTGTCCGCGCCGTCCGCGCGGCACCATCCGATGTCAGCGTGCGGCTTGCTCGCGCAGCGTGTTGAGCCGATCGAGATCGCCGGAGTAGTTCCGTTTGCCGATCATGAATGCGGCGGCTGCGACGAGCGGTGCGAACGGCACCAGTTGCAACGCGCCCAGCAGTCCGATCCGATCGGCGATGATCCCCGTCAGAACAGCCGCCGGTGCGAGGCCCAGCAGGTTGTTCGCGAGCGTCAGCGTCGCAAACGCCGAGGCGTGAATGGTCGGCGGCGTGAGGTTCGCCACCATCGCACCCGACGGGCCGCTCGCTCCGGCGCAGAAGAACATGCCGACGCCGATCACGACCAGTTGCCACGGCCCCGCCGTCATCTGGAAGCCGATCGCGAGCAGGACGAAACAGGCGAGGCAGTAGGCGATCGCGGCACTCCACTTGCGTTGCCGCACGTTCTTGCTGAGCCGGTCTGCGAGGTTTCCGCACACCACCATGCCCACCCCGGTCACCAGCACGAACACCGCCGCGCACATCGCAGCCTTGCCGGTGGCCATGCCGTAGTAGCGATTCAGGAAGCTCGGCATCCACGCCCATACAGCGGCGGGAACCATCAGATGCAGACCGCTGCCCACATAGGCGCACACCACGGACTTCGTCGAAAACAAGCCCTTCATCAGCTCGCGCAGGCTCATGCGCATGCCGCGCGTTTGCGTCTGCTTCGTCACGCTCGCCGGCTGCAGCGGCGCAAGACGCTTTTCGGTGACGACGAGGCGGTAGATCACGACCAGCACGATCCCCATCGCGGCCATCGCGCCGAATGCCGAACGCCAGCCGAGGTGAGCCGCCACCGCGCCGCCGAGCGCCATGCCCAGCACCGAGCCGAACGCGCCGCCGGCCATGAAGGTGCCGGTCAGCGTGGAGCGCAGTCGCACCGGGAAGATGCTCAGGACAACTGCGATACCGACACTGCCATACGCCGCTTCGCCGATCCCGACGAAGGCACGCGCCAGCAGCAACTGCCCATAGTTGGCCGAGATCGCGCAGCCCACCGTCGCGAGACTCCACATCGCCGCCATCAGCACGATGCTCTTCACGCGGCCCCAGCGGTCGGCCAGCACCGACAGCGGGAACGTGAGCACACCGACCATCAGCGCGACCACGCTGCTGAGCGAACCCAGCTGCGCATCGGACAAATTCCATGCCGCTTTGAGCGGCGGAAACACGGCATTCAACACCTGCCGCGACATATAGTCGGAAAGCAGCAATCCGACCGTCAACGCGAACACCACCCACGCATAAGCGCGCACATCCGTCTGAGCTGCCGAAACTTCGCCCGTCGTGGGCGCTGCATGCTGAACGAGCATGTTTAGTCTCCTTCCACGCTGACTCCGTGGCGGCCGCCTTGCCCGCCTGGGCCGACGACCTGTTATGGATTCAGCTATCTGCTCCCGCGATGCAGCGGGAGCGTTACCCATGAAGCCCGGCCTCGGCCAACGCGTCGGCCCGGACTTCCGGCATTCACGCCGCGCGAAGCGGCAGGTTCTTGACGCCGGCCTGGCGGTTCGGCGCCATCCCGTTGGCGCTGAGCGTTTCTTCGACCGTCTCGTACTGCACACCAATACGATAGATCTCGCGGGCTTCTTTACCAGTGGCGATTTCGCGGCCCAGTTCGCGCGCGACGCGCACGCACTGCTCGATCTGCTGCACCGACGTGAAGCGCTTACCGTGCTGATCGATGATCGTGTCCTCGATGCCGCAGCGCGGATGCAGGCCCATCGACATCGCCATCATGTTGAACGGCAGCACGTTCTTCAGCAGCGACTCGGCGGTGACCGTGCAGCCATCCGGCGCGCGATGCACGAAGTTGAAGAAGTTGAACGGATTCGGGCCGTCGAAGCCGCCACCGATGCCGATCCACGTCAGGTTCAGCGGGCCCTTGTAGACGCCCTTGCGCACGAGGCGCTCGAGCGTTTCGAGCGCGTGAATGCCGGTGAGCTGAAAGTGCGGCTGGATGCCCGAAGCCTGCAGGCGGCGCAGATGCTCCTCGACCCATGCGGGACCGGCCGGAACAGTCATTTCGCTGTAGGCGGCCATGAACGCGGGGTGGGAAAGCGAGGTGCCCGCCAGATACTCGGGATAGAGCAACTCCATGATGTTCATCTGCGTGGTATTGATCGCGACCGTCACCTGATCGGGCTTCGGATCGAGCTCGGCCAGCATATGGCGCGTATCGTCGGACAGCCACTTCGCGGCCTGTCCGTCGTCTTCCGGTGCGAACGAGATCGAGCCGCCGACCTGAATGATCATGTCGGGCACAGCGGTACGCACACCCGCGATCAGTTCATTGAACTTCGACAGCCGTTTCGAGCCCTTGCCGTCCAGTTCGCGCACGTGCAGGTGCAGTACCGTGGCGCCGGCGTTGTAGCAATCGACGGCCTTCTGGATCTGCTGGTCCATCGTCACGGGGATGTCTTCCGGGAAGTCCGCGGGCATCCATTCCGGGCCGTAAGGGGCAGTGGTGATGACTACCTTGTCCTGATTCTCGGGGTGCAGCGAATCGTCGAGAAATTGCATTTGATTGCCTCCATCCAGTTGTGAGTGACGGTGTTCCGCTATCGCGAGGTCGCATGAAAATTTGCTGGAACACATCGAACGACATGTGCACACGATACGGGAATCAAGCGCTACACTTTTATGATTGGACGCCATCCTTTTAGCGATTCGTGCCACTGCGCGTTAACACCAATAATTGCGCGAAGCAAGCGTTTAATGACTAGAAAAAGACTCAGCGTTTGAATCGTCCGGAGAAACTACGATGGAAACGATGGTGACGTCGGTAGCCATGAGCGGTTATTTCGAAGTGGCGCGACGGCTCGGACTTAATCCGGTCGAGCTCGCGAAACAGGCCGGCATCGATGCCGGCGCGCTCGCGAATCCGGACGATCGCGTATCGGCCACCGCCTGTTGCCGGCTGCTCGAAATGACGGCCGAGAAGGCGTCGTGCCCGACCGTCGCGCTGCAAATGGCGGAAACCCGGCAGACCTTCGGCAGCGGCGTGATCAATGTCCTGCTCGCGCACAAGCGCACGCTGCGCGAAGTGTTGCTGGCCGCGGCCGAATACCGTCACCTGCTCAACGAAGCGCTGGCGGTGTACGTCGAGGACGCGGATAAAACGGTCACCATTCGGGAGGAACTCGTCGTCGAACCGGGTACCCCAACGAAGCAGGCGATCGAACTGGCACTCGGCGTCCTCGCGCGGCACTCCAGCGCTCTGCTCGGCAAGTTCTGGAAACCGCGAGAGGTCCATTTCACACACGCCGCACCCGCGGACCTGACGTTTCATCGGCGCTTCTTCGGTTGTCCGCTGCAGTTCGGCAGCGACTTCAACGGCTTCGTCTGCGCGAGCGCCGATCTCGACTACCCGAATCCGCTGGCCGATCCTGAACTCGTGCGCTATGCGGAAAGCCTCGCCTCGCCCAAGAACGCGAGCGCAGCGGAATCGGCCGCGCTGGAAGTGCGCAAGGCGATCTACCTGCTGCTGCCGCTCGAGCAGGCGAACGCGGAGCTGGTTGCACGTTATTTGCACCTGAGCGTGCGCACCATGCAACGGCAGCTGAGTTCGGCCGGTACCAGCTTTTCGGATCAGGTCGAGGAAGTCCGCGGCGAACTCGCGGTGCGCTACATGAGCAATCCCACCTACCCGATCGGACGGGTCTCGGCGCTGCTCGGCTACGCGCAACAGGGATCGTTCACGAACTGGTTCGTGTCGCGCTTCCACATGACGCCGCGCGACTGGCGCGCGAGCCATGCGAAGTGACGACGAAAAAAAACGGAGTGCGATGCACTGAACATCACACTCCGTCGTTGCGGCACACGCTATCACCGTCGGCTCATGCGGCGCGAAGCTTCACGTAGCGGCCCGGTGCGCTCTCGATAGCCTTGTACTTCCTATTGCCGAGCTTGGTGCGCGCTTCGACCTGCTCTCCGGAATGCTGCTTGACCCATTCGATCCAGTGATTCCACCAGCTGCCGCGCTGTTGAACCGACGTCGCGAGCCACTCGTCGGCGTTCTCCTTGCAGGTATCGTTGGTCCGGTAACTGCGCTTGTTCTTCGACGCCGGATTGATCACCCCCGCGATATGGCCGCTCGCCCCGAGCACGAACTCGGTTTGACCACCCAGTAGCTGCGTCGACTGATAGGCGGATCGCCACGGCACGATGTGATCTTCCTCGGCCGCCATCAGATAGCTTGGGATATCGACGTTGCCGAGATCCACCGGCGTGTTGCAGAACGTCAGTTTGTTCGGCACGCGCAGACTGTTTTCGAGGTACATGTTGCGCAGATAGAAGCTGTACATCGGACCGGGCAAATTGGTCGTGTCCGCGTTCCAGTACAGCAGATCGAACGCGGCTGGGGTTTTGCCTTTCAGGTAGTTGTTCACGACGTACGGCCAGATCAGATCGTTGGCACGCAGCGCCTGAAATACGAAGCCGAGTTCGCGGCCCGGATAAAGGCCGCCGCGGCCGATCGTATGCTCGCGCATCGCCACGCCCTGCTCGTCGATGAACACGCCGAGATCGCCCGGATCGGTGAAGTCGAGCAGTGCCGTCAACAGTGTCAGGCTCGCCACCGAGTCGTCGCCGTTCGCACGCATGATCGCCAGCGCCGACGACAGCATCGTGCCGCCCACGCACCAGCCCAATGCATTGACCTGGTCGGCCCGGCTAATCTCACGCGCCACCTTGAGCGCCTGCATCACGCCGTCCTCGAGGTAGGCGTCCCACGTGGTCTGCGCCATGTCCTGCTGCGGGTTGCGCCACGACACGACGAACACCGTCAGGCCCTGCTCGCAGGCGAAGCGCACAAACGAATTCTCGGGCTGCAGATCCAGAATGTAGAACTTGTTGATGCACGGCGGAACGATCACGAGCGGCCGCGCGGCGACTTTCGAAGTCAGCGGATCGTACTGGATCAGCTGAAACAGATCGTTTTCATAAACCACCGCACCACTGGACGTGGCGACGCTACGGCCCACTTCGAACGCGCTTCGGTCGGTGATCGAAATCGAGCCGCTGCCCAGATCGTCGAGCAGATGCGTGACGCCCGACAGCAGGCTCGAGCCGCCCGATTCCACTGCCTCCCGGAGCACCTCGGGATTCGTCGCGAGGAAATTCGCGGGGCTGGCGAGGTCGATGAACTGGCGCATGAAAAAGCGCAGCTTGTGCTTGCCCTTTTCGTCGAGCGCGCTTGCCTCGACGAAGTCCGCGAGCGTCCTGGCGTTGATCAGATAGCTCTGTTTCAGAAGGCTGTACCAGCCGTTGCTGGACCAGTCGTCGGCGTGAAAGCGCCGGTCTCCCGGCTCGGGCTCGGCGACCGCCTTCAATTCCGTGCGCCCGCCGATCAATCCGGCGACGGCATCGCTCCACAGTTGAGCCTGCTGTTGCAGGTAGTGGGCGCTCGTGTGGGTCACGGAGCCTGGCGCGAACGGCCCGTCGAAATCGAAGTCCGAGCCGTCGGTGTCATGCACCGACGCATCGAATTCATCCTTGAGCGGCGAAAACCGCCAGAAATCGAAGCCGGCCTTGACCCAGCCCGTAGAAAACTCTTGTGGCATGCTGAATGGCATTCTCATGGCGGGGCTCGCTATCATGCGTCGCTGACGGCGCAAGCGGCGTCCTCGACGACACGGTCGCGGCAGCTTGTCGGCATCACCGTGGCGTCGCCTTCGACCACCACCTTGCCGCCGACCGTGCAAACGGTGGACAGCACCACGCGGCGCTTGTCGTGAATCAGTTCCTTGACGGTCACTTCGGCCTGCACGGTGTCGCCGGGCCGGACCGGCGCCTTGAAGCGCAGGTTCTGACCGAGGTAGATCGTGCCCGGGCCGGGCAGTTGCCCCGCGAGCGCCGCGGAGATGATGCTGGCAGTCAGCATGCCGTGAGCGATGCGCCCCTTGAAGGGTGTGGTTTGCGCAAACTGCTCGTTGATGTGAACCGCGTTCATGTCTCCCGATGCGCTCGCGAAGAAGAGAATGTCCGCCTCCGTGATGGTCTTGGCGAACCGGGCACTCATACCCGGTTGCAGGTCTTCGAAATCGTATCCGTTAAGCTCGTTCATGATTATTCCGCTTGCTGGGGGCGGTTAGCCGAGCGCCTGCTCGAATTCCGGCACGATGGTGAACAGATCGCCGACGAGGCCGTAGTCGGCGACGCCGAAGATCGGCGCTTCTTCGTCCTTGTTGATCGCGACGATGACCTTCGAGTCCTTCATGCCGGCCAGATGCTGGATCGCACCCGAGATGCCGACCGCGACATACAGTTGCGGCGCGACGATCTTGCCGGTCTGGCCGACCTGATAGTCGTTCGGCACGAAGCCCGCGTCGACGGCTGCGCGCGATGCGCCCAGCGCCGCGCCGAGCTTGTCGGCCAACGGCTCGAGCACCTTCGTGTAGTTCTCGCCATTGCCGAGGCCCCGGCCACCGGACACGATGATCTTCGCGCTCGTCAGTTCCGGACGATCGAGCTTCGTCACTTCGCGGCTCACGAATTGCGAGATGCCTGCGTCGGCTGCGGCTTCGATCTTTTCGACCGCTGCGCTGCCGCCTTCGGCTGCGACGGCGTCGAAACCGGTCGAGCGCACGGTGATGACCTTGATCGGATCAGCCGATTGCACGATCGCAATGGCGTTGCCCGCGTAAATCGGACGCTCGAACGTGTCGGCGCTATCCACCGCGGTGATGTCGCTGATCTGCGCGACGTCGAGCTTCGCGGCGATACGCGGGGCGATGTTCTTGCCGTACGCGGTAGCCGGCGCGAGGATGTGCGTGTAGTTCCTGGCCGCATCTTGCACAAGCGTCAGCACCGTCGCTTCGACGTTTTCCGCGAGACCCGCTTCGAGTTGCGGCGCGTCGGCCAGCAGTACCTTGGCGACGCCGGCGATCTTCGCTGCGGCATCGGCCGCAGCCTGCGCGTTATGCCCCGCGACCAGCACGTGAATCTCACCACCGATCTTCTGTGCCGCTGCGATCGTATTCAGCGTCGCGGCCTTGATCGACGCGTTATCGTGTTCTGCAATTACCAGATTCGTCATTTCTTGCGTCTCCTCACAGCACCTTGGCTTCGGTCTTCAGCTTCTCGACCAGCGTCTTCACGTCCGGCACCTTCACACCGGCGGAGCGCTTCGGAGGCTCGGCGACCTTCAGCGTCTTCAGACGCGGCGTGACATCGACGCCGAGGTCTTCGGGCTTCACCGTTTCCAGCGGCTTTTTCTTGGCCTTCATGATGTTCGGCAGCGTCACGTAGCGCGGCTCGTTCAGGCGCAGATCGGTCGTGACCACGGCCGGCAGCGTCAGCGACAGCGTTTCCGCGCCGCCATCCACTTCACGCGACACCGTCGCCTTGCCATCCGCCACGACCACCTTCGACGCGAACGTCGCCTGCGGCAGGTTCGCCAGCGCGGCGAGCATCTGGCCGGTCTGGTTCGAATCGTCGTCGATCGCCTGCTTGCCGAGGATCACCAGTTGCGGCTGCTCCTTGTCGACCAGCGCCTTGAGCAGCTTCGCGACTGCGAGCGGCTGCAGATCTTCGTTCGATTCGATCAGGATCGCGCGGTCCGCGCCGATCGCGAGCGCGGTGCGCAGCGTTTCCTGCGACTGCGTCACACCGGCCGACACGGCGATTACTTCGGTCGCGATACCCGCTTCCTTCAGCCGCACGGCTTCTTCAACCGCGATTTCGTCGAACGGATTCATCGACATTTTCACGTTCGCGATGTCGACGCCCGTGCCGTCCGACTTCGCGCGGACCTTCACGTTGTAGTCGACCACTCGTTTGACTGCTACGAGAACTCTCACAACTCCCTCCTTTCCACACCGATAGGGCCGGGCCCTATCGTTTTGAATGACATTACGTCCGTTGATCGGTCAGAACTGGTCTTCGCGCAGCGCCAGAGCGCCTTCGCCATCGCGAGCGCCGCGGATCGTCGCTTCGAGCGCGATCGCACGGGGCAATATCTGCGTCGCGTAGGTGTGCGCGGTCGCGATCTTCGCGTCGTAGAAGCCCGGGTCTTCATCGCGCTTGTCGGCAGCGAGCACCAGCGAGCGGGCGACTTGCCAACCCGCGAGCACGACGCCCGCAAGCATCAGATAAGAGACACTGCCCGCGAACACCGCATTCGGATCGCTCTTGACGTTCTCCACCACGTAACGCACCGCGCTGTGCAACGCGTCGCGGCCGGCGGACAGATGACGGTGCATCGCCTGGAAAGCCGCGTTCGAACCATACGAGGGGTGCTCTTGCACCGCGTCCAGCGTCGCGTCGATCTGCGCGAGCAGCATCCCGGCCACCTCGCCGTTGTCGCGCATGGTCTTGCGGCCGACGAGGTCGTTCGCCTGGATCGCCGTCGTGCCTTCGTAGATCGGCAGAATGCGCGCGTCACGGTAGTACTGCGCGGCGCCGGTTTCCTCGATGAAGCCCATGCCGCCATGCACCTGCACGCCGAGGCTCGTCACCTCCAGCGACATCTCCGTGCTCCAGCCCTTCACGATCGGCACCAGGTATTCATAGATCGCCTGATGCTTGGCACGCGTCGCGCCGTCCGGATGACGATGCGCGAGATCGCAGTGCGACGCCGACACATAGGCCAGCGCGCGTGCGCCTTCGGTCAGTGCGCGCATCGTCGACAGCATGCGGCGCACGTCCGGGTGCTGGATGATCGCGACCGACTGCTTCGCGGAGCCATCCACCGGACGGCTCTGCACGCGCTCCTTCGCATACGCGACGGCCTGCTGGTACGCGCGATCCGAGATCGCCACGCCCTGCACGCCCACCGCGAAGCGCGCGGCATTCATCATGATGAACATGTACTCCAGACCGCGGTTCTCCTCGCCGACAAGCTGCCCGATCGCGCCGCCGTGATCGCCGAACTGCAGCACTGCCGTCGGGCTTGCCTTGATGCCGAGCTTGTGTTCGATCGACACGCAATGCACGTCGTTGCGCTCGCCGAGCGAGCCGTCCTCGTTGACGAGAAACTTCGGCACGACGAACAGCGAAATGCCTTTCACGCCTTCCGGTGCGTTCGGCGTACGTGCGAGCACCAGATGCACGATGTTTTCCGTCATATCGTGCTCGCCCCATGTGATGAAAATCTTCGTGCCGAAGATCCGGTACGAGCCGTCGCCCTGCGGCTCGGCGCGGGTGCGCACCAGCGACAGGTCGGAGCCCGCCTGCGGCTCGGTCAGGTTCATCGTGCCGGTCCACTCGCCGGAAATCATCTTCGGCACGTAGCGCTGCTTCAGTTCTTCGCTACCCGCCGTCAGCAGCGCTTCGATGGCGCCGTCGGTCAAGAGCGGGCACAGCCCCAGCGACAGGTTGGCGGCGTTGAGCATTTCGATGCAGGGCGTCGACAGCAGCTTGGGCAAGTCCTGACCGCCGTATTCAGACGGATGTTGCAAACCCTGCCAGCCGCCTTCGGTGAATTGACGAAACGCGTCCTTGAAACCGGCCGTGGCGCTCACCGCGCCGTCCTTCCACGTGCTCGGGTTGCGGTCGCCGTCCACGTTCAGCGGCGCGAGCACGCCTTCGTGCAGGCGCGCGGCCTCTTCGAGCACCGCGCGAGCCGTATCGGCGCTCGCGTCCTCGCAGCCGGGCAAGGCCGCCAGTTGGTCGATTCCGGCCAGTTCCGTGATTGCAAACAGCATGTCTTTGAGAGGCGCGACGTAGCTCATTACCATTCTTCCGATCAGATAGTCCGTAGGGAAAGTCACCCGTCTGGCACCGATGCGGCCCGGGTAACGTATGGCTGAATCGTAGCGTCGGACAGGCCCTGCCCGGTTGTCCAAACCGGACGATCTATTGACATCTCTGGCCACGTCGGAGGAAGTAAGCGCCCCGTGGGAAGTGCGTCGGCAGGGGTTACCGACGCTTTGATGTGACGAGATCAGCCACCCCGGCGATAGGCCGCCGGGGTGCTGCCGGTCCAGTGACGGAACGCTCGATGGAATGCGGTGGGGTCGCCGAAGCCGACGTCGCCGGCGATGATGGCGATGGGCTCGTGCGTGCCGGTCAGGCGCTGGATCGCGATGTCGCGGCGCAGTTCGTCCTTGAGCACCTGGAACGCCGTGCCCTCGGCGGCAAGATGACGGCACAGCGTTCTGACCGAACAGTGCAGGCCTTCCGCCGCCTCTTCGATGGACGGGACGTCGGGCAGCCGGGACGCGAGATGTTCCCGCACGCGATGACTGAACAGCTGCTCGTTGAACGACACGAAGATCCAGTCTTCCGGCGCACGAGCGAGAAACCTGCGCAGATTCGCCTTGCGCTGGCGCACGGGCAGATCGAAATAGCTACTGCTGAACTGCATCGAGGTCTGATCGCAGTCGAACTTCGCCGGTCCGGGAAACAGATAGAGATACTCGAGCGCGTGAGCAGGACGAGGAAAGGCGAACTGCACCTGGAGCAACGCAATGCGCTGGCCGATCAGCCAGGACGCGATCCCATGCGCGAGCTTCAGCATCAGCTCCTGGCCCAGCATGCTCGGTTGCGCTCCCGTGCTTCCCGGATGCAAGGCCAGCGTCGCAACGAGGTCGCCGCGGCGCGACTCGAAACGGAAGTCGTCGAGCACCAGATGGAAGAACTGGCCGAACCGATGCATCGCGGTTTCGAGATTCGGCGCATCCAGCAGGCTCAGACACAGAAACTTGAGCGCGCCGCTGCGCAGCGGGCGCGAGAAAATGCCGGGCATCTCATCGTCGAGTTCGATCGCGAGCGAGCGGTAGAGCGTCGAGAACTGTTCCTCGGTGACGCGCGCGCCAGGCTGGTCCAGCAGCGCGCGCGGGATGTTCGCGCCGGACAGGTGCCGGTCGACGATATCCGGCCGCGTCCCGACGCTGCCGAGGAACCCATTGACGAGCGAAATCGGTACGGTGGCGCCAGGAGCTTGCATGACGGGGTTCCGCGAGGCGAAGACGCATCAGCATAGCGCCTCCCGCCGCATCGTGGCGAGGGTTCGGCGAATCGCTGCGCGAGTGCCGGGTTGGCGGCCCCGCGCTTTCCGTAGCGGCTCCCCTATTGCGCCGATGCGTGCGAGCGCAGATACGGCACGTAGCCGTTCTGAGTCTTCAGGATCTTCTCGGCGCACTCGTCATAGTCGTCGCCCTTCGCGCTGTCGGGCCCATACATGCCGCGGCACTGCGCAAACAGCGACAACGTCGCGCCGCCCGTGCTCTTGTTCGCGCGGGTCGCTGAAAAAGCGGCCTTGCCCGAATCGTCGGGCACATCGGTATCGATCGCGACCGCGTCCGCGCGGATCACGTGCGTGTCGGAATGCTGCTCGATATAGCGTTTCGTCGCCGCCCACGCGGCATCGCAATTCGACGGCGTGCAGTCGATCACCGCGTCGCGTTGCGCGGCGCGGAGGTTCGGCTCGCTATGAAGGATTTCCTGCTGGGCGCGCTGCGCCTGCTTTTCCGGGGACGACGAGCAGGCGGCGAGTGCGCATGCGACGAGTGCGAAGGCTGCGATCTTTTTCATGAGTAGACTTCGAAGGCCATGTTCGAGCGCGATTATAGCCGCGTGAGGACCGCGATCGCGCATTCAACCCACCGCAACGGCCGCTAAGTATTCGCCACCAGCAGTTCCTCCGCATTGGCCGGCGGGCGCAGTCCATCCGTGCGAGCCGCGAAGTAGCGCTGCGTCAGATCGGCCGCGGACACATGCCGCGCGTCGTCAAAGCCCGCTTCGCGCGCCATGGCGATCATCTGCTGCGGCATGAAGAAGCTGATGAACGGTGTACCGCTCGCACGCGCGCCCTTCTCCGCCATTTCGAGTCCGGGGCGCACGTCCGGGTCCGCCATTTCCAGCGGCAACAGGAACGTCATCGCGAACGTCGAACCGCGCGCGAGCCCGGCCACTTCGCGCAGCGTCGCCGCATTCGCCTCTGTGGTCAGATACATGCTGACACCGGTCGACACGACGACGGCCGGCCTGCTTTCGTCGAAGCCTTCGGCGACGAGACGCTGCCGCCAGCTATCGCCCGCTTCGAAGTCGACCGGCACGAAACGCAGCCAGTCCGGCAGGCCGTAACCCAATTCGCTGAGCCGCTCACGCTTCCACGTTTGCGGTCCCGGCGGATCGACCTCGAACACGGTGAGCCGCGACGCGATGTCGGGCCGGCGTTGCGCGAAGCTGTCGAGACCGGCGCCCAGGATCACGTATTGATCCACACCCCGGCCGGCCTGCTCGACGACCAGATCCTCGATAAAGCGTGCGCGCGCGACGATCGACGCACGAAACGGCCGCGTGAACCGCGGGTCCATGTCGCCGCGGCTGCGCCAATCCTCGGCGGGAGCCAGCAATTGCAAGCCGACTTCGTCTTCGAGCACGTGCGGCGGCGCGTCGGCCTGCACGTGCAGCGCACGCCATAGCGCGACGCGCGCGGCGGTGCTGTCGGGTGCGATGTGTGGTTGGTTGCTCATGGTATTCGCCTGGGCTCAGTGGAAAAACGGCAGCGTGAGAAACAGTTTGATCACGATCGCGTTGACGATGTCCATGAAAAACGCGCCCGTCATCGGCACGATCAGGAACGCGATATGAGAATGGCCGAAGCGGTTCGTGATCGCCTGCATGTTCGCGATCGCGGTCGGCGTCGCGCCAAGTCCGAGCCCGCATTGCGCCGCGCACAACACGACCGCGTCGTAGTTGCGGCCCATCGCGGGAAACGTGATGAAGATCGCATAGAGCGCCATCAGCAGCGTCTGCGCCGCGAGGATCGAGATGATCGGCAACGCGAGCGCGGCAAGCTCCCATAGGTCGAGGCGCATCAGCGCCATCGCGAGAAAGAGCGCGAGCGCGACGTTGCCGACCAGCGCCACCGCGTGCTGGTCGATCCGCACACGCATGAGCGCGAGCACGTTGTTCAGGATCACGCCGATGAACAGCGTGCAGACGAACGTCGGCAATTCGAACACGGTGTCCGCGATCCAGTCGGCAAACACTTCGCCACCCGCGAGGCAGATCGAGATCAGCGCGAGCGTCGTGATGATCGCGGCGGGCGTAGTGGCCTGCTCCGCCTTCGGTTCTTCGAAGACCAGCGTTTCGTCCGCTAGCTGCTGGCCGCGCAGCAATTCGTCGGCGCTGATCCGCCGCATCAGCACACGTGCGACCGGACCGCCGAGCACGCCGCCCATCACGAGTCCAAAGGTCGCACAGCCGATCGCGATTTCGGTCGCCGACTCCAGCCCGTGACGTTCGGTGAAGACCTGGCTCCACGCGGCGCCGGTGCCGTGCCCGCCCGACATCGTGACGGAGCCGCCGAGAATACCGAGCAGCGGATCGACGCCGAGCGCGAACGCTAGCAGGATGCCGATCACGTTCTGCAGGATCAGCAGCCCGCTGACCAGCGCGAGAAAGCGGATCAACACCGGCCCGCCCGCCTTCAGATTCGACAGATGCGCATTCAGGCCGATCGTCGAGAAGAACGCGAGCATCAGCGGCGCCTGCAGCGTCGAATCGAACCTGACCTGCACGTGGATGGTGATGCGTGTGATCAGCACGCAGATCGCGACGATGAGCCCGCCTGCCACCGGCGCCGGAATCGAATAGGTTCGGAGCACGCCGATCCATTGCACGAGCTTTTCGCCGAGGAGCAGCACGAGCGACGTCGCGACCAGCGTGGCATATACGCCGACAGTCATGAATGGCCTCCGAGCGCGAACCTGCGACATCTTAGCCAATCCGTCCAGGCCAAGTATGATTTTCCTTGCCGCAATGCAGTCGGCCGATGACGTCGCGCCACAACGGAGAAATGAACCGAACCTCTATCCGCGCTATCTACGCTCCCGGATCCGGCGAGGTCTGAGAGTGGGTTTTGGCACCGGGAACCGAACGTGGCAAAACCTCCAGAACACCCGCATACGGGGGCTCCGCCGGCTGCGTGCATGGCATAAGTGCCGATCGGCACTACGAGTAAACCCCCTACGCACAGACGCGGTCGGCAATCCCGCAATGAGATGGTCCTCTTCGCGAACCGCCTCCTGCAGGCGCCTGCTCGCACGTGCGCGCAACGTTGGTCTGCAGACCTCTAGCCTGTTGCAACCCTTCCCGCCTGCTTTGGGCAAGCCCTGGCAACTCGTGTCAGGCGTGCAGGAACGCGGCATGCGCAGACGGATTCGCGCCGTCCAGCCGCGACGGCGCTCCGCATGCGTGGCACGGCGGAGGGAAGACCCAACTACCAACTCCAATGGAGGTCCGGATGTTCATGCACAACAAAAGGCTGCAATACACGGTTCGCGTCGGCACGACCAATCCCGGGCTCGCGAATCTGATGCTGGAGCAGTTCGGCGGGCCGCAAGGCGAACTGGCCGAAATGGCGAAGTGGCTGCTTGAGCACCTGCCGGAGACGGTCACGCAATTCCTTGGCCGCTCTGCTGCGGACCGCGACGAGGCGAAAAGGTGACACACATGGGATTCGAGACGCGGAATCGCGTCGCCAAGTAAGCACTTTGGCCTTTGCGACGCGATCCTCATCGGACAGCGGAGTGGCTTCGCCGTCAGCGTTATCGACAAGGCGATCGCGACAAACAACCTGGAGCATTGCGAATGGCAAGCCAGCCCCGAACAAACGACGATCACCCGGCAGGACATGCGTCGCCCCACCTCGATGACGAGGAGCGCGACCAGGCTTCCGCGCACAGTTCACCTCGCGCGCTGGTGATTCACGAGATCATCCGGGAGGAAGGCGAGACGGCGCTTGGCCGAAAGCCGCTCGCGTTGCTGTGGTCCGCGTTGGCGGCCGGGCTATCAATGGGTTTTTCGTTTCTGACCCAGGCGGTGCTCGAAAGCAAGACGTCGTCTTCCGGTCACGGCGGCATCTCGCTGACTGGCGCCGCAGGCTATTGCGTCGGCTTCATCATCGTCGTGCTCGGGCGCCAGCAACTATTCACCGAAAGCACGTTGACCGTGCTGCTGCCGGTCCTGACGAGGCGCAGTCTGCCGGTTGCCGCTATCGCGCTGCGGCTATGGGTGATCGTACTGGCCGCGAATCTGGCCGGAACATGGATCTTCGCCGGAATCCTTACGATGCCGACGTCGTTCGGGCAGAAGCTTGCGCCGGTTCTCGATCAGTTGTCGCAAGCCCCGTACGGCTCGACCTTTGCTTCCACGACCATGAAGGCGGTTCTCGCGGGCTGGCTGATCGCGCTGATGGTCTGGCTGCTGCCGAGCGCGAGATCCGCCGCCGTGCTGATCGTCGCGGTCCTCACGTATGTTGTTGCAGTGTGTGATCTGGCGCACGTGATTGCTGGCTCAGTGGAAGCGGCGTACGCGGTGCTGCGCAGCCATGCCGCCGTGCAGGACTATCTACTGCGATTTTTCGCGCCGACGCTGCTAGGTAACGTGGTCGGTGGCGTCGCGCTCGTCGGGCTGCTGAACCATGCGTCGATCGCACCCGAGATGACAGGCCGCGACGGCTGATCTCGGCCACGCGCGGCGCATCACGACCCGAGCCGACATGATCCAGGCCCCGCCAACGATGCTCCTTGACGGCACGAGCCGTGCTACGCGGATGGGTACGTAGTTCCGCAGCGCTTCCCAAACTGGAGATCGTCATGAAGCTGATAGTGGCAGGAGTGAGCGTAATTGCATTGATTGCCAGCGCTTACGCGTTTGCGCAAACCAATACCGGCGGCGTGCAGCCGAAGCCGGATGCTCACAGCGCGCAGCCGGGTACCGCTGGGCAGAGCATGAGCCGTGCTGCGGACGCCGGTACCGGCAAGCCGGCGAGTGGCACATTGATGCAAAAACGCGAAAGTGGCATGTCGCCCCAAGGCGCGTCCGGCTCTAACGCGACCGGCGAGATGAAGCAGTGACGACAACGCGAGGCACAGCTCCTTCGTGAGTGGGACCGTTTGTGCGACAGCCAACGTTCCGCTTTCCCGTGGCAGGGTCGGCGCCACGAGAGGACTATCAGGTCTTGCCCGCCGGACCGGTACTGCGGGTTGCGACGGTGCGGCAGCACTGACGGCATCAGGAAGTAGAAACATGACACCAACGGACACCTACAGGTTTCTGGACTCGCTCGGCGACGAAGCGCGAATCCTCGCGTTGAAGCGCTTCAGAACGAGGTTCGACGTTGCAACAAAGTCCGACGAGACTCCTGTAACAATCGCGGACCGCGAGATAGAACGACGGCTTCGTGAACTCATCTTGTCGCGGCACCCGTCACACCACCTTGTGGGCGAAGAGGAAGGCGGAGAGATTGGAGACGGCACAACCTGGGTGATTGACCCCATCGACGGCACGAAGAGCTTCGTATCGGGTCTCCGGCTGTTCGGGACGCTCGTCGCGGTACTCGAAAGTCGACTTCCTGCCTACGGCATGGTTGAAGTCCCAGCACTGCGTGAGCGCTGGATAGGCTACGGCAACCAATCTGTTCTCAATGGCACTCCGTGCAAGGTCAGTCCATGTACGCGATTGTGTGAGGCCCGACTGTGCACAACGGACCCACAGATTTTCACTGGCGAAGCGGCACAAGCCTTTTCAACGCTGTCGCGCTCCGTCGCAATCTCCCGGTTCGGAACCGACTGTTACGGTTATGCCTTATTAGCCTCTGGTTACGTTGACCTCGTCGTGGAAGCAGACCTGGAAATTTACGATGTGATGGCGCTAGTGCCTGTCGTTCGAGGCGCGGGCGGCATCGTTACTACCTGGTCGGGTCATCCAATCACCGAACGTTTCGATGGTACGGTCGTCGCGGCTGCGACTCCCGGGTTGCACACCGAGGCGCTTAGAGTCCTCGGAAAACCGTAATCGCGTCACCGGCGCTACTCAACGGAGATCAGGTCAGCTGCAAGGTGTCCACGTCGGACACCTGCACACTGACACTGATAACAGAGAGCAAGGGCCTCAAGAGCTGTCTGTCAATTGAGCGTCGTTCGACTCCGCGAAACCGCCTCGACGCCTGGCGTGGCCGACCCCACTTCGCGGGCCGAAGCAGGTTTGTACGCGTCGTTTAGCTTACATGCTGCGAAGTAGCTAGCGCTGATTAGCGAGACAGGCACGCGGGATGCGCGACGTAAAAATCGCCCATTCCATCCTGGAGAGAGATCATGGCCGCAAGCACACAGTCCAGCGTCTACAAGGTTACAGAAATTGTCGGCACGAGTCCGACTTCCTGGGAGGAGGCTGCGAAAAATGCTGTAGAAACTGCTGCTAACTCGCTTCGTGCTTTGCGAATCGCCGAAGTCTGTAAGCTCGACATGAAGATCGACAACGGCAAGGTGGTTGAATATCGGACCCGGGTATCCGTGTCGTTCAAGTACGAGACTTGAGAGTTCGGCAAAGATCCTGTTGCTCAACGAACTGATCGCAAGACCTGACGAACTCGAACGTGGCGCGCCGGGCTGCTCAAAAACCGCGCACAAATGAAGCCGAAACTGCAGCCCACGCCAAACACCGCAAGATTGGCTAGGACACTGTTAACCCGCCCTTTGTAAATCTGGGGTTCTGATAATGCACATAGCAGACAACTAAGACGGCGAGCAATCCAGCGATGAACGACATGGCCGCAATCATTTGACCTTCCTCTCCTGCAGTACCCGCGAATCCGGATTGCTAATCGCTAGCGTGGAGCATTCCCGCTCGCGATTCCCGACTAACGCCTTCAGGCCGGAGCCCCTCAAATAAAGACGCTCAGATGGAATGCTGTCATTACCGAGCGCCGCGCATCGACGCCGTAGATCATTTCAACGCATATTTTCCCGTCGCGCTCTCTCCAAACCGGGTTTTTAATCAGAAAATCGCCTAACTCGTTTTTTTGTCCCCAAAATCACCCCTTGCAGCACGGGCCTGAGAGAGAACGAAAAACTCCCTAACTTTAGAAATTTGAACGAAGTCTGCTACGCTGCGCGCTTCACTACCCTTGCATTGAAACGATGGAAATCCCATTCAACGATCGCGGCGTGTCGGTCACGCGCAACGCCCTCTCGGCCGCGGGTCAGGTCTTCCCGCTGCGCGATATCGTCGACGTGCGGGTCGTGACCGTGCAGAAGAACAAGGTCGTGCCGCTCGTGATCTCGGCGGCGGGGCTGGTCGGCGCGATCGTCGGCGGTGTGCTGCATTCGGCGTCGGGACTCGTATCCGGGGCGATGCTGGTCGTGGTCGGCTGGCTGACCTGGGCGAGTCAGGACGTCACGCATCGGTTGATGGTCAAGACGGCCGACGGTGAGCGCGAGGCGCTGATGAGCACGGATCGCGAGTTCGTCGAACGCGTCGGCGAGGCCGTGCATCGGGCGAAGGCCGCGGCCGCCGCGCCGAAGACATGACGCGGCGCGTCGATCGAACATGAAAGAGCCGTGAGCGACTGATCGACGCCAGCGCCGCACGGCTTCTCCGGCTCAGTCCAGACTGAGCGGATTCACGCGCCAGATATTGCGCGCATACTCGCCGATCGTGCGATCCGACGAGAACAGCCCCATCCCCGCGACGTTCTCGATCGCGCTTTCGGCCCACGCGTGCTTGTCGACGAAACGCGCATCCACTGCGTTCTGCGCCTTCGCGAACGCATCGAAATCGGCGAGCACCATGTAGTGATCGCCCCAATCGACCAGCGTGTGAAAGATATCGGAGAAGCGCAGCGGATCGTCCGGCGAGAAGAAGCCCGTGCGAATCTGATCGAGCGCGGTGCGTAATGCTTCGTTTTCCTCGTAAATCCGCCGCGGCCGATAGCCGCTTGCGCGCAGATCGTCCACCTCGTCGGCGCTGTGGCCGAAGATGAAGATGTTCTCGCGCCCCACCGCGTCGCAGATTTCGATGTTCGCGCCGTCCATCGTGCCGATCGTCAATGCGCCATTGAGCGCGAGCTTCATGTTGCCGGTGCCCGACGCCTCGGTGCCGGCCATCGAAATCTGCTCCGACAGATCGGCCGCCGGAATGATCAGCTCGGCCACGCTCACGCCGTAGTTCGGCACGAACACGACCTTCAGCCTGTCGCCGATCAGCGGATCGTGATTGACCTTCTCGCTGACGTCGCCGATCAGCTTGATGATCGTCTTGGCCATCCGGTACGCGGACGCGGCCTTGCCCGCGAACAGCACGACGCGCGGCACCCAGTCGCGCTCCGGATTCGCGCGAATCTCGTTGTAGCGCACGATCACGTGCAGCACGTTGAGCAACTGGCGCTTGTATTCGTGAATGCGCTTGACCTGCAGATCGAACAGCGCGTTCGGATCGAAGTGCAGCTTGGTGTGCTGCGCGAGCCGGTGCACGAGCCGCAGCTTGGCCTGTCGTTTGGCCTCGCGGAACGCGTCGACGAACTCGTCGTCCTTGCGCAGATTGCGCAGCTGCTCGAGCTCGAACAGATTGCTGCGCCAATGTGTACCGATGCGCGCGTCGATCAGCGACGACAGCGACGGACTCGCCTGCGCGAGCCAGCGGCGCGGGGTGATGCCGTTGGTCACGTTGGTGAAGCGGTCGGGATAGAGGCGCGCGAAGTCGGAGAAGATGTCGCGCGTCATCAGCTGCGAATGCAGCTTCGACACGCCGTTGACCTTGTGGCTCGCGACGATCGCCAGATACGCCATGCGCACGCGCCGCTGCCCGTATTCGTCGACGAGCGAAATGCGGCGGATCATATCGACGTCGTGACCCGACTGTTCGCTGACATGCTTCAGAAACTGCGCATTGATTTCGAAGATGATCTCGAGATGGCGCGGCAGCAGGCGCGACAGCATTTCGACATCCCATGTTTCGAGCGCCTCGGGCATCAGCGTGTGATTCGTGTACGAGAAGATCTGCGTCACGTGTTTCCACGCCTTGTCCCAAGGCAGGTTATGCACGTCGACGAGCAGGCGCATCAGCTCGGGAATCGCGAGCACCGGGTGCGTGTCGTTCAGATGCACCGCGACCTTCTCCGAGAAGCGTCCGAACGTGCTGTGCGTGCGCTGATAGCGGCGGATCAGATCCTGCATCGTCGCCGATACGAAGAAGTACTCCTGGCGCAGCCGCAACTCGCGGCCGGCAGGCGTCGAGTCGTCCGGATAGAGCAGCCGCGACACGTTCTCCGACATGTTCTTGGTGTCGACCGCGTTGCGGTAGTCGCCGCGATTGAATGCGCCGAGGTCGAGCTCCTCGGTCGCGCGCGCGGACCACAGGCGCAGCGTGTTGGTCGCGTCGGTCGCATAGCCGGGGATCACGGTGTCGTACGCGGTCGCGTTCACGTGCTCGGTGTCGATCCATTCGGTCTTCTCGCCGCGCTGCACGGTACGGCCGCCGAAGTGCACCATGTACTTGATTTCGGGCCGCGGAAATTCCCAGGGGTTACCGGCGCGCAGCCAATAGTCGGGCGCCTCGACCTGCTCGCCGTTGACGATTTCCTGACGGAACATGCCGTACTGGTAACGGATGCCGTAGCCGAAGCCCGGAATGCCGAGCGTCGCCATCGAGTCGAGAAAGCACGCGGCGAGCCGGCCGAGGCCGCCGTTGCCGAGCGCGGCGTCGGGTTCGATATCGATCAGCGCGTCCATGTCGACGCCGAGGCTCGCGAGCGCCTCCTTCATCTGATCGTGAATGCCGAGCGCGAGCAGCGCGTTGGTAAAGGTCCTGCCGATCAGAAACTCCATCGACAGGTAGTAGACCCGCTTCACGTCCTGCTCGTATTGCAGGCGCGTGGTCTTCATCCAGCGCGCGACGAGCCGGTCGCGCACGGCCAGCGCGGCCGCATGCAGCCAATCGTGCGGGTGAGCGGTGATGGCGTCCTTGCCGACGCCGTACATCATGCGATTCGAAATTGAGCGCCGTAGCGCGTCGACGGTACTGTGGAGCTGGTCGAATTCCAGATCGACGGTCGTCATCGAAGCCTCCGGGAAGTTCGACATGGCAGACGCGAACCGCACGGAAGACGGACGGGAGGCGCGTGCCTGTCGGAACGGTTAAAAAAACAGAGTAGGACATTTTGGGGATCTCGCACATCGCTGCGCGAGCGGACGATGACGCATATGCCGTGCCCAGTGAACCCGCCAGTTGCAGTGCAATGGCGCGCGGCCGATGCACGGATGCAGTGCAAAACCGCACATCGATTATTTTTTCGATGCATGACGGGCGAATGAAGCCGCGAATTCCCTAACTGGGTGATCGTATCGGGCCGCCCGTTCTGCCGGACGGTTCGAGCGTACGCGTGTGGGATTCGATGTGGGGCCTTGGCCGATTTGCAGATGCTGGGCGGGTTGACGGTTAGTTGCGTTACTATCAGATCCCAGCGCCTCTTCTTCGGCCGCCTGCCCGCCTCCCTGCACGATCGTGCCGTCTCTGCAACAATCGCGACGTTGCGCCGCACCAGCCGCCACGCTCATCCGCCGTGGTCCGGACAGCGCGCCAACTCGCCCACAACAAAACCGCCGTGCGCGCGTCGCCTCTCTGGAAGCGGCCGACAGCGGCATGCCCAACCCGACGAGCCACGCCTTGTCCGATAAGCTCAGCTCTACCGTCGGCGTCTCCACGCCGGCACTCCCCGCCGACGGCCCGATGTCGGCCGCCAATCGCCGCGCGATGGCCGCGATCATGCTCGCCGTCGCGCTCGCCACGCTCGATACCGCGATCGCCAACACCGCGCTGCCCGCGATCGCCGGCGACCTGCACGCGGCGCCGGCCGCGTCGGTCTGGATCATCAACGCGTATCAGCTCGCGATGGTCGCGACGCTGCTGCCGCTCGCCGCGCTCGGCGATATCGTCGGGCATCGGCGTATCTATATCGGCGGCATCGCGCTGTTCACGCTGAGTTCGCTCGGCTGCGCTCTGGCGCCGACGCTGCCGCTGCTCGCCGCCGCGCGGATCGTGCAGGGCCTGGGCGCCAGCGCGATCATGAGCGTCAACACCGCGCTGATCCGCTATCTGTACCCGCCGCATCGGCTCGGTCGCGGGCTCGGCACCAATGCGCTGATCGTCGGCGTGTCGTTCGCGGTCGGGCCGACGGTGGCGTCGCTGATTCTGTCGGTCGCAACGTGGCCGTGGCTATTCGCGGTCAACGTGCCGCTCGGCGTCCTCGCGCTGAGCTTTGCGATGCCGGCGCTGCCGCATACCGCGCAGGGCCGGCATCAGTTCGATCCGCTGGCGGCGCTGCTCAACGTGGTCACGTTCGCCGCGCTGATCTTCGCGCTCGGCGAGGCGGCGCAACGCGCGTCGATGCAGATCGTGCTCAGCGCCGCGGCGGTCGCCGTCGTGTTCGGGCTGCTGCTGATTCGCCGCGAGGCGGGTCACTCCGCGCCGATGCTGCCCGTCGATCTGTTCAAGCGGCCAGTGTTCGCGCTGTCGGCGGTGACGGCCGTCTGCTCGTTCGCCGCGCAGAGCCTCGCATTCGTGTCGCTGCCGTTCTATTTCGAGGACGTGCTGCTGCGCAGCCAGGTCGAAACCGGCTTCCTGATGACGCCGTGGCCCGTCGTGGTCGCGCTTGCCGCGCCGCTCGCGGGCGGCCTGTCGGACCGCTATCCGCCGGGGCTGCTCGGCGCGGTCGGGCTCGCGGTGCTGTCGGCGGGGATGGCTTCGCTGGCGATGCTGCCCGCCCATCCGCACGTGCTCGACATCGGCATCCGCATGGCGATCTGCGGCGCGGGCTTCGGCTTTTTCCAGTCGCCGAACCTGAAGGCGCTGATGGCGAGCGCGCCGCCGGAGCGCAGCGGCGGCGCCAGCGGCATCGTCGCGACCGCGCGGCTAATCGGCCAGGCGACCGGTGCCGCGCTGGTCGCGCTGTGCTTCGGCATCGCCGGACGCCAGCATGGACCGACGCTCGCGCTCGGCCTCGGCGCATTCTTTGCCGGCGCGGCGAGCCTCGCGAGCGGCTTGCGGCTCTTCGCGCCATCGCATCGCGCGGGCGTGCAGGCGAAGGCGGCGGTCAAGTGAGATGTGCGCCGGACGGCACGCGAGACGAGGATAAAGCTTGCAGGAAGCGCGGCTCGAACGAACCGCGCATGAGTTGAAGCCGGTGCGGGAAGACGAGGCGGCAACTACGCGAGCCGCCTCGCTTCCGACCAATGCAGCGCGATCAACGTGCCGCGAAATACCCCTTCACCGCGTCGATGAACGAGTCGATATCGTCGCTCGACACATCCATGTGCGTGACGAAGCGCGATGCATACAGCATCTGCGTGAGGATGCCGCGCTCCTTGAGCCATGCCTCGAGCGGCGCGCAATGCTGCTGCGGAAACTGCGCGAACACCATGTTCGTTGCGAGCGACTGCACCTTCACCTGCTCGATGGTCTCCAGCCCCGCCGCCAGATGCGCGGCGTTCGCGTGATCGTCGGCAAGACGCTCGACGTTGTGATCGAGCGCATACAGGCAGGCGGCCGCGAGCACCCCAGCCTGGCGCATGCCGCCGCCGAGCACCTTGCGCCAGCGATGCGCGACGTCGATCAGCGCGCGGCTGCCGACCAGCACCGAGCCGACCGGCGCGCCCAGTCCCTTCGAAAAGCAGATCGACACCGAATCGAACGGCTCGGCGAGCGCCGCGACCGGCTTGCCCGACGCGACCGCCGCGTTGAACACGCGCGCGCCGTCGAGGTGGGTCGCGAGGCCGCGCTCGCGCGCGAGCTGCGTCGCGTCGGCGACGTACTGAGCCGGCAGCACCTTGCCGCCGATCGTATTTTCCAGCGCGAGCAGCCGCGTGCGCGCGAAGTGATCGTCGATCGGCTTGATCGCGGCGGCGATCTTGTCGAGCGGGATCGAGCCGTCGGCGGCGTTTTCGAGCGGCTGCGGTTGGATGCTGCCGAGCACGGCCGCGCCACCACCCTCGTATTTGTAGGTGTGCGCAAGCTGGCCGACGATGTATTCGTCGCCGCGCGCGCAGTGCGCCATCAACGCGGCGAGGTTGCTTTGCGTGCCGCTCGGGAAGAACAGCCCCGCTTCTTTGCCGGTGCGCTCGGCCAGCGTGGCCTGCAGACGCAGTACGGTGGGGTCGTCGCCCCAGACGTCGTCGCCGACTTCGGCCGCCGACATCGCCGCGAGCATCGGCGGAGTCGGGCGGGTAACGGTATCGCTGCGCAAATCGATCATTGTGTGTCCCTGTGCGTCCATGGATGACAACCTACGGCAGCCGGCCGCGCGTGCGCTCCGGGGGGAACGCGTACGCGCCGGCAAACGAGCCATACAGTGTATTCAATTCAGGCGACGCTGAAAATCGGCGCGTCCCCGCAAGGCGCGCCGATCCGACTGCGAGGAGTCGATAGACACTGAATCAATAGACGCGACGGGGGCGCTCATCCGCCCGGCTTGGGCAGCCACTGCAGCGGATCGACCGGCTGGCCGTTCTGGCGCACTTCGAACTGGATCGACGCGGCACCGCGGCTATCGACCCCGACCTCGCCGATCGTCTGCCCCTGCGCGACCGCGTCGCCTTCCTTGACGAGCAATTGGCTGTTCTGGCCGTACGCGGTGATCAGCGAGTCGTTGTGCTTGATGATGATGAGCGGGCCGTAGGCTTCGATGCCGGTGCCTGCGTAGACCACGCGGCCGGTCGCCGCGGCCTTGACCGGATCGCCGGGTTGCCCGCCGATCACGATGCCGTTGTATTTGCCCGGCGCGAACGCGCGCAGGATCGGCCCGCGCAACGGCCATTGCAGCACGCCCTGCTGGGGCCCGGCCGCGGGGGCTGGCGCACCGGGGACGGCGCCCGGCGGCACGTTCGCCGCCGCGCCCGGCGCGGCCGGCGCAGCCGGCGCACTCGGCGTCACTGCAACGGGCGGCGTGACCACGCTGCCCGAGGCCATCGGCGGAGAAACGCGCAGCACCTGACCGGGCGCGACCGCCGCGTTGACCGGCAAGCCGTTCCAGGCCGCGATTTCCTGCGGCTTGCGTCCGTACGCCGAGGCGATGCCGGCCAGCGTGTCGCCCGGATTGACGCGGTAGAAGCCGGCGGGCACCGGGACGGTCGCGAGACTGGTCGCGCTCGACGGCGCGTTGTTGTAGAACGGCGTGCTTTCCCACGGCATCGTCGTGCAGCCGGCGATCGCCACGCCGAGCGCCGCCGCGATCAGCAGGCGGATGGCCGTCGGTTGCCATTGTTGTGTCATCTGATTTTCCTCGACGTGTGTCTCGTTCCGATTCAATCGACGCCGCTGCAATTGCCGTGCCGCCACGCTTGCGTAAGGTCGCGGCTGTCTGTTGACGCGTGGATATTATGCGCGAGCCCCACACGCGCGCCGCGCTGGCGCGCGCCGTCAAACTGCCGTGTTCTTCAGACGCTTCCTTGCGTCTCGACGACCAGCACCCGTGCCGCGCCGAGCGGATGCGCAACATGCTCGGTGCCGACCGTCGCGTAGAACACGTCGCCCGTTTCGAGCACCGTCGAACGTTCGACGCCGTCTTCGCGATAGCGCATCTCGACGCGCCCGTCGAGCACGGCGAACACTTCCTCGCCGTCGTTCACGTGCCACTTGTACGGCTGGTCGGTCCAATGCAGACGCGTGGTGATGCCGTTCATGTTCGCGATGTCGAGCGCACCCCAGGCACGCGGCGCGGTAAAGCTTTTGCTGCGGATGATCTTCATGGTCGATGAGCAATTGGCAAGCGCGCAAACCCCGCGGGCGGCGCCGTCCGCCCACGGCGACGGCGCTTGCGCGGCTGGCCTATTATAGGTCGCATGGCCCGCGCGTCTCGGCGGGCAAGCCGCCACGGCCGATTCGTCCGATTGTTGCGGGCAATCGGCCATCGCCTATACTCAGTCAAGCCGCGCGGAGCAGTTCACGACAACGTTGGGATTCTGGGAGGAATCGAGGATGAACAAAGCCACCTTTCTGGCCGTGCAACTCAACGTCGACGATGTGGCGGCGTCTGCCGGCCTCGTCGAGCTGCTGAACACCCACCTGATTTTCGCCGCCGACGTCGCCGAGGCCGCCGATGCGCTCGTGCAACTGGCGAGCGTCGCGAGGCTGTCGAGCGGGGTCGAGGCGAGCGTCGAGCTGCCCGCGGTGGCGATCGAGCGTCTGCGCGAGGCGCTCGACAATCTGAGCGGCTACGACGAATCGTGGCTTCTCGCGCTGGAGCCGAGCCGCGCGCTGTTCGATGACATCGGCCGGCGGCAGCGAACCCTGCATTGACGCGAACCCGCCGCAGCACGGCGCCGTAAACGACAAAACGCCATCCGATCGAACTGGATGGCGTTTTTTCTTGCCCGCCGCGCTCGTGCTATTCCACGAAGCGAGGTCTACAACGGACTACGACTACCCACTACACCTGCACACTGCTACTGCGATCAGCTGCCGAAGTACACCGAGTTACGGTTGGCCTTCGCCGGAACGACGGCGTGGCCTGCTTGCGACGTGCCGGCAGCCGGAGCGCCGTAGCCGCTGGTGTCCGCGCGGTTGGCTGCGACGGCCGTGCCGCGCTGCGCATCGACGCGTGCTTGCGCTGCCTGGATGTCGGCCGGGTAGTTGACGTCGTTGGCGGACGGGTTGTAGCCGGCCTGTTCGAGTTGGATCAGTTGAGCGCGAACCTGAGCGCGCGTCACCGGCTGGCTGGCTTGAGCGAACGAAGCGACCGGAACAACGAGGGCGGCGGCGATTGCAACTGCGGAAATCAGGGTCTTCATGATTAAACCTCCAAAGGACTTGTTGTGGTGCGCTTCGGGGTTTCTGCTTTTCCCTCAGCGATTGAAAACAAGTTTAGAGGCGTCACGATCTAGGGTAAACCCTTAAACCGGCGAAATTCTATTTCTACCAACGCAATAATCATTTCGCATTTGCTAGGCTTACAGCTAACCCTCGATATATTTGGCAATAATGCGGCGCCTGCTTGCCGATCCAAACGCAACAATGGCCCGGCGCGCTGTCACCATCGCGCGCCGGGCCATTTTTTCAACCCCTTAGCTCCACTGGGCGTGGAAGCTGCCTGGCTTATCGATGCGTTCGAACGTATGCGCGCCGAAGAAGTCGCGCTGCGCCTGCACGAGGTTCGCGGGCAGACGCTCAGAGCGGTAAGCGTCGAAATACGCGATCGCCGACGCGAACGCCGGTACCGGCACGCCCGCATTGACTGCGGCCACCACGACTTCGCGCAGCGCCGCCTGGTAGTTCTTCGCGATGTCGCGGAAGTACGGATCGAGCAGCAGGTTCGCGAGCGCCTTGTCCTTCGTGTAGGCGTCGGTGATTTTCTGCAGGAAGCGCGCGCGGATGATGCAGCCCGCGCGGAAGATCTTCGCGATCGTGCCGTAGTCGAGATCCCACTTGTACTCTTCCGACGCTGCGCGCAACTGCGCGAAGCCCTGCGCGTACGAGATCACCTTGCTGAAGTACAGCGCGCGGCGCACCGATTCGATGAACGCCTCTTTCGCGCCTTCGAGCGGCTTGGCCCGCGGCCCTTCGAGCACCTTGCTCGCGGCCACGCGCTGCGTCTTCAGCGACGACAGCACGCGCGCGAACACCGCCTCGGTGATCAGCGGCAGCGGTGCGCCGAGGTCGAGCGCGTTCTGGCTGGTCCACTTGCCGGTGCCCTTCTGCGCGGCACGGTCGAGGATCACGTCGACGAGGTCCTTGCCCGTTTCGTCGTCCTTCTTGCTGAAGATCTTCGAGGTGATTTCGATCAGATAGCTGTCGAGCTCGCCCTGGTTCCACTCGGTATAGACCTTGCCGAGTTCCTCGTTCGACAAGCCGACGACCTGCTTCAACACCGCATAACTCTCGGCGATCAGCTGCATGTCGCCGTACTCGATGCCGTTGTGCACCATCTTCACGAAGTGGCCCGCGCCGTCCGGTCCCATGTACGCGACGCAGGGCTCGCCGTCCGGCGCCTTCGCGGCGATCTCGGTGAGGATCGGCGCGACCAGGTCGTACGCGTCGCGCTGGCCGCCTGGCATGATCGACGGGCCTTTCAGCGCGCCTTCCTCGCCGCCCGACACGCCGGTGCCGATGAAATGCAGACCGGCCTTCGCGAGTTCCTGGTTGCGGCGGATCGTGTCGGTGAAGGGTGTGTTGCCGCCATCGATCAGGATGTCGCCTTTTTCGAGCAGCGGCTTGAGCGAGGCAATGGTTGCGTCGGTCGGCTCGCCCGCCTTGACCATCATCAGAATGCGGCGCGGCTTTTCGAGCGAGTCGACGAATTCTTCCAGCGTGAAAGCCGGCACCAGTTTGCGGTCCGGAAATTCGGCGATGAGTTCGTCGGTTTTCGCGCGGCTACGGTTGTAGACCGACACCGCGTGGCCGCGGCTCTCGATGTTGAGCGCCAGATTGCGGCCCATCACCGCCAGCCCCACCACGCCGATTGCCTGTTTGCTCATTTGAATTCTCCAGAGTCCAATAAATGTCGTGGCGCCGCGCTGCAAAAACACCGGCGCGGCGTCGAGGGTGAAAGGATAAAAGAAACGCGCGCCTGCCGCTTGAGGGCGGGCAAGCACGCCGGTTGCTCGTGCTGCTGCGGTGCTCCTGCCGTGCTCCAACTTGCGCGTAACGCCGGGTAGACAGCTATTGTGCGCGCGTCGGCGCTTGCGCGGAGGGTTCGGCCTGGAATCGGACTGAGGTTTGGCGGACGACACGAACGAATGCACGCCCCGTCGATCTTCCCGCTACCCTGCCCGCTTCCTGAACACCAGACTGAAGTTGTTCGCAGGCATCGCGACCACCCGTTCGCACGTGAGCCCCGCCGCGTCGCCGAGCGCAACGATCGCTTCCATATCGCGCACTCCCCATTCGGGATTGCGACTCTTCAGCCACTGCTCGAACGCTTCGTTGCTCGGTGCCGTATGCGCGCCGCCGCGCCGGTAAGGACCATATAGATAGAGCACGCCGCCGTCGACGAGCCGCCGCCCCGCGCCGTCGATGAGTGCCTGCGCCGCGCTCCACGGCGAGATGTGGATCATGTTGATGCAGACCATCGCGTCGAGCGCATCGACGCCCCAGTCCGGCTGATGCACGTCGAGCGCGAGCGGCTCGCGCACGTTCGCGAGCCCCGCGTGCGCGGTCCACGCGGCAATCGACTCGCGTGCTTCTTCGTCTGCGTCGCTCGGCTGCCAGTCGAGACCGGGCAGCGCGCCGGCGAACCAGATCGCGTGCTCACCAGTGCCGCTCGCGATTTCGAGCACGCGGCCGCGCGCCGGCAGCGCATCGCGCAGCACGGCGAGGATCGGTTCGCGATTGCGTTCGGCGGATGGCGAATGTTGCCGGGCATCGGTCATGGTCGGCCTTGCGTTTCGGTTTTGCGATTTACGTTAGTACAGCGTGGCGCGCACGCGTTCGGGAAGCTCGCGATCGTAGGCGGCCGCGTCGAATTTTTCGCCATCGTTCGCGGCGAAGATGTGTTGCAGGATCTCGCCCGTGCTCGGCAGTTGCGAGCGCTCGATATGCCGCGCCGGGTCCCACAGCCGCGAGCGCACGATCGCCTTCGAGCAATGAAAGTACACGGACTCGACGTCGATCAGCAGCACGGTGCGCGGCAGTTTACCGTCGACGGCGAAACTGTCCAGCAGCGCCGCGTCGTTCGAGATTCGGCCGCGGCCGTTCACGCGCAAGGTCTCGCCGACACCGGGGATCACGAACAGCAGCGCGAGGCGCGGATCGGCGATGACGTTGCGCAAGCTGTCGAGCCGGTTGTTGCCGGGGCGGTCCGGCAGCGCGAGCGTGCGTGCGTCGACGACCCGCACGAAGCCCGGCGCATCGCCGCGCGGCGAGCAGTCGAGACCGGCGGGGCCGCTCGTCGCGAGCACCGCGAACGGCGCGGCCGCGATGAACGCCCGGTAGTCGTCGTTGACATAGGGGATCTCTTTGCGCAGCGAGCGCTCGGCTGGCTGTGCGTAGAGGGCTTCGAGTTGTTCGATCGTCGTCAGCATGCAGTTTCCTCGGGTTTTAATTGTGATTCGCGGAAGGTACTCGTTTTCAAGCGCCCGCCAGCAGCCCAGCGAGCGCGCTCAAGGTATCGCCGCACGGCGCGGCCACCTTCAGCGACAACAGCGGATCGGCGCGCGTGCGGCCCAGATTGATCGCCGCGATCGGCTTGCCCTGGCGCTGCGCCCACACGCAGAAGCGGTAGCCGGAATACACCATCAGCGACGAGCCCGCCACCAGCACCGCGTCGGCCGCATCGAGCGCATGCGACGCCGCAACGACCCGCGCCTTCGGCACGTTCTCGCCGAAGAACACCACCGACGGCTTCAGCAGCCCGCCGCAGTTCGAGCATGCCGGCACGCGAAAACCGCCGAGATCGTGCCACTCGAGATGCGCGTCGCCATCGGCGGCGGCTTCGGCCGTGACGTCGAGCAGCGCGGGGTTATCGGCTTCGAGCGTCTGCTGGATCGCCGCGCGCGAATGCTGCATGCCGCAGTCGAGACAACTGACGCCGTCGATGCCGCCATGCAGCTCGATCACGTCGCGGCTGCCCGCGCGCTGATGCAAGCCGTCGACGTTCTGCGTGACCAGCGTCGGCACGTGACCGGCCGCTTCGAGCCGCGCAAGCGCGACATGCGCGGCATTCGGTTGCGCGCGCGCGACCAGCGGCCAGCCGACCATGCTGCGCGCCCAGTAGCGCTGACGCATCGCCAACGTGCCGAGGAACTCCTGCAGCGTGATCGGCGGCGAGCGCTTCCATGCGCCGTTGTCGTCGCGATAGCCGGGAATGCCGGAGTCGGTGCTGATGCCGGCGCCGGTCAGCACGAACAGGCGCGGATGACGCTGCACGAAGCGATGCAGATCGTCGAGCGTGTGCGGGTCGGCGAGGGATTCGGTCGGCGTGAGCTGAAGGTCGGTCATGACGGGGACGTGGAGTTGCTTGCGCGCATCAGCGGTGTGGGTTCGGTTTGCCGCGCCGGGCTGTCGAGCGACGCGCGTCCGCCTGCGGCTTCGACTTCGCGCCTTGCGTGTCCAGCCGCCGCGCTGGCCGCGCTTTCTGCGCCTGCCGCTTCTGCCACGCAGCCAGCGCGATCTCGTAGCGCTCCAGTGCTTCGTCGTAGAGATCGAACACGCACTGCGAGCAGCCGCTGTGACAGCAGTCGTCGAGATCGGGCCGCACGGGCGGCTGCGGCGGCGGGTCGTCGCTGGGTTTGGCGCGGGGCACGGCGCTTGGTTTGCCTGGAGAGACGGCGGAGCGCCCAGTATAAGTTGAACCCGCGCGCGCCGCTCCCGCTTGCGAGACGGTGCTGCGCGCCGCTCAGCCGCGCCCGACGAACGGCATCTTGCTCGCCATGATCGTCATGAACTGCACGTTCGCCGACAGCGGCAGGCTCGCCATATGCAGCACCGCGTCGGCGACATGCTGCACGTCCATCAGCGGCTCGACCGCGATCTCGCCGTTCGCTTGCGGCACGCCGCGCGCCATCCGCGCGGCCATCTCGGTTCCCGCGTTGCCGATGTCGATCTGCCCGCACACGATGTCGTATTTGCGGCCGTCGAGCGACACCGCTTTCGTGAGCCCGGTGATCGCGTGTTTGGTCGCCGTGTAGGCGGCGCTGTTCGGACGCGGCGCGTGCGCGGAAATCGAGCCATTGTTGATGATGCGGCCACCGCGCGGGTCTTGCGTCTTCATCAGCCCGAACGCCGCGCGCGTGCACAGGAATACGCCGTTCAGGTTGGTGTCGACGATCGAGCGCCATTCGTCGATGCTCACTTCGTCGAGATCGACGGGCGAGCCGTTGCGTCCCGCGTTGTTGAACAGCACGTCGAGCCGGCCGAAGCGCGCGCGGATCGTGTCGAATAGCGCGGCGACGCTGTCGGCGTCGGTCACGTCGCACGACACCGCGAGCGCTTCGCCGTGCTGCGCTTGCGCTTCCTGCGCGACCGCATCGAGCGCGGCCTGGCGGCGTCCGGCGAGCACCACGCTATAGCCGTGCTTCGCAAGCGTCAGCGCGCACGCGCGGCCGATGCCGCTGCCCGCGCCTGTCACCAGCGCCACTTTGCCGTTTCCTGTTTGCCACATCGCGCATCTCCTGTCGTATTGGGTCGCGACGCGCGCGTTTTCCGGCAATCGGTCCGATCGCCATCGACACGCGCGCCGCTTTTCGCTCCGCACCATACAACAGCGAATCGGCGATCGCAAACCGCGGGAGTCTTTCAGCGCGCTTTCGCCGGGTACGTGGCCGCCGAGCGCGGCACGTCGACGCGCGCAACAGTGGTATCGTTCGCGGTTGCGCATCGCGCGCAAGATTCACAGCCTTCCCTGGACGGACGAAGGCGTACTGGAAGCACGTTTCGATGAATGAATGCCCGAACCCGTCGCGCCGCTGGCCGCGTAGCCGCAACTCCGCACTGCTGAACGGCACGATCGGCTGGCACGTGATCGTGCTGATCGGCGTGGCTGTTGCACCAGCCGCGTGGCCATGGTGGCTCGCCTCGATCATCGCGAATCACGCGCTGTTTACGATCACCGGACTGTTGCCGCGCACGACGCTGCTCGGACCGAACTGGACCCGACTGCCCGCGAGCCCGCGCAACGCGGATGCGATCGCGCTGACCATCGACGACGGCCCCGATCCCGTCGTCACGCCGAAAGTGCTCGATCTGCTCGACGCGTTCGACGTGCGGGCGACGTTCTTCTGCATCGGCTCGAAGGTCGAGCGCTATCCGCAGCTCGCGCGTGAGATCGTCGCGCGTGGACATGCGCTCGAAAATCATTCGCAGGTGCACGTGCATACGTTTTCGGTCACGTTTCCGCACGCGTTGACGCGCGAGATCGCCGCGGCGCAACGCACGCTCGAATCCGTCAGCGGCGCGCGGCCGATGTTCTTCCGTGCGCCCGCCGGACTGCGCAACCTCTTTCTGGAGCCGGTGCTGCGCAAGCTCGATCTGCGTCTCGCCGCGTGGACACGGCGCGGCTACGATACGCGCGAGCGCAACCCGCACGTGGTCGCTCGGCGGCTGCTCGATGGCCTCGCCGCGCGCGACATCCTGTTGCTGCACGATGGCAACGCCGCGCTGACGATCGAAGGCCAGCCGCTGATTCTCGCGGTGCTGCCGAGCGTGATCGAAGCAGCGCGCGAGCGGCATCTGCGGTTCGTCACGCTGCGCGAAGCGCGCGTCGATGCGTGACGACACGCGTGAAGTGACACTCGGCGCGAACAGCGCTACACGCGAAATTCCGCCGCCATCTCCTCATCGGTACGCGCTTCGAGCTTGCCGGCGCGACACGCTTTGATGAACACCTCGTAGTCGCGCTCGACCTGATCCGCGTAGGCACTCGCGTAGCCGCTCAGCGCTTCGGCGAACTGATCGCCGCGGCCGATGTACGCGCTGATCTCGATCGCCTGCCCGCTCGCCTTCGCATGCGCGCGCGCCATGATCCAGCCGCATAGCCGCGCGTAGCCGTCGAGCAGATCGCTGTCGAACAACTCGATATTCGCGGACAGCTTCATGTCGCGCAGTTGGCGGAAATAGAACTGCCGCCCGCGCGGCCCCGTCCCCCAGCCGAGGAACACGTCGCTCGCGGTTTGCAGCAGCCGCTGACCTTGCACGACGCGCTCGCCCTGATGCTTGACCGTCGGCGACTTGTAGAACTGCGCGATGACCGATGGCCGCGCCTCCTTCAGCTGCAGGAACAACGGCTCGCCCATGTGATCGACGAGCAGCACGACCAGACAACGCGTGCCGACGCTGCCGACGCCAGCCACCTTGAACACGACGTCGTGCCTCGTGAACTGATCGAGCAGATCGCGCCTATCGTGCGACATCGACTTGCGGTACTCGTCCCACACCAGCTCGATCATCTTTTCGATGTTGCCGGTCCGGTAGGTTTCGGTTTCCTCGGCCGTAAACAGCGCGTTCGCACCGAGCACATGAAACAGCGCGGGCGGGGTGTCGTGGATGGTCCAACGAGTGCCGTCGAACGACGCCATTTTTCCCAGCAGGCTTTGATGCGTGCGGCTCGCGGCCTTTTCCATGGCACGCCGCACCGCGCGCCGGCGCTCGGGCGTCAGTGCGATCTCGGCCATGCGGTCGAACGTGATGCGGTCGTACCACAGGTCGAGCGCGCCGAACTGCGCGTATTGCGCGACGCGATCGCGATACGAACCGACCGCGGTCATCACGAGACTCTCGGCGGTCCCGCGGCTCAGGCGCATCTGCCGCGCGGCCACGACGAGGCTCGCGCACAGGCGTTTCAGGTCCCATTCGAACGGGCCGATCGAGACTTCATCGAAATCGTTCAGGTCGAAGACCAGTTGCCGCTCGGGTGTCGCGAATCCGCCGAAATTCATCAGATGGCCGTCGCCGCAGATCGGCATGCTAAGACCGCTGTCGTGCACCTTGCTCAGATCGTGCGCTTGCAGAATCGCACTGCCGCGAAGAAACGCAAGCGGCGAGGCTGCCATGCGCCCATAGCGCAGCGGCACCAGATTCTCGACGCGCTCCGCGCTGCTTCGTTTCAGCAGCTCGATCGGATCGCGGTGCAACTCGCCGACCGCCCGATGGCTCGAGCGTTTCGAATGCTCGCGTGCGGCGCGGCCGCGCGCTTCCCGTTCGGCAATGGTGCTGGCTCTCATGCTTTCTCTCCGCTTCTTTGCGATTCTTCGACCGGCGACGATAGAGACTGCTTGCCGCGCGTGGCGCCGTTAATAGCGAGGGCTGCAGTCGCGATCATAACGGGTCGGAACACAACAGGGTTAAGCGCGTTCGTCGTCAGCAATCCGACCTCCGTAGTACCCCGTAGCATTTTCGCAACCGCCGGCTCGTATGCGCGAGAAAGCACATGCGAGCGAGCGCGCACCGCGCGTAGAATCGAGCGCATGCGCCCTACCCTCGTTCCGCAGCGCGAGTCCGAGCTGCCGCTGCATACGCCCAGTGTGTCGTCGCTGACGTTGGCGACGGTGATTGCGCTGATCGCGTGGATGGCGATCCTCGCGCAAGCCGACCTGACCATCGATCGCACGCTCGCGCGCGGTCTCACCGTGTTCGACGCGCTCGCGCGCATGAGCAGCTACCTCACCAATCTGACGGTGCTCGCCAGCGCCTTCTGCTTCACCTGCGTTGCGCTGTGGAAGCAGCGCTCGCCGCTCGTGCGCTTTTTCCGGCAGCCGACCGTCGTGACCGCGGTGGTCGCGTACATGGTGTTCGTCGGCATCGCGTACAACGTGCTGTTGCGCGGACTGTGGCCGCTGTCGCCCTACCGGCGCATGCTCAATGAGTCGCTGCACAGCGCGCTGCCATTGCTCGCCGCGCTCTACTGGGTGCTGTTCGTGCCACGCTTCCATCTGCGCTTGCGTCACTGCCTGCTATGGCTCGTCTATCCGCTCGCCTATCTCGGCATCACGTTCTGGCGCGGCAGCCTGTCGGATTTCTATCCGTATCCGTTCATCGACGTCGAATCGCTCGGGCTGCGCCAGGTGCTGGTCAATTCCGCGCTGCTGTTCGGCGGCTTTCTGATGCTGCTGGCCGTGTTCGTCGGCATCAATTCCAGGCGCCGACGATGATGCTCCAGCACATTCCATCTGGCCGGATGCATTGCGCCCCGTTGCCGGGCGCATTTCTTGCACCCGTTTCGTCACTGACGCAGGCTGACGCCGCACCGGCGCGGCTTGCGCGGCGCCCTTGTGCGGGCGCGTTGCAATTGCAGCGCGCCCGCACGTAAATATGACAACAGGAGCGATGCATATGGACACGAATTCAGCGGCAGGCGCGGTAAAGGAAGTCGCCGGCAAGGTGCAGAGCGCAGTCGGCGACGCAGTCGGCGACACCAGCGCGCAGGTAGCGGGCAAGGCGCGCGAATTGAGCGGCAAGGCGCAGCAGTTATGCGCGAACACGACGAGCCTCTTGCGCGACACGACGGCCGAAAGCCCGTTCACGACGCTGGCCGTCGTCGCACTCGCCGGCTTCGTGATGGGCGCGCTGTGGTCGCGCGGCGGTCGCGACTACGACTGATGCAGGCGCGGTGCCGGATCGTAGGCGCCGAACGACAGTGCGAAGCAGTCGCACCAAAGCGGGCGATCCGCGGCAAGCGGTTCGCCCGCTGCTTTACTAGCCGCTCTGCTTTACTAGCCGCTCTTCTTCTTGCGGCCGGCGCCCATCTCCAGTTCGATCCATGCGGGCGCATGATCGCTCGCATGCGGTTCGCCGCGCACCCAGCGGTCGACGCCCGCGTCTCGCAGACGCGGCGCGAGATCGGCGCTCAGCAGCAGATGATCGATGCGCAACCCCGAATTCGTGTCCCAATGACGGCGGAAATAATCCCAGAACGTGTACACACGTTCGTCGCCGAAATGCGTGCGCAGCGCGTCGGTCCAGCCTTGCGCGAGCAGCTTTCGATAGCGCTCGCGGCTCTCCGGCTGCAACAGCGCATCCTTTAGCCACGAGCGCGGGTTGTAGATGTCTTCGTCGGTCGGCACGACGTTGAAGTCGCCGGCGATCACGACCGGGTGGCCGCTCTCGTAGAGCTGCGCCGCATGCGCGATCAGATGATCGAACCACGCGAGCTTGTAGTCGAACTTGGGGCCCGGCTGCGGATTGCCGTTCGGCAGGTACAGACACACGATCAGCACGCCGCCGACCGCGGCCTCGATGTAGCGGCTATGCGTGTCGTCTTCGAAACCGGGCAGACCGCGCCGCCGCTCGAGCGGCGCTTCGCCTTTGGCCAGAATCGCCACGCCATTCCATGCGCTCTGGCCTTGCCAGACGGCGCCATAACCGGCTTCGCGCAAGGCGTCGACGGGAAACGCGCTATCCACTGCCTTCAGTTCCTGCAGACACACGACGTCCGGCGCCTCGCGCTCGAGCCATTGAAAAAGCGCCGCCTGGCGCGAGCGGATTCCGTTGATGTTGAACGTCGCAATGCGCAGCTTCGCCATGATCGTCCCTCCGTCGCCTGTGGCACCGCGAGCACCGACCCCATTTTGGCCCGGTTGGCCCGTTCCAAATTTATCACCCGCAACTTTCCGTCCAGCTCGAAGCTGTCGACATCCGCAGCGAAGCTACCCGCAAGTCTGATGAATGGCACCGGAAGCAGATGCTAATTGGAAGGTAAGAGGATGTGTATTGCATTATAATTTTGTGCGCCCATGAGCCGCCGGCACGATGCCGACTACGGCGAGGCGGGTTGCCCGCCTGTTTTTTACTGACTGTCTTCAAGTCGTTTCAATGGAAGCTGCAATGAACGCTGCCCCCGCCTGCCCGCAATGCGCGATGGAAAACACCTACCTTGACGGCACGCTGTACGTGTGTGCGGACTGCGGTCACGAATGGTCGGCAAACGCTGGCGCCGATGCGAACGATGAACCCGCCGGTAGCGTCGTCAAGGATGCGAACGGCAACGTGCTGGCCGACGGGGATTCGGTCGTGCTGATCAAGGATTTGCGCGTCAAGGGTTCGTCGATCACGCTGAAGATGGGCACCAAGGTGAAGAGCATCCGGATCGTCGGCGGCGATCACGAAATCGACTGCAAGACCGACGCCGGCAGCTTCATGCTCAAGGCCTGCTTTCTGAAGAAGGTCTGACGGGCCGTTCGCCGTTGGCGGCCCCGCTCCGAAGCGCGGTTCGCACTGCATGATTCAATCGACTGGTTGGCTACCCGAGCATACCGAGAATGGCTGAGGATCGAACCTCGTACGACGCGTTCGTCAAATTCCTGTCCACGCCAATCAGTGATGGGCAACCGTTCGTGCTGGAGACGCAGCACGCGGTGTCGCTACACTTCGATCACTTCTCCACTCAGAGCTTCATGTCGCTCAGCAACCCGGAGAAGCTCACGCTCGGCTATACGCGCGCGATGATGGGATTTCTGTTGCTGCAGCCCGCCCCCACGCACATCTGCATGATCGGACTAGGTGGGGGTTCGCTGGCGAAATATTGCTATCGGCATCTGCCCGAGGTCGCGATCGAAGCGGTCGAGATCAGCCCCGAGGTGATCGCGCTGCGTGACGTATTCAGGATTCCGGCGGACGACGCGCGGTTCAAGGTGGTTTGCGCCGATGGCGCGGACTACCTGATGCAGGATGACATCCGCACGGACGTGATCCTGCTCGATGCGTTCGTCGCGGAAGGGATCGCGAGCCGCTGTGCGAACCTCGCATTCTTCGCCGCCTGTCGCGAACGACTAACCGAGACGGGCGTTCTAGTCATCAACTTCACGGACGATGATCCGGCCATACCGCAGCACCTCGAGTGGCTGAGATCCGCATTTGGCGTTTGCTATGCGCTCGTTCGGTGCGGCGACGACAGCAACTTTGTCGCGTTTGCCTGGAAAAGCGGGCATCGTTTGCCGCCCAGACAAGTGCTACTCGAGCGTGCCCTCTCGTTTGCCTTTGCAGACGAACTCAAACTGTCCGTCACTGCGCGCCGCCTGAAAGAAGGAGAGCGCCTCGATCCGAAGCGGCTGATCTGGCGTGAGCAAGGACAGGGGCACTGGGAAATCGGCGGTTGACCGGCGCGAGGCGTCAGCCCGGACGTTACTTTCCGCGCTTGGCTAGCGGGCTCTTGGTCTTGTAGGTCACGCCGTGACGCTCGAGATACTCGCGGATCAGTTGGCGGACGACTTGTGACGGCGTCAGATCCTGCGCCGAGCAGAGCATTTCGAATGCCTCTTTCTTGGCGGGGTCGATCAGGACGGTCAGGCGTGCGGTTTTCGTTTCCATTGCGAGGACGAGTCGGCAAATATGCTAACCAAATTATAATGCATTTGCTTTCGGCGGCACGATCAGAACCGGCATTTCACGCCAGCATTCTTCCGTCCTCGTGTGAGCTCAGTGCCTGCGCTCGAACCGGCTGAAACAGGTCAACAGATCATCGACGACCGGCACGATCGCCCGCGTGACGAGTGCGCCAGCGAGCGGCACGGTCGACACGTAGCCCACATGCTTGAAACCGATCGCGCCGATCAGGCCGCCCACGAAAAACGACGCGAGCATCGTGCCGTGGATCCTCAGCTTCGCGCGGTTTGCGATGACCGCGTGCTCGTCGTCGACGAGCGCCGACCGATTCCAGTAAAAAAGCTTACCCAACTCGATACCGAGGTCCGTGACGATGCCGGTCATGTGTGTGGTCCGGATCTCCGCACCCGACAGCTTGGTGATCATCGCATTCTGCAGCCCCATGATGAAGCACAGCAGGATTACGGTCAGGGGGACGAAGAACGCTTCGCGTAGCGCGAGGTGGCTGCCGAGCAGACCGAACAGCAGCAGCAGCGCGGCCTCGACCACCAACGGCAGCACGTACTGGCTTTGCAGGCTGCGGCGGCGCCCCCAGTTGACGAGCACGGCCGAGCACCCCGCTCCGATCAGAAACGACGCCAGCGAACCGATGCCAGCCAGCACGAGCCGGAGGTCGCCGAGCGCCGCCTGGTCCGCGATCGCGGACACGATGCCGCTCATGTGCGACGTGTATTGCCTGACCGCGAGAAAGCCGCCCGCATTGGTGGCGCCGGCGACGAAGGCAAGAGAAAACCCGAGCTGACGGTTCGCGCTCGTGCTGCGGTGTTTTCCCGTCAGGCTTCGAAAGTACTGCGCAGGCATAGGATCACTCAATCCCTCGGAGCAACGGCAAAGACGTGGCGAATATGTGGTTCACATGATAATGGCATTATCATATCCTGTTATCCAGATTGGTTTCTGATGTCATAATGCGATTCGAGTGAGGCCGGCAAGCCGGAGCTCATTCCATGCTCCTCGTCCAAACCGAGCGTACTGGAGACATTCCGGATGGCACCTTTCCCGGTCGTCCATTTCGTCCTGCTGGTCGCAGCCGCCTGGCTCGCGATCGGCACGCTGGGTCTCGGAGTTCTGCATCGCACGCGATTCGTCGCTCACGGGCTGTTTCCGCTCGGCGCGCTGGGAGGGCTGCTGCTGGGTGCGGCGGGACTCGCCGCCATCTTCACCGAACCGACCACCGCGGTGCTGCCCATCGGCCTGCCCGGGTTGCCGTTTCATCTGCGCGTCGATGCGCTATCGGGCTATTTCCTGTTCGTGCTGGGTGTCGTCAGCGCGGGGATCGGCGCGTTTTCCGCCGGTTATTTCCGCAAGGGTGAAGGGTCGGCGCCAGGACTCATCTGCTTCGAGTACCACGTTTGCATCGCGAGCATCGCGCTCGTGCTGATCGCCGACGACGCCTATGTGTTCATGGTCGCCTGGGAAACGCTGACGCTGTCCGCGACGTTCCTCGTGATGACCAATCATCGGCTCGGCGAAATCCGCCGCGCAGGCTACCTGTATTTCCTGATCTCCCACGTCGGCGCGCTCGCGCTGCTGCTTTGCTTCGGCATCCTGCAGGCGCGCACCGGCGACTACACGTTTGCCAACCTGCGCGCGCAGTCGCCCGACGCGTTCTGGGCCTCGCTCGCCTTCCTGTTCGCGCTGGTCGGATTCGGTGCCAAGGCGGGCGTGTTCCCGTTGCACGTGTGGCTGCCGGACGCCCATCCCGCGGCGCCATCCCCTGTATCGGCGCTGCTCAGCGGGTTCGTGCTGAAGGTCGGTCTGTATGGCCTGATCCGCACCGTGTTCGACCTGCTGCACGTGCAGATCGCCTGGTGGGGCGCGCTGCTGCTCGTGCTGGGCATCGGCACCGCGCTGCTCGGCGTGGTGTTCAGTACGATCCAGGTCGACATGAAGCGTCTGCTCGCGTATTCGTCGATCGACAACGTCGGCCTGATGATCGTCGCGCTCGGGCTCGCGCTGCTGTTTCGCGCGTACGGGATGACGGAGCTGTCCGCGCTTGCGCTGACCGCGATGCTCTACCAGATCGTCGCGCATGCAGCGTTCAAGAGCCTGCTGTTCCTCGGCACCGGGGCCGTGCTGCATGCCACCGGGGAGCGCAATCTCGGCAAGCTCGGCGGCCTGCTCCGTGTTATGCCGTGGACCGCCTGGGCCGTGCTCACGGGCGTCGCGGCCAGCGCTGGCTTGCCTCCGATGAGCGGCTTCGTGGCGGAGTGGCTGCTGCTGCAAAGCTTTCTGTTCACGCCCGGTCTGCAGAATTCCGTGCTGGCGATGACGGTGCCGATCGCGGCCGCGCTCGTCGCGATGACGGCAGCGCTGGCCGGTTACACGATGGTCAAGTTCTTCGGCATCGTCTTCCTCGGGCAGCCGAGAGAAGCGAAACTGAGTCGCGCACACGACGCGAACAGATGGGAACGGCTCGCGTTCTGCTGGTTCGCGGTGGCCGGTGTGCTGCTCGGACTGATGCCCACGCAGTTCGTCAAGGTGCTGGACCGGGTCACGCGCGTGCTCGTCGGCGCCGGAATCGGCGCGGAGAATCATGGCTGGCTGATCTTCGTGCCGGTATCGACCGCGCGGGCGAGCTACATGCCCGTCGTGTTCATGCTGTTTTTCGTCGCCTGCTGCGGCCTTGCGTGGGTGCTGGTGCGGCGCTTCTACCACGGTCGGCTGCGACGGGCCGCGCCGTGGAGTTGCGGCTTCCCGTTCACGACCGCGCGGATGCAGGACACGGCGGAAGGCTTCGGGCAACCGATCCGCGAGATTTTCGCACCGCTGCTGCGCATCGAGCGGCAATTGCCGTCGCCATTCGACGCGCAGCCGGCCTACCGGGTCTCGGTCGTCGACCGCACGTGGTCGATTCTGTACGAGCGTATCGCGGCACTCACGCAACGCGCGGCGGAATGGGCGGGTCGGCTGCAGACGGGCCGGATCGCCGTGTACCTGACCTACAGCTTCGCCGTGCTGATCCTCCTGCTGATGCTGGTGAGACGATGGTGACTGTATCCGGCGTGCTGTCGCAAAGCCTCGAGATCATCGTGGCGCTTGCCGCGGCGCCACTGCTCACGGGCTGGGTCAACCAGTGCCGCGCGTGGCTGCAGAACCGGCGCGCACCCAGCATCTGGCAGCCTTACCGGATGCTCCACAAGCTGTTCAACAAGGAGTCGGTCGTCGCTCATGGCGCAAGTCCGGTGTTCCGTGGCGCGCCCTATGTCGTGTGGGCCGCGATGACGCTCGCCTGCGCAGTCGTGCCGACGCTGTCGACCGAATTGCCGCTGTCTCCCGCCGCGGATGCGATCGCGCTCGTCGGCCTGTTCGCGTTCGCGCGCGTCGCGCTGTCGCTAGCGGCAATGGATGTCGGCACGGCATTCGGCACGCTCGGCGCGCGCCGCGAGATGCTGGTCGGTTTCCTCGCGGAACCGGCCCTGCTGATGGTGCTGCTGTCGGCCTCGCTGATCACGCAGTCGACCCTGCTCACGAGCATCGTCGCGACGCTCGGCCACAGCGAGCTGACCATCTACCCGAGCCTGGCATTCGCCGGCATCGCGTTCACGCTGGTGTCGCTCGCCGAGAATGCGCGGCTGCCCGTCGACAATCCGACCACCCACCTCGAGCTGACGATGATCCACGAGGCGCTGATCCTCGAATATTCGGGGCGGCATCTCGCGCTGATGGAATGGGCGGCCAGCCTCAAACTGTTCGCCTACTCGTGCATCGGTATTGCGCTGTTCATGCCGTGGGGGATCGCCGCGGCGGGTAATCCGCTTGCGCTGCTGTTCGCGGTGCCGGCACTGTTCGTCAAGCTGATAGTGGGCGGCGCCGCGCTGGCGGTGGTCGAGACCGCCAACGCGAAGATGCGGATTTTCCGGGTCCCGGAGTTCCTTGCGACCGCCTTCCTGCTCGCCGTGATCGGCATGCTCGTCCATCTGCTGCTGGGAGCCTGAATGCACGCGTACGCGACGCAACTGATCAATTTCCTCGCGGCCGTGCTGCTGATGCTGTCGTTCGCGATGCTGAGCCAGCGCCGCATCCTGTCGCTGATCCATCTCTATACGTTGCAGGGTGTGGCGCTGGTGCTGGCAATCCTGATCCTCGGTTTCGTGACGGATGATGCGCATCTGTACGTGTCGGCCGGACTGACGCTCGTGCTGAAGGTCGGCGTGATTCCGTGGATTCTGTATCGGCTCGTGCGCAGGCTCGACATTCAGGCCGACGTCGAACCGCTGATCAACATTCCGACCACGCTGCTGATCGGCATCGTGCTCGTGATCGTCGCGTTCAACGTCGCGTCGCCGATCAGCCAGCTCGCGACGTCGGCCGCGCGCGGCACGCTCGGGATCGCGCTTGCGTGCGTGCTGTTGTCGTTCATGGCGATGATCACGCGCGCGAAGGCGGTTCCCCAGGTGATCGGCTTCCTGTCGATGGAAAACGGGCTGTTCTTTGCCGCCACGGCCGCGACCAACGGCATGCCGATGATCGTGGAACTCGGCATCGGACTCGACGTGCTGGTCGGGATTCTGATTCTGGGCGTCTTCATGTTCCAGATTCGCGAGCAGTTCGACAGCCTGGACATCCATCACCTCGAGAAACTCAAAGATGAATGACGCCCACGTCGTGCTCGCCGTGCTCGGCATTCCGCTCGTGGCGGCCGCATGTCTCGCGGGCGTGCGCCCCGCTCCTGTCGCGCGCAACCTGAACGCCGGCTTCAGCTTCGTGACGTTCGCGGCCACGTTGGTGCTCGCCGCGCGCATCGTCGAACGCGGACCGTCGTTCGCGTTCGATCGTGCATTCTTCGTCGATCCCCTGAACGTGTACCTCGTCGCGCTGACTGCATTCGTCGGCTGGACGACGTCGCTGTTCTCGCGGCCGTACATGCAGATCGAAGAGGCGCGAGGACGGATGACGGCGACGCGGATGCGCCTCTATCACAGCATGTACCAGTTGTTCATGTTCGCGATGCTGCTCGCGCTGCTGACCAATAACCTCGGCGTGCTATGGGTCGCGATGGAGGGCGCCACGCTCGCGACCGTGCTGCTCGTCAGCGTCTATCGGACCGCCGCGAGCCTCGAGGCCGCCTGGAAGTACTTCATCCTGTGCGGTGTCGGCATCGCGCAGGCCTTGTTCGGCACGATCCTGCTGTACCTCGCCGCGAGCCGGCAACTGAGCGACGGCGATGCGCTGCTGTGGACGAGCCTTGCAGCCGCCAAGACGCACCTGGACCCGTCCATCGTGTCGATCGCCTTCGTGTTCCTGCTGGTCGGCTACGGCACGAAGGTCGGACTCGTGCCGATGCACAACTGGCTGCCAGACGCGCATGCCGAAGGCCCGACACCTATCTCAGCGGTGCTGTCCGGGCTGCTGCTGAACGTCGCGCTGTACGCGGTGCTGCGCTGCAAGGTGCTGGCGGACGGCGCGCTCGGCAATGGCCTGCCGGGACGATTGCTGGTCGGGTTCGGGCTCGTCTCGGTGCTGATCGCGTCGTTCTCGCTGTTTCGGCAGAAGGACGTCAAGCGGCTGTTTTCGTATTCGTCGATCGAGCACATGGGACTGATGACGTTCGCGTTCGGCCTCGGCGGCCCGGTTGCGACGTTCGCCGGTCTGCTGCATATGACCGTCCATTCCCTCGTCAAGTCGGCGATCTTCTTTGCGGTCGGCCACGCGACGCAAAAGGCGGGTACCCAGGCGATCGATGGCATTCGCGGGCTGCTGCAGGTCAACCCGACGGTCGGCTGGGGCATGATGCTCGGCGTGCTCGCGATTCTCGGACTGCCGCCGTTCGGCGTGTTTGCAAGCGAATTCCTGATCCTGACGACCGCGATGAACACGCTACCGTGGACAGCGCCGCTGTTGCTGCTGGGCCTCGCCGTTGCGTTCGCGGCGATCTTCGCGCGCGTGCAGCGAATGGTGTTCGGCGAAACGACGACGGCCAAGCCGCTCGAGCATCGCCCCGCACCGCTGCCGGTATTCGTGCATCTCGGCTTGGGGCTGATGCTTGGGCTCTATGTGCCACCGTATCTGGCAACATGGTATCGCCAGGCCGCAACGATGTTGGCGGGGTGACGGATGCGACTCGAATCGATGCAACTTGCCGCCACCCGCCTCACACATCGTGCGGGCCAGATTCCAGCAGCAGTGGTGAGCGCCGATGAATCAGCGTGGCTCGAGCTTGCGCGCACCGCGCGAGCGGAGCAGCGGCGCCTCGTTGCAATGTGGGGCAGCGAAGCAGTCGCAGACGGTTTCTCGGTGAACGCCGCGTACGAATGCGATGACGGCATAGCGTGGGTGCACCTGCCGATCGGGCGTCAGCAGAATGCCGGTGGAGACTATCCCGATCTCGCCACCGTTTTCCCGTGCGCGACTCGCATGCAACGAGCGATCTTCGATCTGATCGGCCTGCGCGCGCGTGGCGCCCAGGACACGCGCGCGTGGCTCAATCACGGCAACTGGCCCGATGATTATTTCCCGCTGCAAAGGCAGGCGACCGGTGTCGAAGCCTTCGAATCGAGCGAGGCGGACTACCCGTTCGTGCAGGTTGTGGGCGATGGCGTACACGAGATCGCTGTCGGGCCGATTCATGCCGGCACCATCGAGCCGGGGCATTTCCGCTTCTCGGTCGTCGGCGAGAAGGTGCTGCGCCTCGAAGAACGTCTCGGCTATGCGCACCGCGGCGTCGAGCGGCTGTTTGAACGTACTCCCGCATCGCACGGTCATCGGGCTGCCGCGAGGATTGCGGGCGACTCGACCGTCGCGTTCTCGTGGGCCTTTTGCATGGCGCTCGAGCAAGCCAGCGGCACGCAACTGTCGAAGCGCGCACTGTATCTGCGTGCGCTTCTGCTCGAACGCGAACGCGTGGCCAACCACCTCGGTGACCTCGGCGCGCTCGGGAACGACGCCGGGTTCGGCTTCGCACTCGCGCAATTCTCGCGGCTCAAGGAGGACTGGATACGCACGAACGCCCGCCTATTCGGACATCGGTACCTGATGGATCGGATCGTACCGGGCGGTGTATCGGTCGATGTTCGCCCCGACGACGCGGCGGTGCTGACGGAGCAATGCGATCGCATCGAACGCGAGGTTCACGTGATGCGCAAAGTCTACGAAGACCAGTCCGGGCTGCAGGATCGGTTCCTCGGCACGGGACGATTGACGCCCGCTGTCGTCGAGCATTTCGGCGTGCGTGGCATGGCCGCCCGCGCCAGCGGCCGAACCTTCGACGTTCGCGCGAACTTGCGCGCTGCTCCGTACGACGACATCGCGGTCAATGCGGTCAGCGATGCGCGCGGCGACGTTGCCGCACGCGTCGCCGTGCGCTTCGCCGAGATCGATGAATCCCTGCGCCTGATCCGCAGGCTGCTGACCAATCTTCCCGATGACGGTCCCGCGGTCGTCGCCATGACGCCTGCAACGGCGCACGCGCAAGGCGTAGGCTGGGTGGAAGGCTGGCGAGGGGACGCATTCGTCGCCCTCGATCTCGCCCCGGGCGACGTCATCGGCCGATGCCATTGCCACGATCCGTCATGGCAGAACTGGCCGGCGCTCGAGCACGCGATCATCGGCAACATCGTTCCCGATTTCCCGCTGATCAACAAGTCGTTCAACCTGAACTACGCGGGGCACGATCTCTGATGTGGCAACTGATCCGGCAATTCGCGCGCACCGATTTCCCCGACGAACCCGCGCCGGCGGCGGAAGACGCATGGCTTCACGAGGAGCGACGCATTCGCGGGGACATACTCGGTCTGCTCGGGCGGGCGCTGTGCATCCGGCAGATCGATGCGGGTTCATGCAACGGTTGCGAGCTGGAGATTCACGCGCTGAACAACCCGTACTACAACATCGAAGGGCTTGGCATCAAATTCGTCGCGAGTCCGCGGCATGCGGACCTGCTGCTCGTGACCGGGCCGGTGACGCTGAATATGCGCGCGGCCCTGCTCGCCGCGTATGACGCGACCCCCGCTCCGAAACTCGTCGTTGCCGCCGGCGAGTGCGCATGCACGGGCGGCATTTTTGCCAATAGTTACGCGGTGTGCGGTCCGGTTTCGTCGATCTTGCCGGTCGACGTGACGATCCCCGGATGTCCGCCGCCGCCGATCGATTTGCTGCGAGGCATCCTCACAGCCTGCCGGGCGCGTTGAGCCGCAGGTCGTTTTCCCCAGGGCAAAACGTGCAACTTTGCCCGTTTTGCGCGACTCCACACGGGCTCCATCCTGATCATTGCGCATATTGGCCTGCCTTTATTGCGCGGATCGGCTTTGCGTTTGCAGCGAGTCTTTAATACCGTTGTAGCTGCACCTGCAACGGCACTTAAATTGCTGCTCAATGGTTTGTGTCAACGCGATGCGTTGGACATCGACGCGTCGTCAGCCTGCATTGACCTTTCAATGGAGTCAACAGATCGTCATGACCACGCCTACAGAATGTCAGCATTGCGGGGACACCCCCGCTTCAGAGTCGGCCGCCGAGCAAACCATCACACCTTCCCAACCGTCACGCCGCCGCTTCCTGCAATCGGCGGCGGCCGCCGCGACGATCGGCGCGGCGCCGAATCTGCGCGCGCAAGCGCAGGCACCCGCCGCACCCGCGCCGCAAAGCAACCCCGTGGTGCCGCCGCGCCCCATTACATTGACCGTCAACGGCCGCGCATACGCGCTACAGCTCGAACCGCGCGTGACGCTGCTCGACGCGTTGCGCGAATACGCCGGTCTGATGGGCACGAAGAAAGGCTGCGACCGTGGTCAATGCGGCGCCTGCACGGTGCTCGCCGACGGCCGCCGCATCAACTCGTGCCTAACGCTCGCGGTCATGCATGAAGGCGAGAACATCACGACCGTCGAAGGACTCGCGAGCAACGGCACCTTGAGTCCTGTGCAGGCCGCGTTCATCGAACACGACGCGTTCCAGTGCGGCTACTGTACGCCCGGGCAGTTGTGCTCGGCGACCGCCCTGCTCGGCGAATTCCGCAGCGGCACGGCGAGCACGGTGACCGCCGACGTGCGCGCGCGTCCCGCCGCGCTCACCGACGACGAAATCCGCGAACGCATGAGCGGCAACATCTGCCGCTGCGGCGCGTACGTGAACATCGTCGCCGCGGTGCGCGCCGCGCACGAGCACGCCTGACGGAGACCGACATGGATGCGATCTCCTACGAACGCGCCAGCGACGTCGCCAGCGCGGTACGCGCCGCGCAACAGCCCGGCGCGGTGTTCATCGGCGGCGGCACGAATCTGCTCGATCTGATGAAGGGCGGCGTCGCGCGGCCGGTGCGGCTCATCGATATCACGCACATCGGCGGCCTCGACTCGGTGACGACGCTGCCCGGCGGCGGCCTGCGCATCGGCGCGCTGGTGCGCAATAGCGACGCGGCCAATCACGCGCTGGTGCGCGAGCAGTACCCGCTGCTGTCGCAAGCGCTGCTCGCGGGCGCGTCGCCGCAATTGCGCAACATGGCGACGGTCGGCGGCAATCTGCTGCAACGCACCCGCTGCGGCTACTTCTACGACACCGCTTTTACGCATTGCAACAAGCGCATCCCCGGCAGCGGCTGCGCGGCGCTCGACGGCCATAACCGCGCGCACGCGATCCTCGGCGCGAGCCCGCAATGCATCGCAGTCAACCCATCGGACATGAGCGTCGCGCTGGCCGCGCTCGATGCGCTGGTGCGCGTGAGCGGCCCCAGCGGAGAGCGCACCATCGCGTTCGCCGACTTCCATCGGCTGCCGGGCGACCGGCCCGACGTCGATACCACGTTGCAGCCCGGCGAGCTGATCACCGCGGTCGATCTGCCGCCGCCGCTGTTCAGCGCGCATTCGCACTATCTGAAGGTGCGTGACCGCGCGAGCTATGCATTCGCGCTCGTATCGGTCGCGGCCGCGTTGCAGATGGACGGCGAGCGCGTGCAGAGCGCGCGCATCGCGCTCGGCGGCGTCGCGCACAAACCGTGGCGCGCGAACGTGGCCGAACACATGCTGAGCGGCCAGCCGCTCGACCAGGCCACGCTGAAGAACGCCGCCGCGGCCGCGTTGAGCGGCGCGCAGCCGCGTCACGACAATGCCTTCAAGGTCCAGCTCGCGCAGCGCGCGATCGTGCGCGCGGTCAACCAGGCCGCCGGCAACGCGGGAGGTGTCGCATGAATCTGATCGGACAACCGCTCGATCGTGTCGACGGTCTGCTGAAGGTGACCGGCGACGCGCGTTATGCAGCCGAATTCCCCGGGGCGCGCCTCGCGCATGGGGTGCTCGTGACGAGCACGATCCCGGCCGGCACGATTTCGTCGATCGATGCGAGTCGCGCCGAGGCCGTGCCCGGCGTGCTGCTCGTGATGACCTACCAGAACGCGCCGCGTCTGCCGAACGGAGGCAAGTCCGCGTTCTCGCCTCCGGCCGGCCGGCACCTGTCGCTGCTGCAAGACAACCAGGTGCACTACAGCAACGAGCCGGTCGCGGTGGTCGTCGCCGATACGCTCGAACATGCGACCGATGCCGCGCGCCAGCTGCGCATCGTCTATCAGCCGGGCACCGCGGCGCTCGACTTCGAGCAGGCGAAAGCGCACGCGCATGCGCCGGACAAGCCGCAGGGCCGGCAGACCGATACGCAGCGCGGCAGCTTCGAAGACGGCATGCAAAACGGCGACGTGCATATCGAGGCCACCTACACGACGCCGATCGAGCATCACAACCCGATGGAGCCGCACGCGACGATGGCGCACTGGGACGGCCCGCAGTTGACGGTCTACGACTCGACCCAGGGCGTGAGCGGCACCGCGCAGGTGCTCGCGAAGACGTTCGCGATCCCCGTGTCCGACGTGCGCGTGATTTCGCCGCTGATCGGCGGCGGCTTCGGCTGCAAGGGCTCGTCGTGGTCGCACGTGTCGCTGTGCGCGATGGCCGCGCGGCAAACCGGGCGGCCCGTGCGGCTCGCGCTCGAACGGCCGCAGATGTTCGGCCCGGTCGGCGCGCGGCCGCGCACCGAGCAGCACTTCGTGATCGCCGCGCGGCATGACGGCACGCTGACCGCGATGCGCCACGACAGCATCTCGAACACGTCGATGATCGAAGACTGGACCGAGACCTGCTGCATGGTCACGCGCATGCTGTACGCGGTGCCCAACCAGGTGACGACGCACCGGCTCGTGCAGCTCAATGTCGGCACGCCGACCTTCATGCGCGCGCCGGGCGAGACCACCGGCTCGTTCGCGCTCGAATCGGCGATGGACGAACTCGCGGTCGCGCTGAAGATGGACCCGCTCGCGCTGCGCCTGAAGAACTACGCGGACAGCGATCCGCAGGAGCACAAGCCGTGGTCGGGCAAGTCGCTGCGCGAGTGCTATCAGATCGGCGCCGAGAAGTTCGGCTGGTCGCGCCGCTCGCACACGCCACGTTCGACGCGCAACGGCAATACGCTGATCGGCATGGGCATGGCGACTGCGACCTATCCGGCCAACCGCAGCGAGGCGTCGGCGCTCGCGCAGATTCTGCCGGACGGCACCGCGGTGGTCGCCTCGGGCACGCAGGACATCGGCACCGGCACCTACACGGTGATGACCCAGGTCGCCGCCGATGCGCTCGGCTTCACGCCCGAGCAGATCCACTTCGCGCTCGGTGATTCGTCGCTGCCGCGCGCGCCGGTGTCGGGCGGCTCGCAGTCGGCGGCCAGCGTGTCGCCCGCGGTGCGCGACGCGGCGAGCCAGGCGCGCAGCCAACTGATCGCGCTGGCGCTCGCCGATGCGGCCTCGCCCGTGCATGGCTTGCCGCTCGACGACGTCACCGTCGCAAGCGGCTGGGTCGTGAGCCGCTCGCAACCCGACAAGCGTGATCCGGCCGCGGCGATCATCGCGCGCGCGGGCGGCAAGCCGATCGAGGCGACCGCCACCGTGAAGCCAGGCGACGAGAAGCAGAAGTACTCGTTTCACTCGTTCGGCGCGGTGTTCGTCGAAGTCCACGTCGATGCCGAGTTGGGCACGATCCGCGTGCCGCGCGTGGTCGCGGTGTACGACGTCGGCCGCGTGCTGAATCAGAAGACCGCGCGCAGCCAGATGATGGGCGGCATCGTGTGGGGCATCGGCGCGGCGATGCAGGAAGAAAGCACGCTCGATGAGCGCTTCGGACGCTTCACCAACGCGAACCTCGCCGAGTATCACGTGCCGGTAAACGCCGATATCGGCACGATCGACATTGCGTTCATCGACCGGCCCGATCCGTACATCAACTCGCTCGGCGTGCGCGGGATCGGCGAGATCGGCATCACGGCCGTGGTGGCCGCGATCGCGAACGCGGTGTACAACGCGACCGGCGTGCGGGTGCGCGATCTGCCGATCACGCTGGACAAGGTGGTGCGGACCTGAACTGGCGGCAGCGACGGAAACGATGCAACTGCGAAAGCCGGAGCGGCGCGCGGCTGGCATCGGGCTTGTCCTGCCGCGCTTGCCTCCCGCCCCGTTGCATCGCACAATCGGGGCACTCCTCTCTACCGGTATCCGCCGATGGCCTATGCCTCGCTCGCCACTGGCGTGTTGCTCGCCGCCGGTTCCGGCTCGCGCTTCGATCCGCGCGGGCTGCACAACAAACTGCTCGCACGCATGCCCGACGGCACCCTGGTCGCGCATGAAGCCGCGCATCGGCTGCTGCAGGTCGTCACGCGGGTGCTCGCCGTGGTGCGGCCGGGCTCCGATGCGCTCGCCCGCGTGCTGAACGATGCCGGCTGTGATGTCGTGTTCGCGGCCAACGCCGAGCGCGGCATGGGCGCGAGCCTCGCCGCCGGCATCGAAGCGTGCGACGACGCCGAAGGCTGGATCGTCGCACTCGCCGATATGCCGCGCATCGCAATTCCGACGATCGAAGCGGTAGCCCGCGCACTCGACAACGGCGCGCCGCTCGTCGCGCCGTTCTACGACGGCCAGCGCGGCCATCCGGTCGGCTTCGGCAGCGAGTGCCGCGACGCGCTGCTCGCGCTGGACGGCGACACCGGCGCGAAGGCGCTGCTCAGGTCACGAGCGCTGACGCGCATCGACGTCGACGATCCCGGCATTCTGCGCGACGTGGATACGCCGGACGATTTGCGCACGCTCTAGCAGGCGGCCAATCTCAGCCTGGCCGCGACTGGCTGCTGAGGCGTTTTGTTCTGCGTACTGCTTTTGCTGATCTGGCGGACAGTGTTCGGAGAATTCGCGAACTACACCAAACACGTGCGCTCCCAGGGCCACGACAGCGACGCGCGACGAGCCGAAAAGCCGCGACCGTCGCTGGATGGACAGATTGAGCGCTCGATCCGCGGCCTTCCAGGCACGCGATTTGCGCGCTGCAAGTTTCGCGCGCAAGCCGTGCCGATTACGCCTAAGCTGAGGTGACGCCATGTTTTTTTCACATGCGGCGCCTTGACGACCGACGGCCTTGACGCCTCATCCGCCCCGCCTCGAACCCCCAGACGCAAGCCCATGAGCGAAACCACTCCACGCCTTTTCATCGTCTCGCCCCATTTCGACGACGCCGTGTTCAGTTGCGGCGCCTTGCTCGCCGCCCATCCCGACGCCGCCGTCTGCACCGTGTTCGCAGCGCCGCCCGAACACGACATGCACACGGAGTGGGACCAGAAAGCGGGCTTCGCGAACGCTCATGAAGCGGTCCGCGAACGCACGGTCGAAGACAACCGCGCGCTCGAAGTGCTCGATGCCATTCCGCTGCGCATGCCGTTTCGCGACAGCCAGTACGCCGACTCGCCGTCGATCAGCCAGATGGCGGCGGCGCTGGAGGAAACGATTTACCGCACGACCGCGAACACGCTGCTGATGCCGCTCGGCCTGCATCACGAGGATCATGCGCGGGTATTCGAAGCGTGCTGCGAAATTCTGCCGCGCCTCACGCATCTGGACTGGTTCGGTTACGAGGAAGCGATTCACCGGCTCACGCCGGGCGCGGTGCAGGCGCGGCTCGCCGATCTCGCGCAGCGCGGCATCGTCGCGACGCCGGCAACGCCGAGCGCGGGCCACACGATCGACATGCAGCGCCGCGCGCATCTGAAGCGCGAAGCGGTCAACGCGTACGCGAGCCAGTTGCGGGCGTTCGGCCCCGGCAATTACGAAGACGTGTTCGCGACCGAGCGCTACTGGCAGCTCAGCGTCGGCCGCAAACGCGCGAGAAAATAGGAAAAATGGAGCGAGCAGGAAGCGCGGCGAGCGCCTACGCTTGAAGACAGATAACCAACGCGGCGGCGGGCATCGACGGTAACAACCGCCCACGCCGACCCGCGCATTTCAACCGCAAGGGTGACGCAATGAGCTACGACATGCACACCAGCCCGATTCCCGACCCGAACGCCGATCCGAACCGCGACCCGGAAGCCGACCCGCTGGTGCCGCCGTCGCCGGGGCATCATGTCGAGGAGCCGCAGCGGCCTGACGGGCCGCCGGACAAGGACCCGGTGTAAAGGGAGCCGCGCTCGACGCAGCGTCAGCCTGTCAAGTCGCTGAAGCCCTGCAGCAGGCGGTCGATATCGGCCGCGTGAATGTTGCCCATCGTCGAGATGCGGAACAGCTCCGCCGACAGGCCGCCCTGCCCCGCATAGATCACGAAGCCGCGCGCCTTCAACGCGTCGTGCAGTTGCGGATACGCGATACCGTTGGGCAAGCGGTACGCGCGCAACACCACCGACGACTCCTGAGCCGGCAACACACTGCCGATGCCGCGCGCGGCCAGGCCCGCGCGCACCTGCTCGGCAAGCGCCGCATAGCGCGCATGACGCGCGCGCCAGCCGCCTTCGTCGGCGAGTTCACGCAGCGCCTCGACCAGCGCGTAGTACGCGTGTACCGACGGCGTAAACGGCGTGTTGCGCTGATCCTGCAAACGCGCGAGCCGCGCCAGATCGAGGTAGTACGTGCGGCTCGCCGCGCGTGCGAGCGCCGCACGCCGCACCAGTACGAACGACGCGCCCGGCACGCCATGCAGGCACTTGTTGGCGGTCGCCGCGAGCGCGTCGAGGCTCGCGTCCGCAAAATCGATCGCTTCGGCGCCGAAGCTGCTGACACCGTCCACCAGCAGACGCAGGCCGCGCTCGCGGCACAATGCGCCGAGCGCCGCGATGTCGTTCAGACGGCCCGTGGTCGTTTCGTGATGAATCACCGCGACGTGCGTGAACGACTTGTCGGCGTCGAGCCGTTCGGCGATCTTCGCGAGATCGGGCGCGGCCATCCAGTCGTGCTTCAGCGCTTCGTGCGCGATGCCGTATTGCGCGGCGATCTGCGCGATGCGCTCGCCATACACGCCGTTTTCGACGACGAGCAGCTTGCCGTTTTGCGGCACCAGCGCGGCCGTCATGCTTTCGACGGCGGCCGTGCCGGAACCGGTCATCAGCACTGCCTGCCATTGGTTCGGATCGAGCCCGTACACGTCGACGAGACGCGTGCGCGCCTCTTCCTGCAGGTCGAAAAATTCGCTCTCGCGATGGCACAAGTCCGTCTGCAACAGGCTGTTGCGGACACGTTCGGTGAGCGTCACCGGGCCGGGATTGAGCAGCAGCATTAGCGCTCCTGTTGGCATAGGGTTCAGATCGCGCCGATGTGGCGCATCAGGCGTGTCTTCACATCGGGCGGCGTAATGGTCGGGCGCGGCAGGCCGTCGGGCGTGCCGCGGCGGATCGTCAGGCGTGCGAAGCGCGGCCCGTCAAGCGGCGGCGCGGCGAACAGTTCGTCGATGACTGCCGGATCGTCGCTCTCGACCGCCGACGCGTAACCGCACGCGGCCGCGACACCCGCGAACGACACTTGCCGCGACACTGTCGCCTGGCCGCCGGTCGAATCGTGCGCGCCGTTATCGAGCAGTACGTGCGTGAGGTTCGACGGTCCGTACGCGCCGAGCGTCGCGAACACGCCCATGCGCATCAGCGCGGCGCCGTCGCCGTCGAGCGCGACCACGCGCAGGTCCGGGCGCGCGAGCGCGAGGCCGAGCGCGAACGGCGTCACGCAGCCCATCGAGCCGACCATGTATAGCTGGTTCGCGCGATCGTCGATCGCATAGAGTTCGCGGCCGCAAAAACCGGTCGACGCGAGTACCACCGTCGAGTCGAGCGGCGTATGCGCGATGACCTTTTGCAGCGCGTCGTGGCGCGTTGCGAGTTCGTTCGCGGCGATATCGCGGAACTGCGCGCGGAACTGCGCGCGGAACTGCGCACGAGGCTCGACCGGCGTGCGCCGCGCGAGCGCGCCGCCGTCCTTCAGTTCATACGGTGCGACGCTGCCCTTCTGCATCACGAGCGCGTACGGACGGCCGGTGGCGTCCATATGCGCGATCGCGCGATCGAGCGCCGGGCCGATCGCGGCGGCCTCGGTCGGGAACGTCTCCCACGGAATTTCCATTGTGTCGAGGATCGCCGGCGTGATCGGGCCCATCAGCGCGTGTTGCGGCTCGTCGGCAACCCCCGGCTGGCCGCGCCACGTGACGATCAGCAGTTGCGGCAGGCGGAAAGTCCAGGTCAGCGAGGTCAGCGGGCTGACCGCATTGCCGAGCCCGGAGTTCTGCATCATCGTGATGCCACGCCGGCCGTTCTTCGCGCCGAGCGCGACGCCCGCGATCAACGCGACCGCGTCGCCCTCGTTGGCCGCCGACACGTAGTGCAGCGATTCGTCCTGCAGCACGTAGTTGATGAACGGCGTCAGATACGAGCACGGCACGCCCGCATACCAGTCGAAACCGCGCTCGCGCGCCGCCTCGACGAACTGTGCTGCTTCGATCATTGCGCGCCTCCGTGTGCATCGTTCGCCGTTGCGCCGCCGACGGCCGTCGCGAACGGAGCCTGCGCGTGCGCGAAGTCGCCCGCGCGGCGGAAATCGTCGAGATCGTTGACGCCGCGCCAGTGGCCGTGCACGTATTGCACCTCGATCGACTCGCCCGCTTCGATCAGCGCGTTCAGCAGCGCGGGCATGTCGAGCGACGCGAAATCGTCGCGCGTCCGCAACTCGCGCATCACCGCTTGCAGGCGTTCAAGACCCGCGCCGCGCACGTTCAGCAACCCCACCCAGCGGCCATGCGGCACTTGCGCGGCGCTCGCCGCCGACGGCTGCTCCCGCCCGCTCGCGACATGCCGCAGCACGACCTTGTTGCCGAACAGACCGCGATCGTCGGCGGCCGAGCACCACGCGAAATCGCGCACGCTCGCGTTCTCCGTATCGGTCAGCGACGAATCGACGACCACGCTGAAGGCGGCCTCGCTTTCCACCAGATCGCGCAGGATGTAGCTGCGAAACAGCAGGTCGCCGTACGAAATGACGGTGTCGCCGCTCAGTTTATCGAGTGCGCATGCGAGCGACGCGAGCTCGCCGGTCTGCGCGTGCTGCTCGTTCACGACGAGGCGAATGCCCGCGGTATCGATCGCGTCGGCGCGATAGCCGCCGACCACGGTGATGTCGTTGACGCCCTGCTTCTTGAACGCGTCGACGAGCCAGCGCAGCAGCGGTTTGCCGGCGATCGGCAGCATCACCTTCGGACGCTCCCCGGTCAACGCTTCAAGGCCCTTGCCGCGGCTCGCGGCGAGCACGACGGCCGAGCCGGCCGCGCGGCCGCCCGACAGATAGCGGTCTTCGGCCTCCGAATATTCGTCGGCGTCCTGCAAACGAAAGATTTCGTTGACCGCCGCGATGCCGTCCTCGACATTGACGAGCGTCTCGCTCGCATGGATTTCCTTCGCGACCGCCTGCATCGCCGAGGTCGCCGCGCGGATCAGATGGTTCGCCCAGATCACGGTGCTGATGCCCGCTTCGCGGAACACCTCGGTCGGCGTGCTGTAGTACTTGGTCGGCACGATCACGAGCGGCGCGCGACCGGCCCATTCGCGCGCGAATTCGAGAATCTCGTCGGGGCGCGACAGCTTGCTGTGAATCAGGATCGCATCGGCGCCTGCCCGTCGATACGCTTCCGCGCGGCGCAGCGCTTCGTCCATGCCCCAGCCCGCGATCAGCGCCTCGACGCGCGCGACGATCGAGAAATGCTCGTCGTTCTGCGAGTCCTTGCCGGCCTTGATCTTGCCGCAGAATTCGTCGATATCGGCAAGTGGCTGCGCCTCGCCATTAATGAAGCTGTTGGTCTTCGGAAACTGCTTGTCCTCGATGCACACGCCGGCGATGCCGCGCTGTTCGAGCTTGCGCACGAGGCGGCGCACGTTGTTGAAGTTGCCGTAGCCGGTGTCGCCGTCGAGCAGGATCGGCAGATCGCTCGCGTCGGCCATGAATTCCAGCGTATCGACCACCTGCGTCCAGCTCGCCTCGTTGTTGTCGCGCACGCCGAACTGCGCGGAGATCGCGAGGCCCGAGCCCCAGATCGCCTTGAACCCGGCTTCGCGAACGATGCGCGCGGACAGGCCGTTATGCGCCTCCATCATGAATTCGAGTTCACTGCTGACGAGCATCTGGCGCAGGCGCGCACTGCGGGACTGGGAAACGAAAGCGGGTTCGCGTGCATTCATTCTTCGGGACTCCTGGTGGCGGGCGGATTGCCGTTCTTCTATGCCCGGCTGGCAATCGGAAAAGGGCGACTATAGCGGAATTTTTTATGGCGAGTCTTTTGGAATGCCGCAGCGATTTTTCGTGGTTGCACTTAAGTGGAAAAATGTGTCGTTTTTTGCATACGCCGTCATTTAATGGGATTTTTGCAATTGGATTGGCGTTTTGTGGAATGTTGATGCGAACCTTGCTGGGTTTGGCTCGGCAGGTTGTCCGGCACTTCGTGCTGCCCGTTTTATGTCGATTTTCGTGCGCATTTTTCAATCGCTTCGCTTTACCAAAAAACGCCGGTTAATTCAGATTCCCGGATATTGCGCAATTGTCTTTTTCAAAATGAGCGCGCACGAGCGCCACTAAAAGTGTTAATAAAATCCGCTTATTAATCAGATGAATGGCGATGCAAAACAGCGGGTTTCCCCTGCCTCGACCAACTCGATTTCCCGCCGTTAACACAGCGAGCGGCATCCGACCGCGAACCACTAGACCCTAAGGCCAGAAATCCCATTCCCCTCGCTATGACTCTGAACCGAAAACTGACGTCGATGATCGCCGTGCTGTGGATTGGCCTGATCCTGATCGGCGCGTTCGGCGCGTGGCAGAACCGCGCGTCGATGATCTCGGACCGACGCGAGCAATTGCGCTCGCTGATCGAAGAGGCCAACCACGTCACCGCCCATTACTACGCGCTCGCGCAGCAGCATGCGCTGTCCGAGGACGACGCGAAAAAACAGGCGCTCGCGACGCTCGGCGCGATGCGCTACGGCAAGGACGGCTACCTGTCCATCAACGACTCTCAGCCGGTCATGCTGATGCATCCGTTCAAGCCCGAACTGATCGGCAAGAACCTCGCACAGTTCGCCGATCCGGCCGGCAATCATCTGTTCGTGGATATCGTCAACGCAGGCAATCACGACGGCGGCGGCTTCGTCGACTATCTGTGGGCCAAACCGGGCAGCGAACAGCCCGTTGCGAAGACCAGCTACTCGATGCACTTCGCGCCTTGGGACTGGTACCTCGTGACCGGCATGTATATGGACGACGTGCAAAGCGCGTTCTACCGCAACCTGCTGCGCTGGCTGGCGATCACGGTCGCACTCGGCGCGCTCTCCACGGTCGTGATGCTCATCGTGCTGCGCAGCATCCGCCGCTCGCTCGGCGGCGAACTCGAAGCGGCGGTCAAGCATGCGCGGCTGATGGCGCAAGGCAATCTCGCGACGCCGGTGCCGATCGCGCCGCACGACAACAGCAGCCTGCTGCATGCGCTGCGCACGATGCAGGCGGGACTCGTCGACACGGTCTCGCGCGTGCGCCAGGGCACCGAGAACATCAACGTCGGCGCGAACGAAATCGCCGCGGGCAACACCGACCTGTCGCAGCGCACCGAGGAGCAGGCGGCCGCGCTCGTGCAAACTGCGTCGAGCATGGATCAGATGACGGTCAACGTGAAGCAGAACGCGGACAGCGCGAGCCAGGCCGCGCAACTCGCGAGCGACGCCGCGAACGTCGCGACGCGCGGCAGCCGCGTCGTCGACGACGTGGTGCGCACGATGGGCGAGATTACCGCAAGCTCGCGGCAGATCGGCGACATCATCGGCGTGATCGACGGCATTGCGTTCCAGACCAATATCCTCGCGCTGAACGCGGCCGTCGAGGCGGCCCGCGCCGGCGAACAGGGCCGCGGCTTCGCGGTGGTCGCGGCCGAAGTGCGCAGCCTCGCGCAGCGCTCGGCGACGGCCGCCAAGGAGATCAAGGCGCTGATCGAAACCTCGACCGATACCGTCGAGACCGGCGCGTCGCTGGTCGCCAACGCGGGCGCGACGATGGGCGAGATCGTGCAGTCGGTGCGGCGCGTCAACGAGATTCTCGAAGAGATCAGCCACGCGTCGCGCGAGCAGAGCGCGGGCATCGAGCAGGTCAATCGCGCGGTCGGCGAGATGGACCAGGTCACGCAGCAGAATGCGGCACTGGTCGAAGAGGCCGCGGCCGCCGCGCATTCGCTCAAGGACCAGGTCGGCGTGTTGCGCGACGCGATTGCGAGTTTCGCGTTGCCGGCTTGACGCTTCTGCGCCGCGCCCGCGACGGGCGCCGCATAAAAAGAAGGCGCTCCACAGGCAGGGAGCGCCTCATCAACACGCCGCGTCGGAGTCGACGCATCAATCGAACGAATCAGCCGCGCGGATTTTGCAAGTCCGCGCGGCTTTTCGTTTTTGAGCTTCGGCTCGGCTAGCGGTTGCTCGAAGACAAACACTTCGTCTTTCACATTCCTCGCATTTTAATTACGTTCTGTTTACACTCGGCCCAGCGAAAGTCCTTACCGCCAGGCCACGTGGTTTTGGCGGCCCTGTTCAATCGAAGGTACGTAACGTCCGCTGCCCGCCGCCATGATCCGCCAGAAAAAACCTCCGTCACCCGATCCCTATGCGTTAGCCGCGAAGAACCCGCTGCTCGATGCGCGGCTGCCGGCGTGGCGCTCGAAGTTCATCGTGCTGCTCGTGTTCGCCGCGTTCGCGACGCTCGCCGCCCGTGCGTTCTGGGTGCAGGTCGTGAATCAGGACTTCTACGTCGACCAGGGGCAGAAGCGCTATCAGCGCCTGCTCGAACTCGACGCGACGCGCGGCCGGATCGTCGATCGCAATGGTTCGATGCTCGCGGTCAGTCTCGCGACGTACGAAATCTGGGCCACGCCGAAGCTCGTCGACGAAAGCGCGTTCGCGCCGCTCGCCAGGCTGCTCGATCTGCCGCCCGAGGAACTGCGCAGGCGTCTGAACGGCGAGCGCAGCTTCGTCCTGCTCAAGCGCCAGCTCGATGCCGACACCGCCGAGCATCTGTCCCGACTCGGGCTCGCCGGCATCACGAAGGTCGCCGACACCAAACGCTTTTATCCCGAGGGCGAGTCGGCCGCGCACGTGGTCGGCTTTACCGACATCGAGGACAACGGCCAGGAAGGCGTCGAGCTCGCCGCCAACGCGCAGTTGCAAGGTGTGCCGGGCCAGCGCGAGGTGATTCGCGACCGGCTCGGCCGCGTGATCTCGGAGACGCGGCCGCTCGTGCCCGCACGCAACGGCGCGACGATCCAGCTGACGATCGACCGGCGCATCCAGCAACTCGCGTATACGCAACTCAAAGCCGCGATCGCGGAGCACCGCGCCGAAGCGGGCAGCGTGGTCGTGCTCGATGCACGCAACGGCGAGATCCTCGCGCTCGCCAACTACCCGAGCTTCGATCCGAACGACCGCACGCACCTGTCCGGCCGGCAACTGCGCAACCGCGCGGTGATCGACACGTTCGAGCCGGGCTCGACGATCAAGCCGCTCGTCGTCGCGCTATCGATCGACGAAGGCAAGGTGCGGCCGCAAAGCATCATCGATACCGCGCCAGGCTGGTATCGGATCGGCCCGGCCGTGATTCACGACACGTCGAATCACGGCGCGATGACGGTCGCCGAGGCGGTGCAGAAGTCGAGCAATATCGCGCTCGCGAAACTCGCGCTGAACCTGCCGGCCGAAACGATCTGGACCAAGTACCAGCAATACGGGCTCGGCATGAAGCCCGAGCTGCCATTCCCCGGCGTGGCCGCCGGCAAGCTGCGGCCATATGGCCGCTGGCGCCCGATCGAGCAGGCCACGATGGCGTATGGCTACGGGCTGTCCGTATCGCTGCTGCAAATCGCGCAGGTCTACACCGCCTATGCCGGCGACGGCACGCTGCGGCGCGTGAGCCTGCTGCGCGAGCCGCGAGATGCGGACGAGCCGACGCCGTTCGCCGCTCGCAGCCAACCGGTCACGACGCCCGGCACCGCGCGCGCGATCCGCAACATGCTCGAAATGGCAACGGGCGATGGCGGCACCGGACGCGCCGCGAGCGTGGCGGGTTATCGCGTCGGCGGCAAGACCGGCACCGCGCGCAAGCAGATCGGCGCGGGCTACGCGCCGAATCGCTATCGCGCGCTGTTCGTCGGTATGGCGCCGATGAGCGATCCGCACCTGATCGTCGCCGTGATGATCGACGACCCGGCCGGCAAGGCGTTCTATGGCGGTACGGTCGCCGGACCGGTGTTCAGCGGTGTGATGGGCGGCGCATTGCAGCTGCTCGGGGTGCCGCCGGATGCGGCCGGAGTGTGATGCGCAGTTAGCGTTGTTGTCGGTGTTAATGCCGCTCGATCAGCCCTGTTCATCGAGCGCATCGGCGTGCGCCTCGATGCGATTGCGGCCGTTGCGCTTGGCCTGATACATCGCGCGATCGGCCTCGTCCATCATCGCCTGACCGAGCGACATCGCGTCGGCCGGGCTGCCCGCGACCACGCGCGCGGCCACGCCGATCGACACCGACAACGCAATGCGCTCGCCGCGCTCGTCGCGCACGTCGAGATTCTCGACTGCCCGCCGCACGCGCTCGGCGACGGTCAGCGCGTCGCTGCGATCGCCTTGCAGCAGCGCGGCGAACTCCTCGCCGCCATAGCGCGCGACGGTGTCGCCAAGCCGCACCTGCTGTCGCACGCAGGCCGCCACCGCCGCGAGCGCGCGGTCGCCGATCTGATGGCCGTGGCTATCGTTGATGCGTTTGAAACCGTCGATATCGATGAACAGACACGCGACCGGCGCGCGATAACGGACCGCGCGCATCAACTCCTCGCGCAGCCGCTCGTCGAAATAGCGGCGATTCGCGAGGCCGGTCAGCGCATCGGTCATGCCGAGTTGCTTGAGCCGCTCGCGATGCGCGACGTTGTCGAGACTCGCGGTGACGATGCTTGCGAAGCGCTCCAGGATGTCGGTGGCCATGCCCGCGCCGAAGCGCGCGGGGTCGTCGCTGCCGAGGCATAGATAGCCGCTGACGTTCTTGCCCGCGGCGAGCGGCAGCAGGATCGCGCTGGCCGGCACTTGGGCCGGCACGGCGCCGAAGAACGCGCGGCGCGCGTCGCCGTCGAGCTCGCCAGGGCGGCCGAGCCACGGCCGATCGTGCTCGCACAAAGACCGCGCGATGAGACCACCCTCGCGCGAGGTCTTCAGCTGCGCATGACCGAGCGCTTGCAGGTTGCCCGGCTCGAGCAGTTCGAGCAGCATCGGCGCGCGGTCGTCGAGCCACAGCACCACGTTCGCGAGAGCGAACTCGCGCGGCAGATGGCTGAACAAGGTATCGAGAAACGACGCGAAATCCTGCGCGCCGATCAAATGCAACTCGACGTTCTGGAAGCGCCGCAACGTGCGCTCGTTGTGCTGCACGGTGTCGACGAGCGAGCGAAGGCGCTCGGAAAGCGGCGTTTGGGCGGGTTTCGTCACGATATCGGCAAGGCGGCCCTGAAGGCGAACGGGGTCGACGCCCCAACTCTACTGATAACGGCCGATCCGCCGGGGTCTTGAGGGCAGGCTCGCGACGCGTCGGCCGGCATGCCGGCGTGCGCGCCCACCGTTGTCAACGCTCGCTTGCATTCGTTTGCACTCGCTTACACGCTGCGAGATCCGTTTGCGTAATGATTGCGGTTCTTAAGTTTCGCTTAATTGTTCGCTGCAAGTATGTACTTCATCCCCTGTTGAGCCGCCAGAACATCGGCGGCGTTTTTTCTTGAAGGGTGCCGAAAACGCGGCCGAGAATGGTCCCGCGCACAAGAAGGAGGTAAATCATGGTTGAAGAGATGGTAGTCGAACACCTGCGTGCTATGCCCGGCCATCAATGGACTCGCCAGATTCATTCCTGCAAGGTCTCCGATCCGCTGCAACAGCCCTGGGGCCGTTCATACCGGCTCGTCGAATGGACGATGAAGCACGAGCCCGAATCGAGCCGCCGCGTCGTTCCCGCCGAAAGTACTCCACTCGAAATCGCCCAGGCTGTGGTCTCTCATGTACCGGGCCGGCGCTTCTGTCAGCAGGCTGATTGAGCGCTCCGCTCGACGTTCATTGGCGCGCCGCGATCGTGTCGCAGTAGTCCAACGCGTCCTCCAGCCTGTCGTTTCCCCAGAACATCTCGCCGCCGACAAAAAACGTCGGCGCCCCGAAGATGCCCTTGCTGATGGCCCGTTCGGTCTGCTCGCGCAAACGGAGCTTGTTCGCGTCGCTTTGCGCGGCGTCGATCATGCTCTGCACGGGTAAGCCAAGTGAGTCGAGCGCTTCGCTGACGACGTCGATCGAGCCGATGTCGCGGTCGCCGACGAAATTCAACTGCATGATCTGGCGGCACCAGGCGCCGATCCACGGCTCGTTCGCACCCAGCAGCGCGATGCGCATCGCGAGAAGCGCCGCGCGCGGAAACGTGCTGGGACGCGTGAGCGCAAGGCCGTATTTGCGGCATTGACGCTCCATGTCTTTCCACACGTATGCGCCTTTTTCTTTCTGCAATACGAAGGGCGAGTTCTCGAACCCAAGCTGGCGAAATACCGGGCCGAGCAGAAACGGCCGCCAGACGATCGTCACGTTGCGCGCGGCCGCCAACGCTTCGACCCGCATCATGCTCAGATAGCTGTAGTTGCTGCCGAAGTCGAACCAGAACTCGATCGCGCGCGCCGTCGAGGTTGAGCCTTCATTCATCGCGGTCTCCTGAATCGCGCGTGCCAGTCGCGCATCGACACTCAGCGTGTTTGCACCGCCACGCGCAGGCCGAGCGAAATGAACAGTACGCCGATGAGCTTGTTCTGCCAGCGCGTCAACCACGTCAAACGCTTCACGAGTTTGCCCAATGGCCGCATCGTCAGGACGATCAGCGTCGTGTAAAGCGCGCTCATGGCAACGAAAATCAGCCCGAGCGTCGCGAACTGCAGGAACGTCGAGCCATGCTCGGGGCGTACGAATTGCGGCAGAAACGCGAGAAAAAACAGCGCGGTCTTCGGGTTCAGCACTTCGGCGGGAATCGCCTGCAAGAACGCCTTCGAACCCGACACCGGCGCGACGACCGGCAGATGCGCACTCGCCTGCTTTTCGCGCAACGCGCGAATGCCCAGATAGACGAGATACGCGGCACCGACGAATTTCACCGCATTGAACGCGAGCGCGGACGTCATCAGCAGCGCGGACAGGCCAACGGCGGCGCCCAGCGTGTGCACGAAATCGCCGGCTGCGATGCCGAGACCGGTCAGAATGCCGGCCTTGCGTCCACCGTGCATGGTGCGCGTCAAAACTAGCAGCACGGCCGGGCCAGGAATCAGAAAGAGCCCGAGCACGACGGCAACGAAAGTCCCCAACGTGGATAGGTCGAGCATGTCGTCTCCTCGCGATGCGCAGCATCGAACTGATGGGCGCGCGTTCAGCGGACCATTGTAGTCGAACCCGCTAACCTGCCCTCGGCGCCTCGCTCGCGTGGACGATCCGTTACCATGTTGGACATCGCGGCGCGTACCGCGTGCTTTCTTTCATCCACCGACGTTTCCGCCTTGCCCACCTATACCCTGCCCGCGCCGCTGAGCGCGGAACTCGAGATTCGCAAGAGCCGCTTCATCGCGTATGCGCTCCCGGTCGCCGATCGCGATGCCGCGATGGCCGAATTGCAGCGTCTGCGCGACGAACATCCGGCCGCGACGCATGTGTGCTGGGCGCTGCTCGCGGGCGGCCAATCCGGCATGTCCGACGACGGCGAACCGTCCGGCACCGCCGGTCGGCCGATTCTCGAAGTGCTGCGGCATCACGATCTGGATGGCGTGCTCGCGGCCGTCGTGCGCTATTACGGCGGTGTGAAGCTCGGCGCGGGCGGTCTGGTGCGCGCGTACACCGATGCGATCGCGTCCGCGCTGCTCGACGCGCCGCGCGTCGAGAGGATTGCCCAGGTTTCGCTGGGCGTCGAAGTCAGTTATGCCGACGAAGCCAAAGTCCGTCGTTGGATGGACGCCGAAGGCTATGCACTGGTGGACAGCACCTACGGCATGCTGGTGAAGATGACGATGCGCGTGCCCGCCAATGCGCTCGACGGCGCCAAGACAACGTTGACCGATATCACGCAGGGAAAGGCGGGCTTTTTCTGAGCGGCTGCGGTCGAACGCCCTTCGGGCGTTGTCCCGATGTCCATCGCTATTGCGGCCCGTTATGATGGCCGGGCTAGCCAGCCAGACGCAAGGTTCGCTGCTACCATGCTGTTCTTCACCGGGCTGACTCCACTTAAAAGGGCAACTCCTCTGACTTCGACCGCCGCTTTCTCCCGCATGGCTGCTGCGCGTTCGCCGTTGAGATCCGTCGTGCTCAAGGGCTGCGGCGCCGTCCTGCTGCCCACGCTGTTGTCCGCGTGCTCGTGGTCATGGTTCGGCCTGAACAGCAGCGCCAGCGCGACGCACCCGAAGACCCACGGCACGGGCTCGCTCAGCGTCGCCCCTGCAAGCGACTTCGCGTATCTGCCCGCGCGCGACGGTCATGTCTCCCCGAACCGCATCGAAAACACCGGGATGACCGGGCTCGTCTTGAAGGACGAGGTCAGCCTAGTCGTGCGCAATGGCGTCGCGAACAGTCTGCGAGTGGCCGGTTTCCGTATCGACGACAACAAGCGCGTGCTCAGCGGCAGCATCGAAGCCTTCACGGTGGACGATAAGCGCTCGCCGGCGCTGTGGACGCTGAAGATGCACTACGTGGTCGTCGATGCGGCGACCCAGAAAGTCATGTACACGACCACGCGCACCGTGAAGCAGAAGTCGCCGAAATTCACCAGCAACACGATCGCGATCGAAGACACGGTCAAGCTCAGCGTCGATACATTGATCGGCGACCCTGGCTTTATCAAGGCGGTGAACTGAACACGCGGCCGGCGGAAGCGCGGCGCGGTTTCGCTACAATCCCGGTAACGCATCGCGCGCGATCCTCCGCGCGATGCATCGTGATCTCCCGTTCGGAATGCAGCCGTCATGTCCCTTACCGCCTGGCTATTCTTCTTGCCCGCCTGCTTTGCCATCAACCTCGCACCCGGGCCCAATAATCTGCTTTCGATCAACGTCGCCGCACGGCATGGCTTCATCAAGGCATTCGTCGGCGGCAGCGGCCGGCTGCTCGCCTTCGCGATGATGCTGGCGCTCGCCGCGACCGGTCTCGCCGTCGTGCTGCATGCGTCCGAGTGGATCTTTCTGACGATCAAACTCGCGGGCGCCGCTTATCTGATCTGGCTCGCGGTCCAGCTGTGGCGCAGCGACGCGCCCGCCATCGATACATCGCAACCCCAGGAAGCCGCGCTCACGCGCATTGCGCGGCACGAGTTCTTCGTCGCGGCCGGCAATCCGAAGGCAATTCTGGTTTTTACCGCGTTTCTGCCGCAATTCGTCGACGTCGCGCAACCGATACTGCCGCAATTCGCCGCGCTCGGCGCGAGCTTCCTGGTACTCGAATGGGTCGCGATCGCCCTGTATTCGTGGGCCGGTATGTATCTCGGCAAGTGGCTGATGCGCGCGAAGATCCGCCGCTGGTTCAATCGCTGCTGCGGCGGCTTTCTCGCGGCGATAGGCGTGAGTTTTCTGCTGGTTCGGCGTGCCTGAGGTGAGGCCTTTTCATAACGAATAGCTAATACATCGGCGGAGAAACTTTAACTATCAGCTTTCGTTGCTCCACCTTATGCTCGAACCGTGACCGGCCGCGAAGTGATGCAATGCGGCATTGGGCGAACGGCTTTTTCATCGTCACGGAGCGACATCATGAAGATCTGCATCTTCGGAGCGGGAGCGATTGGCGGTTTAATGGGCGTGCAAGTGGCGCGCGCCGGCGCGGACGTCAGCTTCATTGCGCGCGGCCCGCATCTGGCGGCCATGCGTGAGCACGGCGCGCGCCTCATCATGGATGGCGAAACATTCAGCGCGCCGGTGCGCTGTACTTCAGACCCAAGCGAACTCGGCGTTCAGGACGTCGTCATCGTCACGCTGAAGGCGCATTCGCTGCCCGGCGTGGTCGATTCGATGCAGCCACTGCTCGGCAAGCACACGGCGATCGTTACCGGCGTCAACGGCATTCCCTATTGGTACTTCTATCAGCATGGCGGACGCTTTGCCGGTACTCGGCTTGCAAGCGTCGACCCCGACGGTTCGCAGTGGACCAAGCTCGGCCCCGAGCGCGCGATTGGCTGCGTACTCTATCCGGCGGCGGAAATCGTCGAACCGGGGGTAATCAAACACGTGTACGGCAAGAAGTTTCCGATCGGCGAACCGAGTGGCGAACGCACCCCGCGCATTCAGCAATTGCACGAGATAATGCAGGCGGCCGGCTTCGAAGCGCCGATTCGCGACAACATTCGCGACGAGATCTGGCTCAAGCTGTGGGGCAATCTGTGCTTCAACCCGATTAGCGCATTGACGCATGCAACGCTCGATGTCCTCACGAGCGATCCGGGCACGCGGGCGGTTTCACGCACGATGATGCTCGAAGCGAAGCGAATCGCGGAACAGTTCGGCGTGCACTTTCGTGTGGACGTGGAAAGGCGTATCGATGGCGCGGGCGCGGTCGGTGCGCACAAGACGTCGACGCTCGTCGATCTCGAGAACCGCAGGCCGATGGAAATCGATCCTTTGCTGACCGTCGTGCAGGAAATGGGCCGACTCGTTGCCGAACCGACACCCACCATCGACGTCGTACTCGCACTGATCAAATTGCGCGAGAAGATGGCTTTACAGGGTAATTGACCAGATACTCCTTTTCGCCTTGCACCACGACCGAAAGGATCGGATGCCATGCATCCGATCCTTTTTCACATTCGCCACTATTGATCGATCGCCACCCACACCGCTTTCGGTTCAGTGAAATTCTCGATCGCGACATCGCCGTGCTCGCGACCGAAGCCCGAATCGCCAGCACCGCCCCACGGCAAACGCACATCCGTATAGCCGTAAGTATTGATCCACACCGTGCCCGCCTTCAGGTCGCGCGCCACGCGATGCACGCGGCTCAGGTCAGCGCTCCATACGCCGGCCGCGAGACTATACGATGTGCCATTGGCGATGCGGACCGCGTCCGCTTCGTCGTCGAACCGAATCACGCTTGCCACGGGCCCGAAGATTTCTTCCTGCGAAATGCGCATCTCGTGCTCGACATTCGCGAACACGGTGGGCTCGACGAAAAAGCCGCGATTGCCGACGCGCGCACCACCCGTCACGAGCGACGCGCCTTCCGAGCGACCTGTGTCGACATAGCTCAATACGGTTTTCATCTGCGCGGCTGAAATCAGCGGTCCCATCGACGTTTCGCGCAGCGACGGATCACCGACCTTGATCGACTTCGCGCGAGTAGCCAGACGCTCGACCACTTCGTCATACACGTCACGATGCGCGAGTATCCGCGACCCAGCGGAGCACACTTGCCCCGTATTGAAGAACACGCCCGACGCCGCGGCGCGCACCGCATTGTCGAGATTCGCATCGGCAAAGATCAGGTTGGCCGACTTGCCGCCGAGCTCCAGCGTCACGCGTTTGAAGTTGCCCGCCGCGCCCTGCAGGATGCCTCGTCCGACCGAAGGCGAACCGGTGAACGTGACCTTGTCGATACCGGGATGCGACACCAGCGCGTCGCCCACCACACTGCCCTTGCCGGTGACGATATTGAGCACGCCCGGCGGCACGCCCGCTTCGAGCGCCAGCTCGCCGATGCGCAACGCGGTGAGCGGCGTGATCTCGGCAGGCTTGACGATCAGCGTGCAACCGCATGCGAGCGCGGGCGCGATCTTCCACATGCCGATCATCAGCGGAAAATTCCATGGCACGATTGCAGCGACCACGCCGACCGGTTCGCGCAGCGTATAGGTCAATGCATCGGGACGCGTCGGCACCACCTGGCCGTTGATCTTGTCGCACCAGCCTGCGTAGTATTCGACGGTATCGATCGCGGCGGGCACGTCCTGACGCATCACCGCGGCAATCGGCTTGCCGCAGTCGAGACTTTCGAGCGCGCTGAGTTCTTCCATGTTCTCGCGCATCAGGCCCGCGAGCCGTTGCAGGATACGACCGCGTTCGGCGGCGCGAATCGAGTTCCATACCTTCAAAGCGCTGCGCGCCGCGCGCACCGCGGCATCGACGTCGGCGGCGCTGCCTTGCGCGACCAGCGCGATCGGGTCTTCGGTCGCGGGGTTGATATCGACGGAATATTCGCCGGTGCCTGGCGGCATGCGCTTGCCGTCGATCAACAGATCATGTTGCCTGAGGTCGGACTGGATATCCATCATGAAGCTCCTTGAGTAGGACGTTATGTGGCTGACTGGCGGCGCATCGATCGAATGCCGCGGCAGGCACTTCCTCCGCATGACTCGTCGTCGGTGCGACGAACTGCGCCCACGCAGCGGCCGCATTGGGACGAAGCGAGCGGTTTCTGCGGTGCACGAGTACCGTCGTCAATGTCGTTTCGGGAACCAGCGGACGAGTCACCAACGAAGCACCCGGCGAAGGCCAATGCGCATCCACAGGCAATACGCCGACACCCAGTCCCAATTCGACCATGCGCGCTACCGCCGCGACGTGTCCGAGTTCCTGCATCGGCCGGCGCTTCAATTCGTTCGCGGCGAGTACGGGTTCGAGCGCGGCACGCACGCCGGTATCGGCATTCAGCGTGATCAGCGGACAATCGCGCAACGCGTGCCATTCGATGCTGTCGTTCTGGGCTAGCGGATGTACGGATGGAAGCACCGCATGCAGTGGCGTAGTGAAAAGTACCTGAGCATGTAAGAGAGGACTATCGACGGGTGCGGTCACGCAGACCGCGCCGAAATCCACTTCACCCTGCTCGACACTGGCCACTACGCTGCATTGAGGCAGATCCTTGACCGACACGACCAGTTCGGGATAAACCGACGCGCACTGCGCCAAAGCACGCGGCACCCAGCCCGACGACAACACCGGATTACTCGCGAATAACACGACGCCCGTGTGTCCGTCGTAAGCAGCGCGCTCTTCGAACAGCGTCAATTCGATTTCGTCGAGCAGCCGGCCGATTCTTCTCTCGAGACTCGCACCCGCATTCGTCAGCTCGACCTGGCGTGTCGTGCGATCGAATAGCTTCAATTCAACCGCGTCTTCCAGTTCACGCACACAACGGCTGATGGCCGACTGCGTCAGATCGAACTCGCGCGCCGCGCGCGTGAAACTGCGCTCGCGCGCGACCGCGACGAATACCTTGAGCTGCTGCAACGAAACATTCATGGCGTCGGTTCCGGGCGCGCGACGCTCACGTTATTCGCCGGACTGTTCCGGCCAGTGACTCATTCTCGACGCATTGCCATTGCCATGACCCGCGACGGCCAGCGCGCCCTGAGGTTCATCGTGCGATTCGATCCAGCGCGTGCGCATCGGCTCGAGGATGAACTTCGCGGAAATGCCCGCTGCGATCGTGATGACGGCCGAAACGATGAAGACGAGGTTCCAGCCGCCCGTCGCCGCGAGTACCGACGCGATCGGCACCAGCAACGAGGCCGTACCCTTCGCGGTGTACAACGTGCCTGCATTGGCGGCCGCATACTTGCTGCCGAACGTATCCGCGCACGTCGCCGGGAAGATCGAGAAGATCTCGCCCCAGAACAGGAAGATCAGCGCGGCAAAGACCATGAACGCATACGGATTGCTGCCGAACTGCATCATGCCGAGCAACGCGAGCCCCTCGCCGATGAAGATCACGAACATCGTGTTTTCACGGCCGATCTTGTCGGAAATGAAGCCGCACAGCGGACGCGTCAAGCCGTTGAAGATATTGTCGATCGACAGCGTGAGAGTCAGCAGCGGCAACGTCGCGCCGAAGACCGACATCGGGATGCGCGCGATGCCCCAGTCTTTCGCGATCGGGCCGATCTGTGCGGTCGCCATCAAACCACCCGCCGCGACCGCGACGAAGGACGCGTAGATCACCCAGAACACTGGCGTTTTGATCATCTGGCGCGACGTGAAATCGACTTTCGACACCGCGAAGCGAGTCTTGCGTACCCCTGCCTGACGCAAGATCGGCCGCGTCAGAAGCATCGCGAGCAGCAGAATGCTGACGCCTTGCACGATGCCGAAGAACAGGAACGTCTCTTCATAGCCGCGGCGCGTAATCATGTTTGCGATCGGAATCACCGTCAGCGCCGCACCCGCGCCAAAGCCCGCGGCCGTCAAACCAGCGGCGAGACCGCGCCGGTCGGGAAACCATTTGAGCGCATTGCCGACACATGTTCCGTACACGCCTCCCGCGCCTATGCCGCCAATCACCGCGGCGAAATACAACATGCCGAGCGTCGTTGCATACGAATTGAGAATCCAGGACAAACCCGCGCATAGCGCGCCGCCTGCCACCACCGGGCGCGGCCCGAATCGATCGACGAGCCAGCCCTCGAACGGCACGAGCCACGTCTCGGTCAGAATGAAGATCGAGAACGCGAGCTGGATCGACGCCTCGCTCCAGTTATGCCGCGCATGCATCGGAGCCACGAATAACGTCCACGCATATTGCAGATTCGCCACCAGCGCCATGCATATCATGCCGATGACCAATTGCGACCATCGGTTACGCCATGAAATACCGGTCGTCGATTGCTGGGTGATATTGTCCATGAGCCTTGTCTCCACTATTTATTTAGTGCAGCCGGCTTACGCGCCGCGCTGGATGTGTCCCGCCTTATCGTTATGGCCCGAGAACTTCTCTATTCGGGAAATCTCGAAGTCGATGCTTTTATGCTTTTCCGCAAATCCCCGAACCCGCTTTTCGATGATAGTTCTTGCTTTATTCCGACCATAACCACGCTTCAGCCGGTAAGCATTGCAGCTTATTCCCCGCTATTGAGTCCGCCGCACCACATATCTATGCGTTAACCCGCGTATAACAGTGGCTATTCGGCTTGTTATAGGTTTCATGCTAGGGTCATTGCTGAATTACTCATAATTAAAGTTTGTTATTATGTCGATTCACGTTTCCTTATACATCGACCATGACGATGCGCAATGCAACGCTGCGGCAACTGAAGGTCTTTGAAACGGTCGCGCGCCACCTGAGCTTTTCGCGCGCCGCGGAAGAATTGCATCTGACCCAGCCTGCCGTTTCCACCCAGGTTCGGCAACTCGAAGAACATGCGGGGCTGCCTCTGTTCGAGCAACTCGGCAAAAAGATCTATTTGACGCCGGCCGGCACCGAAATGCTCCACTACAGCCGCGCGATCATGCAGCAGTTCCATGAAGTCGACGAAGCGATGAGCCAGTTGAAGGGCGTCTCCGGCGGCAAGCTGAATGTCGCCGTGATCAGCGCCGGCGACTATTTCTTTCCGCGCCTTCTCGCCGAATTCACGCGTCGCTATTCGGGCGTCGATCTGAATCTCGCGGTGCACAACCGCGAAGAACTGCTGCATCAACTGGCGACCAATCAGACCGACCTCGCGGTGATGGTGCGTCCGCCGCACGAAACCGAAGCGACCAATGAACCGTTCGCGCCGCATCCGTATGTGATCGTCGCGGCGCCCACTCATCCGCTTGCGCACAAGCGCAATATCCGCTTCAGTCAACTCGCGAACGAAGCGTTCATCGTGCGCGAACGCGGCTCCGATACATGGAATTCGATGGAAGAGGGTTTTGCCGGCCGACTGTCCAATCTGAAGATCGCGATGGAGATCAAGAGCACCGAGACGATCAAGCAGGCGGTCATTGCCGGAATGGGCATCGCGTTTCTGTCCGCCCATACGATCAGCCTCGAATTGCAATTGGGTCATCTGGTCGTGCTCGACGTCGAGAGCTTTCCGGTCATGCTCAATTGGTACGTCGTGCATCGGAAGAACAAACGTCTGCCGCCGGTCGCCGTCGCCTTCAAACGCTTCCTGATGGAGGAGGGCGCCAATCTGATCGAAAAGATCACGCGCGTGAAGGAACTGAGCGTGCATAAGCCTTAAGCTATGGTAAGCCAATAAAACTTTAACTATTGCAAATCGATCGCCACTTCTATGCTGCAAGCGAGTTCTCTCACTTGCGAGCCGAGGAGGCCGATCATGAACCACACTCCGGTTGAATCCCGTATTAGTACGCGCAACGCTCGCACAGCGGCGGCGGATCACCAGGACCATCCCGACGATGCGCATCTGAGCGCCTACAATGCCGCGTTCAGCGATCTCGGGCTGCGGTTTCGCTGGGACCGCGCGACACTCGACATGCTGAAAGAGTTCAATGGCGAGTTGGCGCGAATCACCGCTTATATCGAGCGCTATCACGGCCATCTGCATCGCGCGTACGATGCCGACTTTCTCGCGCAACTCATTCTGCACAGGAAGACGCAGTACTACAGCGAATTCGCCGCGGCAGTTGGTGACTAGAAGCATTGAACAAGACTCGGGCGGCGGGATCATCATCCCGCCGTCTTCGCTATTGGCAACCAGGTTTGTCAGGGGCGTATGCATCGTCGATTAGCGGCGCGTAGTGAAATGAACCGGCCGCTTGTGCGTACATTTGCGTGAACCGTCGCGCTGGCGCCCATTGCTTCGTCTACCGTCACGCGCATTCCGACGATCTGCCCAGGCGCTCAAGCGCATCATCGCCGGCGCGACATCGCGAAGCGCCCACGTCTGCTCTTCTCCACCATGCCACTCGAGGTTCGCGAGCAGGCCCGGCTTGCCGATCGCCAGGCCCTCGCTGCGCGCGGCGACCGCACGCATGCGCGGTGCGCAACCGTCGTGATGCACGGCGTGAGCGGGGTCGGCCGAGTACTCGCGGCTCAGCATCAGATGCACGCCCATCGCCATTGCCAGCGCGCCCGTCGCGAGCAATGCCGCGAGTCCGAATGGCTGTGCCTGTTCGGTGACGAAGCTGTAACCGAGCCAGCCGCATAACAGCAGCGCAAACAGATTGACGACGCGATGGCCCGGCAGCGCGGCCGCCTCGAGTTGCAATACGCCGCGCAGTTTGCAGAACGCGATCGCACAGGTCGCGAAGATCAGCGCGCCGATCAATACGGCTGAAAATAGTTCGATGCGTTCGGTGTTCTCGCGCGCCGCGGCCAGCAGGTAACCCATCAAGCCTATCGACGCGACCGCCAAACCAATGCCGCTGCCGAGCAATGCAAGCATCCGGGCCCTGTGTGTCGGATCTCGTTCGCGCACGCATGTGTGCCGATGCGCCGAACGCCCGCCGAACTGTCGTCGCGTGAGCGCGGTCACTGCCACCGTCAGCACGGCGACCAACGCCATCGCGACGGCCACCGCAAGCAGCAGCAACAGGTCCATCAACACGGCACTCCCACAGGCTTGTGGCATGCGTGATCCTCCGTGATGCGATGAATAGGCAAGAGCCCGAGGTCCCTGCCCTCGTCAACCGGCGTTCGCGGTATCGCCCAATCGCCGTGGCTCGTCGCGCGGCGCCGCGCTCAAGGTATTGCTCAGCGTGCCGATCCCATCGATCGTGATCGACACCGTTGCACCGTCCTTGATCGAACCCACGCCCACCGAAGTGCCGCACGCGATCACGTCGCCGGGTTCGAGCGTCAGATCCTGTGAAATCAGACTCACCTGCTCGGCCGGCGAGAAGACCATATCGGCGAGCGGATAGTTCTGACGCTCGACGCCGTCGAGCGTCGTCAGCAGGCGTGCGGCCCGCCAGTCGAAACCGGAGACGATGGCCGGACCCAGACAACAGAACGTATCGAAGCTTTTCGCGCGGCACCACTGCGGAAAATGCGGATTCTCGTTGAGCAGATCGGCGGCGGTGACGTCGTTGACGAGCGTGAAGCCGAAAATCGCCGCCTCCGCCTGCTGCACATCCAGATCGCGGCAACGCTGGCCGATCACGATACCGAGCTCGCCCTCGTAGACGATCTTGCCCGCGTAATGCCGTGGCCGGCGGATCGGCTCGCCCGTGCCGATTACCGACGCCGCCGGCTTCATCAGAAACAGCGGATGGGTAGGCACGGGTTTGTCGAGCTTCGCCGCGAGCGCGTGATAGTTATTCCACAGTGCGACGATCTTGCCCGGCGCGCACGGCGCCAGCGGCGTCAGTGCGCGCAGCGACAGAACCGCGCCGGTCGGCACCGGCTGCGCGAGACTTTCGTACTCGTGCAGGTAGGAACCTTCGACGCGACCGAACACGATGCCGCCGTCGCCCGACATGAACCGCATCCACGTCTGCATGCCTCGCTCCTAGATCGCGCCAGCCGTGCGCAGCGCCATGATCTGCTCGGCCGAATAACCGAGCTCGGCCATCACTTCATCGGTATGTTCGCCAAGCAGCGGCGAGCGTTTGACGTCGGTCGGGCTGTCGGACAGCTTGATCGGATTGCCGACGGTCAGATACTTGCCGCGCTGCGGATGATCGACTTCGACGATCGTGCCGGTTTTGCGCAGCGACGGCTCCTCGGCAATTTCCTTCATCGACAGGATCGGCCCGCACGGAATGTCGTATTTGTTCAGGATCTGCATCGCCTCGAACTTGGTCTTCGTCATCGTCCAGCGTTCGATTTCGGCGAAGATCTCCTTCAGTCGCGGCAGGCGCGCGGGCGCTGTCGCGTAGTCGGGGTCCGTGGCCCACTCTTCCTTGCCGATCACGTTGCAGATCTTCGCCCACACGGGCGCCTGCGTGATGAAGTAGATATACGCGTTGGGGTCCGTCTCCCACCCCTTGCACTTCAGAATCCAGCCCGGCTGCCCGCCGCCCGACGCATTGCCCGCGCGCGGCACCGCGTCGCCGAACGTGCCGTTCGGATATTGCGGATACTCTTTCATCACGCCGGTGCGGTCGAGCCGCTGCTGATCGCGCAGTTTGACGCGGCACAGATTGAGCACGCCGTCCTGCATCGCGGCGAGCACGCGCTGGCCGCGTCCGGTATGCGTGCGTTGATAGAGCGCGGTGACGATGCCGAGCGCGAGATGAAGCCCCGTGCCGCTATCGCCGATCTGCGCGCCGGTCACGACCGGCGGGCCGTCGTCGAAGCCGGTGGTCGACGCCGCGCCGCCCGCGCATTGCGCGACGTTCTCATAGACTTTGCAGTCCTCGTAAGGACCGGGACCGAAGCCCTTCACCGATGCGACGATCATGCGCGGATTCAATTCCTGAATCCGCTCCCACGTGAAGCCCATCCTGTCGAGTGCGCCCGGTGCGAAGTTTTCGACCAGTACGTCGCATTTCTGGATCAGCGCTTCGAGCACCTGCTTGCCTTCCGGATGCTTGGTGTCGATCGTGACCGAGCGCTTGTTGTGATTGAGCATCGTGAAGTACAGGCTATCCACGTCGGGAATATCACGCAGTTGCTCGCGCGTGATGTCGCCCGCGCCTGCCCGTTCCACCTTGATCACGTCCGCGCCGAACCATGCGAGCAATTGCGTGCAGGTCGGTCCCGATTGCACATGCGTGAAATCGAGGACGCGCACACCGTCGAGTGCCTTGGCCATGTCGTATCTCCTGAACGATGAAGGTTATTTGTACATGGTCTGGTTCTTCGTGCCCGGTGCGTATTCACGCGGGTCGACCCAGATGTTGACCACCGCCGAGCGGCCGGTGCGATGAATCGCTTCGCGCGCACGCTGTAGCGCGCTCGCGATCTGCGCGGGATCGCGCACTTCCTCGCCATAGCCGCCGAGCATTTCGGCGAATTTGCTGAACGGCACGTCGCCGAGCAGATTGCCGACGTTGCCGCGTTCCTCGCCATATTTGGCAAGCTGGCCGTAGCGGATCTGGTTCATCGCCGAGTTGTTGCCCACCACCGCGAGATACGGCGCGCCGAAGCGATTCGCGGTTTCCATGTCGAACGCGGTCATGCCGAACGAGCCGTCGCCGTAATAGCAGAGCACTTCCTTGGGCGGATGCGCGAGCTTCGCCGCGAGCGCGAAGCCGGTGCCGACGCCGAGCGAGCCGAGCGCGCCGGGGTCCATCCACTGCCCCGGTCGGCGCGGCCGCACCGCTTGCGCGGAGATCGTCACCACGTCGCCGCCGTCGCCGATATACACGGTGTCGTCGGACAGGAATTCGTTGAGTTCGTACGCGACGCGGTACGGATGAATCGGCGTGCTATTCGAGCGGAACAGCGGCAGCAGTTTTTCGGTCGCGGTCGCTTCGGCGTCGCGCAACTGCGCCATCCATTTGCGGCGCGCCTGACGCCTGTCGTCCTTGATACGACCGCTCGCGGCTTGCAGCACGGCAGCGAGAATCGCGCCCGGATCGCCGACGAGGCCCAGATCGATATCGCGATTCTTGCCGACGGTTCGGTAGTCCATATCGATCTGCACCAGCGTCAATTCCTTGCTGATGCGTCGGCCGTAGCCCATGCGGAAATCGAACGGCGTGCCGACCACGATCAGCACGTCGGCATTCGCAAACGCCTGCGAACGCGTGCGATCGAAGTGATGCGGATCGCCGGGCGGCAGCAGTCCGCGGCTCGCGCCGTTGAAGTAGCCGGGAATCTCGATGCCGCGCAGCAGCGAGATCGCTTCCTCGTGACCGCGCGCGGTCCACACCTGCTGACCGTACAGGATCGCGGGGCGTTCGGCGTTGACGAGGATATCCGCGAGTTTTTCGATGTCGCGCGGATCGCCGATCGACTTCGTCGACGCGCGATAGCGGCCCGGCCGCGGCACGATCGCGCGCGTCGCGTCGACTTCGCGGTCGAGCACGTCGCGCGGAATTTCCAGGTAGGCGGGACCGGGCGCGCCGTTGAAGCATTCGCGAGCGGCCATCGAGATCATGTCGGCGACGCGCTCGGTGCTCGATACGCTCGCGGCGAACTTCGTGATCGGCGCCATGATGTCGACGTGCGGCAGGTCCTGCAGCGAGCCCATCTTGTGCTGGGTCAGCGCGCCCTGCCCGCCGATGTGCAGGATCGGGCTTTCCGAGCGGAACGCGGTGGCGATGCCGGTCACCGCGTTCGTGCAGCCGGGGCCGGCGGTGGTCACCACGCAGCCGAGCTTGCCGGTCTGGCGCGCGTAGCCATCGGCCGCGTGCGCGGCGACCTGCTCATGGCGCACGTCGATGATGCGGATGCCTTCGTCGACGCAGCCGTCGTAGATATCGATGATGTGGCCGCCGCACAGCGTGAAGATCGTGTCGATCCCCTCGTTTTTCAGCGCCTTCGCAACCAGATGGCCGCCCGACACGATGCCCGCGTCGCGGGTCTTCTGCTTGAGCGTGTCGTCGGCGGTCGTGGTGGCCGTGGCCGGACTCAGGGATGAAACAACTGCAGACATGGTCATCTCCTCATCTATCGGATGTGCAACGGTTATCGACGGACGCGTCCGCTTCGATATACGTCCGGCTGCACCGACGTCTCACGGCTTCGAAGATACCGTATGTGATATATCACATTGGTTCAAGCCAAATTTCGAGACAGAAACGGCGCGAGGTTCGTGCTGCTCAAGCTTGCCAGCCGTAGCTTTGCGCTGAATCTGCAAGGCTTTGCGGCGGTTGTTTCAAGGGAAAACACTGAGTCGCGAATGGCGGCTGTCGTTGTTGATATATCACATACCATATTTTTAAGACCGTCAAGCACGGTTTATCCCGCAGCGGGGTTGTCGCTCGAAGCGCGCGAACGCAAAAAGCCCGTGGTGCTTGCACACCGCGGGCTTTCGACATCACCAGGCAATCAGGCGTTTACGCCGCCATCAATCGAGAAAATCGCAATTGGCTTCGACGAACGCCGCGAGATCGAGCGAATGCTGACGCGTGAGCCGCTCGGCCAGTTCGGTATCACGCTTCTCCAGCGCCTCGATGATGCGCAGATGATCGACGATCGAGCGCGCGGCCCGGTCGCTCTGCGAGATGGTCATGCGCCGGATCGCGCGCACGTGGATGAAGATGTTTTTGATGGTGTCGAGAATGATCTGCGACTTCGACAACTCGACGATCGCCTGGTGAAACGCGATGTTCGCGTCCGAATATTCGGCGATATGCTCGGCCGGCGTCGTGTCGCGGAAATTGTCGAACATATGACGCAGGCGGCCGATTTCCTCGTCGGTCGCATGCAGCGTGGCAAGGCGCGCGGCCATGCTTTCGAGCGCGGCCCACATCTGGATCATCTCGACGATTTCGCGCTTGCTCTTGCGCACGATGTAGATGCCGCGCCGCGGCACCATGCGCAGAAAGCCCTCCTGCTCGAGCAGTGTCATCGCCTCGCGCACCGGCGTGCGGCTCACGCCGAGCGATTCGCTGAGCACGCGCTCGTCGAGACGGATTTCTTCGCGATTCTGGTAGATATCCGCGTCGGCGATCGCCTGACGCAGCATCGCATACGCCTGATCGCGCAAGCTCGCGCTCGCGCCGATGGGCTGCAACGACAGGGTCAACGGGGTGGCCACTGTTTCAGTTGGAAGTTCTGACGACATTCATCGCCTCTGCTTGAACACGCGCGCGATTCGGCGCCGCCGCTTTGCCGCGCTGCTCGCCGAGCCCCACGAAGCGGCCATGCTGCGATGCACGCGCTCCGATCGAGTCGGGAATCCAGTCGCTCAGCAAAACGGTGGCGGCACAGCCCAACCCTACGACAGCGACGGCGAACAGCGTGAGAGGTACGAATTCCACGTGCAACTCCGAAGATTGAGAAAGATGATTCCTCAATCATATGCTGCAACGCCGCATTTTTCAATATTCGGTATGTAGTATATCAACACCTGTTGTTTTTAAGATGCCTCACGTTAGCACGCCATAGGGCTCCGTGGCTCGCCCAATCATTGCCCGCGATGGGCTCATCGTCGCTTGCCCCGAGAAAAAGAAGGCCTTCTACAGCAGCGGCGTGCAGGTCGGCTACGGCGTCGGGCCCGTGCTGTCGACGGGTCTCGTCGCGCTGATCAGCCGCTCGATGGACAACGCCGCGTTCCTCAGCTGGGGCTGGCGTCTGCCGTTCCTGTTCAGCGTCGTGCTGGCGCTGATCGCGTTGTGGATCCGCTCGAGCATGGAGGAGTCGCAGGAGTTCGTCGAGAAAGTCGGCCAGCATGGCGAGCGCCGCGTGCGCCTGCCGATCGTCGAAGCGCTGCTGCGCCATCCGAAGGCCTTTCTGCTGATCATCGCGCTGCGGCTCGCCGAGCTGCTCACGATGTACATCGTCACCGCGTTCGCGCTCAGCTACTCGACCTCGAACCTGCACATGCCGCGCGAATTGTTCCTGACGATCGGCTTCGTCGTCGGCGCGCTCAGCTGTGTGACGATTCCGTGCTTCGCGTGGCTCGCGGATCGCTTCGGCCGCCGTCGCATCTATATGATCGGCGCGCTGGTCGGCGTGTTCAGCGCGGTGCCGTTCTTCCTCGCGCTCGAAGCGCGTTCGACCGTATGGATCGTCGTGTTCGCGGTGACGCTTGCCAATATCGCGCACGATATGGTCGTCAGCGTGCAGCAGCCGATGTTCACCGAGCTGTTCGGCACCAAGTACCGCTATAGCGGCGCGGGTGTCGGCTATCAGGTGGCGAGCGTGGTCGGCGGCGACTTCACGCCGTTCATCGCGGTCGCGCTGGTCAGCTCCGCGGGCGGCTCGTGGCATCCAGTGGTCGCATATCTGGCGATCGGCTGTCTGATTTCGGTACTCGTTGCAGCGCGCATGAAGACCGGCCGCAGGGTCGATCGATACCGGCGAAACTCGCCGCCGATACACGACGGGCCGACGTGGCAAAGAAGCCGCGCCGGCCCGTTTCTTTTTCGTGCCGGGCGACCTGCGCGGCTCGCTTATCGCGCACTTTGCATAGTGCCTCTAGTCGAAAGTTCGGGGCGACCCGTTCGGCGCGTCCCACGATTTGCAGAATCGCGTGAAGAGTCGTCGCATTTGACCAGGATCACACCTTATGTCCGCGCGCTTCATATTGCGAAGCCATCGTCCACGTCCTATTGTCGATCCAGGCACGATTTTCGGGTGTGCTGGACCGGTCATATGAAATAAAAGTACATATAGCGAGGACGGGACCGCCCGCGCAAGTTACACTCCGCCGCCTCAGGTAATTGCACGAAACGCCGATAAACAGAACAACTGTAAGGAGACCCACTTATGAGTAGCATCAGCGAGCCGGGCAGCCAACAAGGTTCAGCCCCATTCTTTTCGAAACAGGCCACCATCGCGCAGCCCGGTTTCTCGCGCTGGATGGTGCCTCCCGCCGCTCTTGCCGTGCATCTGTGCATCGGCCAGGCCTACGCGTTCTCGGTCTTCAACGGACCGCTGACCAAGGTGATCGGCATCACGCAGTCCGCGCCCGATGACTGGTCGCTGACCGCGCTCGGCTGGATCTTTTCGCTTGCGATCGTGTTCCTCGGTTTGTCGGCGGCGTTCGCCGGCAAATGGCTCGAACACGTCGGTCCGCGCCGCACGATGTTCACGGCCGCTTGCTGTTTCGGCGGCGGCTTCCTCGTGTCCGCGCTCGGCGTGTACCTGCATCAGATCGCGCTGCTGTATCTCGGCTACGGCGTGATCGGCGGGATCGGCCTAGGGCTCGGTTATGTGTCGCCGGTGTCGACGCTGATCCGCTGGTTTCCGGACCGCCGCGGCATGGCGACCGGCATGGCGATCATGGGCTTCGGCGGCGGCGCGATGATCGCGGCGCCGTTGTCGGTCGCGCTGATGAAGCACTTTCAAAGCGCGACGAGCATCGGCGTCGCGGAGACCTTCATCGTGCTCGGCATCGTCTATTTCATCTCGATGACGATCGGCGCGCTCGCGATCCGCGTGCCGCCGGCGGACTGGAAGCCGGCCGGCTGGACGCCGCCCGCAGCGACGCAGCACCGGCTGATCACGAGCAATCACGTGCATATCGACCAGGCGCTGAAGACACCGCAGTTCTATCTGATCTGGCTCGTGCTGTTCCTGAACGTGACGGCTGGCATCGGCATTCTCGGCCAGGCCTCGGTGATGATCCAGGAGAGCTTCAAGAACACGGTGACGGCTGCCGCGGCGGCCGGCTTCGTCGGGCTCCTGTCGCTGTTCAACATGGGTGGGCGTTTCGTGTGGGCGTCGGCGTCGGACTGGATCGGCCGCAAGAACACCTACTACATCTTCTTCGCGCTCGGCGCGGTGCTCTACTACCTCGTGCCGAGCTTCGCCGCGAACGGACAGATCGCGCTGTTCGTGCTGACGTACTGCATCATCCTGTCGATGTACGGCGGCGGCTTCGCGACGGTGCCGGCCTATCTCGCCGACATGTTCGGCACGACGTTCGTCGGCGGCATTCATGGACGTCTGTTGACCGCGTGGGCCGCGGCCGGCGTCGCGGGTCCGGTGCTCGTCAACTACATCCGCGCGTATGAAGTCGCGAACGGCGTAGCGAAAGCGGACGCGTACACGATGACCGTACACATCATGGCCGTGCTGCTCGTGATCGGCTTTATCTGCAACCTGCTGGTCAAGCGTGTGGATGAGAAGCACCACATGACCGATGCTCAAGTCGCCAAGGGCGCGTGAGGAGATCCGTATGTCGACCGTTCAAACCGTACATCCGACCAACAAGGTGATGCTCGCGGTGTTCTGGCTGTATGTGATGATTCCGCTTGTGTGGGGAGTCATCAATACGCTGACGCAGGCGACGAAGTTGTTCAAGTAAGGATGTGATGTCGTGCGCACCCCGGCCTGGTTGAAGGACGGGGTGCCGAAAAGAGGCCACGCCGCGGTGCACCTCTCACCGCCCCAACCCGCTATGCGCGATCTGCTGCTCGACGAACTGCGCAAACAATGCGTGCATATGCGTGGTCGGATGCAGATCATCGGCGAACATGTAAGTCTTATCCGCATTGGCGCTCACATAGGTCGCCGGCGAGCATAGCAGCGAGGTGTCATCGGGCGTTTTCTTCGGGTCGCAGGCCTGCCCCGTATTCGACACGGTAAAGCCGTTCGCCTGAAAGCTTCCGATCACCTGATTCGTCCACGTGTACGAATCGATCTGGATCACCTTCGATTGCAGCCCATCGGTTTGCAGCGCGCTATTCAACGTAGCGTTGAATAGCTGCGACAACTGCGTGAGGTTCGCGCCACCATCGGCCGAAGCGAGCCCCTTCGGCGACAGCCCGATATTCGGCACATTGATCACCACCACATGCACGCCGCCGTTCTGCAGGATCTGCCCGACGAGCTGGGCGAGCGTGGTGGCCGCCGCCTGCACGACCGGCGCAGCGGCGGGCAGGTTGCCGGCGCGCAGCACATCGTTCGAGCCCACCCACACGAGCACGAGCTGATTGGCGTTGAAGCTGCCGTGAGCGCCCAGATAGCTCGACAGTTGCTGATTGACAGGCATTTCGATGTTGCCGATGACGTCGCTCAGGTAGTCGTACTGGTTCGCCGGTGTCGCCACGGTCGAGCCGCCTTCCGCATAACCGAGGCCGCTCTGCGCACTCAGCCTGTGCGTGAGATCGATCGTGAACGCGGCGCTCAGCGTATCCCCGTAGTATTGCGCGACGTTCTGGGCCCATACCTGGCCGGGGTTGGTGGTGAAACGCCCGCCGCCCACCGCACTCGCGAGGGGCGCATAGGTCCCGACGTCCGACAGGCTGTCGCCGAACGACACCACCTGCAGCTTGACGCCGCCGGCCGGCTCGGTCGCCGTGCCGCCGCCGTTACTCGACCCGCCGCTGCCGCTGCCGCCCCCGCCGCAAGCCGACAGCAGCAAGATCGACATGGCAAAAACTACAGCGCGGACTTTGTCATTTATGCCTCGCATTTGCTCCTCCTCGCCGGGCGGGCCAGACGGTGCCGCGTGCCTGACGTGCGCGGCCGGTACCCGACCGCACGCGGCTCTTCAACCAAGCATCGCGTATGCCCAGCAAGGAAGTGCGGCCCGCTCAAAGCCTCTCGAACACCACCTCCTGCGCACCCTCCCACAGCACCTTCGTGCCGAGTTCGCGCAGTTTCTCCTTGCCTTCGACGACCGTCAGAAAATGATTGCCCGCGAGTTGCCCCATCTTGCTCGCGAAGCAGCACGAGCCATAGGCGAGGATGATCTCGGTCTCGCTATAGCCGCCCGGATAGAACAGGATGTCGCCGACCGACGGATGGCTCGTGTGATTCTCGAAGCCGACCGCGACCCCGTCGTTCTCGAGCCTGAATTCGCCGAGCGGCACCCAGCAGCCCTCGCCGCTCCAGCGCACGTGGATCAGCTTCTGCCGGTACGGCAGCAGCTTCAGGAACGCGGCCACGGTCTGCGGCGCATCGGGATGCGTTTCGGCGATGAAGGTGTGGCCGCAGGCGGTCATCTTGAGTCGGGTCATGGCGCGTTGTCCGATGTATGAAATTGAAAGGCGCTTCGATTCTGTCGTCCGATGCAAGGTTTCGACAGGTACACTTGTCCGCGTCACGGTCAGTCCAGTTAGACCAGATACGATCGCGGGTGGCGGGCCGAGCCGCAAAGCCTTGCGCGACGCGCGATGCCAGTTTGCAGCGCGCGCCGCCACGAATGTTCGTAGTTTGCAAGCCGCGCAATGCAACGCACACTGCGCAGGTGCGTGATTCCGACTGGAGAAAAGACAAGCCGTTGCGGCTCGTCCATCTCAACCGCGCAGCCGGTAGGCGAGCGGCGTCGCGCCATAGCCACGCTTGAATTGCACGGAGAAGTGACCGGCATTCTCGAAGCCGACTTCGAGCGCGATTTGCAGCACGGTTCGATCCGTGGCGCGCAGCAGCCTCGCCGCTTCCTCGAGCCGTAAGCGCGTGACGAACTGGTGTGGCGTCTCCCCGGTCTCGCGGCGAAACACCCGGGCAAAATGAAAACTGCTTAGGCCGGCCTGCTCGGCCAGTTCGGCGATCGCCAGATCTTCGGCAAGATTCGCTCGGATGTAGTCGGTCACCCGGCGGACGCGGCGCGGCACCAGCCGTTCGGGCCTCGTCGCGCTGCCGCGGCGCGCGCCGTTGCCGCTCGAATAGTGCTGCAGCAGGTGCGCGGCGAGCGCGTGAACCAGCGTATCGACATACAGACGCGAATCGGCGGGATCGCGGGCGGCGCGATGCAGTGCGGCAAGCATCGCGGCGATCAGCGGATCGTTGAAGCGCATCGCGTCGCCGAGCGACAGTTCACGCGACGCGTCGAGCCCCATCTGCTGCGCGACGCTGTCGATCAAAGCGCGCTCGATGTGCACGTGCAAGGTAGACAACGGCTCGTCGCTGATCGAATGCCAGCGCCACGAGATCGGCGTGGGCGGCACGAACCACAGGTCGTTCACGCGCATATCGGCGCTTTCCCAAGCTCCGCCGAGGTTGCGTTCGAGATGCTCGGCGCCGCTCGCGAGCGTCATCAGCGTGAAGTCGCGCAAACCGGGCGCTTCGAGCAAGTCTTGCCGCACCGGTTCGAGATACGAGCGCAGCACCAGATGCCGCCACTCGCGATCCACGCTCGACACGAGTCGCTGGCCGGCCATATAGCGGTCGTAGGCGAGCGTCGTCGTGAGCTTGGGAATTCGTGCCATCACATCCCTTCGAAGGAGGTGCCGTATGGAAGGAGAAGCGCCGCCGTACCCGTATTGCCGGTCCACTGTCAGCGCAAGATCACAAAAATGATAGCAAGGAACCGGCTACCGACATTTCACGAAATCGCTAATCATTGAGGTTGTCGTATTTCACGCGTTTAGAACGCCGGAGCTACCGTTTCATGGAACATGAATGCGATACGCTGCCGCAATGGCTGAACGGCTCGCCGCAAGGCGAAGCCGGGCACGCGTCGGCAGCACACCCGAGAGCGGCATCCGCCCAACCGGCTTATCCGGCCGGCGCGCGGCACGCCGCGAAATCAGCCCACGCGGCTGAAGCAGTGAAGATGTCTCCCCGTACCGTGAATGGCGCGGGGCGCAGTGGCTTTCTGACTCTGTTTACCGAGGAGGAGATCGGCACGCCGTCGCCCGCGGCGCGCCGCGCCGCCCCGCTGATCAGTCCGCTCGGACGGTTCGGCAGCGCGCAGGACCGCATGGAGTTCGTGCGCCAGCGCATCAGGCAGCTGGGCTTCGACTCGTTCAGCTATACCGCCACGCGCACGTCGTCGCATCACAAGACGATGTTCGTATTGACGAGTTACGAGTCGCAGGCATGGCTCACGCACTATTTCCGCGAGCGCTATTTCGAGCTCGATCCGCGCGTCGCGCACGCGTCGCCGACCGGCATGCCGTTTCTGTGGAATACCGCCGATCTGCGCGCCGATCTGCCGCGCGCGCAGTTGCGCAGCGAGCGGCTCGGCGCTTTGATCGACATGCTGGAAGCGGCCGGGCGCAAGAGCGGCATTCTCACGCAGATGCCGCTGCCGGAGCCGGAGCTGAGCGCGATCCTGTGCTTCAACTCGGCGATCGGCAACCCGCGCTGGATGACCGAATCGATCGTCGCGGAAACGCTGATGTTCGCGCACTCGATTCACGAGTTCATCTGGACGCACGCGAAAAGCGTGATCGGCATCGCGCCCGCGCAGCAGCAGCGCATCGCGCTGAGCAAGCTGCAGCATGCGGTGCTGAAGGCGGTCGTGCAGGGGCAGCGGGACAAGGAGATCGCGTATTTCCTCGGGCTGTCGCCGCATAACGTCGACTATCATCTGCGGCGCTTGCGGCAGTTGTTCAACGTGCGCAACCGCGTGCAGTTGATCAATGTCGCGCAGGCGTATCTGTCGTAGTCGGCGTCACCGCGTATCGATGAAGAGGGCGCGACGGCTTTTCGCCGTCGCGCCCTCTCCTCAATTCAGTGTCGCATGTCTATCAACTTTTCAACCGATAGCCGGTTCTGAAGATCCAGCCGACGATCACGAGGAACACCGCGAGAAACAGCAGCGTCATGCCGAGACTCAGGCCGACGCCGACGTCGCCCAACTCGAAGAAACTCCAGCGAAACCCGCTGACCAGATAGACGATCGGATTGAACAGCGTGACGGCATGCCAGAACGGCGGCAGCATGTCCACCGAATAAAAGGCGCCGCCTAAGAACGTGAGCGGCGTGACGATCAACAGCGGCACCAGTTGCAGCTTCTCGAAGCTGTCTGCCCAGATGCCGATGATGAAGCCGAGCAGACTGAACGTGACCGCCGTCAGAACCAGAAACAGCACCATCCAGAACGGATGCATGATCTGCAACGGCACGAACAGCGCGGCGGTCGCGAGAATGATGAGTCCGAGCAGGATCGACTTGGTGGCCGCCGCGCCCACATAGCTGACGACGATCTCCAGATACGATACGGGCGCCGACAGCAGCTCGTAGATCGTGCCGGTGAAACGTGGAAAGTAAATTCCGAACGACGCGTTCGCGATGCTTTGCGACAGCAGCGACAGCATGATCAGCCCCGGCACGATGAACGCGCCATAGCTGATGCCCTCCACTTCCTTGATGCGCGACCCGATCGCCGAGCCGAACACGACGAAGTACAGCGAAGTGGAAATGACTGGCGCGATGATGCTTTGCATCAGCGTGCGCCACGTGCGCGCCATTTCGAACTTGTAGATCGCGCGCATTGCGTAGATGTTCATGGGTTCCCCCGCAGCAGGCTGACGAAAATGTCTTCGAGCGAACTCTGCGTAGTGTGCAGGTCCTTGAAGCGGATGCCGGCATCGTCGAGCGACTTCAGCAGCGCGATGATGTCGGTGCGGCCGCCCTCGCCTTCATAGGTATAGATCAGCTCGTTGCCGCCGTTCGCGACCGCCAGCCCGTAGCCGGCGAGCGCAGCCGGCACATCGTCGAGCGGGTACTCCAGTTGCAGCGTCAACTGCTTGGTGCCGAGCTTGCGCATCAGCTCGGTCTTCTCTTCGACCAGCATGATCTCGCCCGCATTGATCACGCCGATGCGATCGGCCATCTCTTCGGCTTCGTCGATGTAATGCGTGGTCAGGATGATCGTCACGCCGCTCGCCGCGAGCGAGCGCACGAGCTTCCACATGTCGCGCCGCAGCTCGACGTCGACGCCGGCGGTCGGTTCGTCGAGAAACAGCACGCGCGGCTCGTGCGACAGCGCCTTGGCGATCAGCACGCGCCGCTTCATGCCGCCCGACAGCGTGATGATCTTGTTGTTGCGCTTCTCCCAGAGCGACAGGTCGCGCAGCACTTTTTCGATGTAAGCGGGGTTCTTCGGCTTGCCGAACAGGCCGCGGCTGAACGACACGGTGGCCCAGACGGTTTCGAACGCGTCGGTGGTCAGCTCCTGCGGCACGAGGCCGATCAGCGAGCGGGCCGCACGATAGTTGGCGCCGATGTCGTGACCGTCCACCGTCACGCTGCCTTCGCTCGCGTTGACGATACCGCAGACGATGCTGATCAGCGTGGTCTTGCCCGCGCCGTTCGGCCCGAGCAGCGCGAAGATTTCTCCACGGTGGATTGCCAGATTGATGTTCTTCAGTGCCCGAAAACCGCTGGCATAGGTTTTCGACAGATTCGTGACCGAAACGATAGGCTGCATGGACTCGATAATGGCGACACCGCTGTTGAATGAGGGAAACCGGCGTGAACGGACGCGCCGCATCCGCAATGTAATGGAAAGTGGGAAAGCCTGCAGAGCACGGAACCACGCGTCCGCGGATTCGCCGCGGCGCGAGATAGTTCGGCTTACTGATGGGTTTGGATGCAGACCGACGCCCGGCGCGGCCATCCGGGCACGCGCGACGCGCGCCGGCAGCCTTTTACGCCGACGTGCTGTGTTGCGCGCCCGGAAAGCGGCTTGCGATCACCCTCTGGATTTCCTCGACCGACACCGGCTTCACCAGATGATGATTGAAGCCGGCCTCGTGCGAGCGCTGCCGGTCGGTGGCCTGGCCATAGCCGGTCACCGCGATCAGCAGCGCGCCCGCGGTGGCCGGACGGCGGCGCATCTCCCGCGCGAGCTCGAAGCCGTCCATGCCGGGCAAGCCGAGGTCGAGCAGCACGATCTGCGGCTGGAGGTGCGCGGCCAGTTCGAGCGCGGTGTTGGCTTCATGCGCGACGCGCACCTCGTACCCGTCCGCCTGCAGCACCAGCGACAACGCGAGCGCGGCATCGACGCTGTCGTCGACGAGCAGCACGCGCAGCGCCTCGCCGCCGTGATCCGGCACGGCTTCGGGCGCCGTCGTCGACGCTTGCGCGGCGTCGGCAAGCCGCGTCAGCGGCAAACGCACGACGAACTTGCTGCCGCGCCCCAATCCCGCCGAGAACGCCTCGATCCGGCCGCCGTGCAACTCGACCAGCGTACGCGCGAGCGGCAGGCCGATGCCGAGGCCGCCTTCGGAGCGTTCGATCGAGATTTCCGATTGCACGAACAGATCGAAGATGTGGGGGAGCGTTTCGGCGCCGATGCCCACGCCGTTGTCGCGTACGCTGATCAGCACGTCATCGCCCGCTTCGCGGACTTCGATGCGGATGTCGCCGCGCTGCGGCGTGTACTTCGCCGCGTTCGACAGGACATTGCCGAGCACCTGCGCGATCCGCACGCCGTCGCCGACGACGAACAGCGGCTCGCCGGGCAGATCGGTGGTGAGCGTATGGCCCTTGCGATTCAACGCGGGCCGCACGGTTTCGATCGCGGCTTCGAGCGCGGCGGCCAGCTCGACGATCTCGTGGCGCAGCGTAATCTTGCCCTGCGTGATGCGCGCGACGTCCAGCAGATCGTCGACGAGCCGGCTCAGATGCTTGACCTGGCGCCCGATCACCGCGCGCATTGCCTCGAAGCTGTGCTGCGACGGCGCACGGCTCGGGTCGAGCAGTTCGATCGCGTTGCGAATCGGCGCGAGCGGATTGCGCAGTTCGTGCGCGAGCATCGCAAGGAACTCGTCCTTGCGGCGATCGGCGTCGCGCAACGCCATCTCGTTGGCCTTGCGATCCGAAATGTCGTTGACGATGCCGGCGAGCCGGTAGATGCGCCCGCGCGCGTCGCGCACCGGAAAGCCGCGCTCGACGGCCCAGCGCGTCTCGCCGTCGGGCCGCACGATACGGTATTCGATCTCGTACGCGACACCGGTCGCGAGCGCGCGATACGCGGCCTCGACCGCGGCCTCGTCCTGCGGATGAATGTGGTTGGCCCAGTGGCGCCCGCTCGGCGTCGGCTCGTGCGCCGCGTCGCCCCACAGACGTCGATACGCGGGGCTCACATACAGCAGTTGCGCGCTCGACGGGTCGAGCATCCAGAACACGTCGTCGATGTTCTCGGCCATCTGCCGGAAGCGTTCTTCGCTCTCGCGCAACGCGCCCTCCGCGCGGCGCACGCGCAGCAGCGCGCGCACCTGCGCGATCAGTTCGGCCGGCTCGACCGGCTCGGTCAAATAGCTATCCGCGCCGCCTTCGAGGCCGCGCACCCGGTCCATGCTCTGCACCGCCGCCGCCGACGTGTGGATCACGAGCACGCCCGAGGTCTCGGGCGCGCCCTTGATGCGGCGGCACACTTCGAAGCCGTTCAGATCGGGCAGATTGACGTCGAGCAGCACAAGGTCTGGCTGCGAAATGCGCGCGCGCTCGATCGCTTGCGCGCCGTTGCCGGCCTCGATCACGACGAAGCCCGCGCGCGACAGGATGCGCGTCTTCGCGTAACGAGCGCCTTCGTTATCGTCGACGTTGAGGATCAGATTCGCGTTTGCATCGGTCATGAAAAGGCGTGTCCGTAGGAGAATGCTCGCGCGCCGCCCAGACCCACGCCCAATCCGTTGCGGCTCGTGAAACCGTCGGTCAACGCCTCCTGAAGATCAGCAATTCCCGGACCCCGTTCGATGAAGGCGAGCCGCGAACCGATGCGGCCATTGCGTTGCACCGTGCAGGAGTAGACGTCGCCGCCGCGGCCATACGTCGGCGTGTTGCGCGCGAGTTCGCTCGCCGTGCTCACCGTTTCAGCGTCGAGCACGCGCGCCATCGCGGCGGTCCCGTCGATCATCGGCCGATGAACCCCGAGGCACATCCCTTGCGAGGTTCACATGACACCAACCCTTTTCGTGGAGGTAAATCATGAAACGCATGACCAGGACGATCTTTGCTTCCGCGCTCGTGATGGCGTTGTCGGGTGGCATATACGCGCAGGCGGGCGGTGCTGGCGGCGCGGGCGCCGGCGGTAGTGCAGGAGGCGCGGGCGGCGGTGCTGCCGGCGGCACGAGCGGCGGTGGCGGTGGCGCGGGTGGCACCGGCATCGGCGCCGGTGGCGGCACGACCGGCGGCGCGGGCGGTACGGCCACTCCGGGCGTTGGCCCGGGCTCGGTCCGCACGCCGGGCAACACCGGCTCCGGCTATGGTTCGCCGGGTGTGACCGGCACCGGCGGCGGGATGGGCACCGGTACCGGCGCGAGCCCGAATAGCCCGGCGACCGGTGGTTCGACAGGCGGCATGGGCAACGACATGCGCAGCGGAACCGGCAACAACATGAACAACGACATGAACAACGGCAGGATGCAGAACGGGCAGTAACGGCCGTTGAGGTTCACCGGGCGACGCGGCATCGAGTTGCCGCGTCGCCGTTTTTTGTGCGGCCCGCCCGTCCACACAGGCGCGCTGCGACGACTCATACCTCAAGGCTGCGCACAGACAAAACTACTCGCCAGATTTACATTGCCTTTGCCGATATAACGCGGAAACCCGGGATAGCGGCACAGCGGCCGCGAACGTCCATTCGTCGCCGCGGCGAGATCGGTGGCCGTCAGCGTTTCGGGCGCGACGCCGCGCGTGACCCACGCGTCGAGCGCGCCGAGCAGATCGACCGAGGGAATGAACACGCCGTTGCCATGCTGGAACCCCGGCACCATGTAGAGCCGCATGAAACGATCGACCTCGTCCTTGCCGAAACGCGCGATCAGCGTGTCGTGATACGCGATCGTCTGGTTCGGGCTGATCACTTCGTCGGCGAGGCCTTGCAGCGTGATCAGCTTGCCGCCGTGCGCGATATAGCGCGACAGGTCCGGGTTCATCGAGCCGATCGTGGCCGACAGCAGGATCAGTTGCGAGCGATATTTGCCGGGCCGTTGCGGATCGAACGTCAACGAATCGAACTGCGCATCGCGCGTGACGAAGTAGCGCAGATAGCCGTCGCCTTGCGCGAACAGATAACCGTTCGCACCGAACGTCGGCACCGGCTGACGCCGCGGTTGATGCGCGAGCCCGAGCGCGCCGGTCAGTTGCGTGCCCTGGAACACGTTGTAGCCGCGATAGCCGCTCACGCCCCACGCGAGCCGATACGGCAGCGACAGTCCATCTCGCATCACCAGCAAGGTGGCCAATTGCGCGTCGGTCAGACACGCATCGTGCGATGAAGGGTGCAGCGCGCAGCGCAGCGAATCGATAATCTGCGCCTGGTGCGCGCGGCACGCTTCGACATCACTGACGATGCCGTCCTCCGTGCCGTCGAGCCGGTCGCATACCTCGAGCGTGCGTTGATGGACGGCTTCGAGCAGCGCCGCTGGCACGAAGCCACCCGGCGTGCCAAATTCGGCGTGGCCGAGCTTCACGCCGAGCAGCCGCACGCCGGAAAAATTCAGCGCGGGCGAATTGGCGATCACGCCGTCATAGTCGTCGGGAAAGCGCTGCATCACCGTGTAGCCTTCGCGGCCACCCGTCGAGCCGCCGGCAAAATACATGCGCTGCGGCGGCCTGCCGTACGCGTTCGCGATCAGCGCGAGCGCGACGTCGTGGGTCTTCTTCAGATGCGCGTAGCCGAAGTTCGTCACCGCTTCATCGACGAGACCGAACTGCGCGAGCGCCGAATCGCCGACATGCCCCGAGTCGTCGCCGAACGTCGCATAGCCTTGCGCGAGCGGCGCGCGATCCGGCGAGAACGGCATCACGCCAATGCCGCTGACGACCACGCCGTTGTACCCGCCACCGCCGATCTGCAACGCGCGGCCATTCCAGCGGCGCGGCAGATTCAGATCGAAGCGGATGTCGGGTGTGGTCGGATTCAGTGCCTTGATGCGGCCCGTGATGCGGCAATACTCGCCGCCTTGCTGATTGCCCTGCGCGGTCGCGCCGATCATCGACGCACTTTCGATCAGCGCGCCGGCCGTTGGCATCTCGATCAGTTCGGGCGACAGCACCGCGCCCGCGAACTCCGCGCAGTGCATCGCGAACGGTGTTTCTTTGGCCTGCGCGGCCGTGCGATGTATCGCAAGCCACGCGAGCACCACGACGCTCATCACGGTTGCGAGTCCAACGAGCTTGTGCGTGGTGCGCATCGTAGTCGTGACGCGCCCACGGCGCTCGCGTCGTGTCATCCGCAACCCGCGCCTTTCGCGTGCGCGCGCGGCTGCTGCCCCTTCCAGCCGCTCCACCCGCGCGCGATCATCAGCAGCGCGCCGATCGCCGCGAGGTCGCCGCCGAGCCCGACCAGCACCGCGCGAAAACCATGAAAGGTGTGCGGTGTCGCCGTGTCGATCATCAACGACACCAGCGTGCCGGTGACGAAGCACACGAGCCCGGCGCGCCCGACCGTCACCACGACGGGCAGCCGCCTCGCGAGCCACGCGATGCTGCCCATCCGCACGAACTGGGCGGCGAGCCAGGCGATGACGATGAAATTGATCACACGTTCCACTGAAAGATTCTGTTTGTGCGTGCCGGGCAAAGGCTGCGTCAGCACGAAAAGTTTGACGATCGCGAAGGCAAGCACCGCAACGACCGCGACGCGCGTGAGCCACCGGGCGGCGCAGCTCGCATGAAAACGTTCGCTGATCGGCTGCATACGACACAGCATGCCGAGCACGAACATCAGTTGCCACGCAAATGGATTAAAAGCCCAGCCGGCAACATCGTCAATGCTGAATAACGCGGCAAGCGGCCGCGCGACGGCCCACAGCGCGAGGCTCACGGCAAGCGCAAGCGATACCGAGCGGCGCGCGAGCGGCACCATCACCGGCACACATAGCGCGAACAGCACATACATCGGCAGCACGCTCGACAGATACGGCTGCCGTCGTAACAGCGCGATATCGAATGCCTCACGCCACGGCTGCAACGCAAAAGGTGGCCAGCCGGTCATTTCTACCATCGCCCGATTCAGATCGAGCCGCGCGAGAACCGCGCCGGACACGAGCATCAGCATCGCCGTCAGTAGATACGCGCGATAGATTTCCCAGCAGCGTTTGACGAAACGCAGCTGCGCCGCGTGTTCGCCGCGATGCGCAAGCACCGCCGTATACGCCGCCGCCGATGCATAGCCGCCGAGAAACACGAACACCTCGGCTGAATCGCACAATGCGTACGCGTGCAGCATCAGATGCGATAGCGTGCTGCCGGGAATGTGATCGAGCACGATGACGATCAGCACGATACCGCGAAAGAAATCGACTTCGACCGATCGTCCACGACCACGGCCAGATGTTTCCATTCGTCTTCTCGAAGAATGCGCGCGCCGACGGCACGCAAGAACGTGAATGGCCACGGGTCAGCGGCCAATGCCGTGCGAACTGCAAAAGGCTAATTCGTTCCCCGCATCGCCTATCTGAAATCGAGTCGTTGGCGACTGGTAATACTCGGTGCGTCTTTAACGAACGCGCGGAAAGTTTTGCGGCTTTTGATGCACGAAACAGGGACGCCCGCATTGATGCGGCGGACACAAGCCTCGAAAAAAAATCATCGAACGCGCGCGGCGATTTTTTTCGCATTTTTTCCCCGTACGATGTTTTCGTGCTTTTCAGCCGCTTTGCGAATAGAGGTTTATGAAAAACAGAATTGCCGGATTCGATGGGTTGCGCGCGATCGCCGTGCTCATGGTGTTTCTGCAGCATCGACTATCCGGCCACATCGGCGAGATCGGGCATCTCGGCCGGCTTTCTGATCATCGGCATCCTGTCGTCGCAACGCGCGCGCATCGAATCGGGCGACAGCCGTTTCGGCGTCGAACTCGCACGCTTTCTGTTTCGTCGTACGGTGCGCATCTTTCCGATCTATTACCTGATGCTCGTCGTGATGTGCGGGTTGATGGCGTTCGGCCTCGCGAATCCGGAACTCGCGAGCGGCATGCCGTTTCACTTTGCGTATCTGTCCAACTTCTGGATCGGCTCGGTGCTGCGCTACTGGCCGGGCCGCTATTCGCACTTGTGGAGCCTCGCGATCGAGGAGCAGTTCTATCTCGTAGTTGCGCCGCTTTTGCTGCTGCTTGCCGCGCGGCGACATCGAGCGGCATGTTGGGCGATCGTGGCCCTCGGCCTTGCTGGGTTATTCGCGATGCGTGCCGCGCATTGGGATGAGATCGCGATCTATACGCACCCGTTGAGCAATGTCTGGCTGCTCGCGTTAGGTGGTATCGGTGGCTTGATGATCGCGGACGATCGCGGCCGCGTGCATGCCTGGCTCGGTCATGGCCTGACGCTGTTCGCGCTGAGTCTCGTCGTGATCGGTTTGTGCGCGGCCGAATCGGGATGGAGCACGCTCGACGATCCGTTGCTGTTTACCGCGATCAGCGCAATGTACGGGATCGGTATCGCGGCGCTAGTGGCTTCGATTGCGTGCTGCCGCAATGCTGCCGTGATGGGTCTGCTGCAGACGCGTTGGCTCGCCGGTCTTGGGCGCATCAGTTACGGCTTCTATCTGTATCACAACCTGATCCCCGATCTGACACGCAACCGTCACGCCGAAGCGTTGTTCGGCGGCACCGTGCCGATGTGGGCACATATGCTTGGCATCGTCGCATCGTTTGCGATTTCGCTAGGCATCGCGTTGCTGTCGTGGCGGCTGATCGAGGCGCCGATTTTGCGGCTACGCGGATCACGCCATCGTTCGGCCTCACCGTCCGGCCGCCCCTCACCTGAGGCACTGCGCGGGACCGAACCGGCCAAACGATAGAAGCGCGCCTGCTTCAAACATCCGCCACGGCACCGTGGCACGCGCCTTGCTGCCCGAGGGCTTATCTTCAGCAACTGGAGAGCATTGTGTCGAACACCGCGAACTCCCCGAACGAGCCTGATCGCCCAGCGGACGACGATACCGGCAGTCCACCCGCCGAAGTCTCGAAGCCCATCGGCGATGCAATCCCTTCTCCGGTCGAACCGGGCCTCGACCAGCCTCTGCCGAAGAAAGGCGAAACCCCCGAACCCGACCCGAACAAATCCGGCCAAGGGGGCGGCGACCCGTTAGGTGATACCGATGCGCCGCCGGGCGTGCCCGATGCGGGACCGTCCGACTTCGCGTAGCGCTTCGAAGCGACCGTCAAGCCGCCGCGGGCTCATGCACGATCTTCAACGTGCTCTTGTGCTCGGCAATCAGCCGATAGACGGTATCGCCGGGCACGGTCTCATGCTCGAGCAACTGCTCTGAAGTGTCGCGCAGTACCGGCTCGTACGCGTGCAACAGCCCGTAGCAAAGTTCGTTGAGCTCCTTGAGCAGCACGTTCGCATGCTCGATTGCGCTCTTCATTTGCAGGCCCGCGTACTGCGACGGCAGCGCCGCGAGACTGAACAGATCGCCGTCGCTGTTGAAGCCGAACTTCGACACCATGTCGAGGCTGATACGCGAGGCCTCCTGCAAGTCCGATGCGGCGCCGCTCGATGCTTCGGAGAACATCAGAATCTCCGCGTTGCGTCCGCCGAGCAGAACCTGGATTTCATTGCGGATCTCCGTTTCGCGGTACAGGTGCTTGTCCTGCGCTTTCGTGATCAGCGCGACGCCGAGCGCGCCGCCGCGCGGCAGGATCGTCACCTCCTCGAGCACGCCGGTGCCCAGCAGCGCGGCGACCAGACCGTGACCCGCCTCATGCACCGCGATGCGCTTGCGCTCGTCCTCGGTGAGCGCGCGCTCGGCGCCGCTCACGTCGCCGATGCGCGCGATCTTGATCGCTTCCATGAAGTGCTTCGCGGCGATTTCGTTATCGCCCGCCTTGCGCGCGATCAGCCCCGCCTGATTCACGACCATCGCGACGGTGGCCGGCGACAGTCCAGTCGTCAAACGCGCGAGCTGGTCGTAGTCGATATCCGCCGCTTTCGACTTCAGCCGCTGCGCGTAGAAACGGAAAATCTTCGCGCGGTCTTCGCGGTCCGGCAGACGCACCTGCACCGTGCGATCGAAACGGCCGGGGCGGCGCAACGCTTCGTCGAGATTGTCGGGATGGTTGGTCGCGGCCACCACGATCACGCCCTCGTTCGATTCGAAGCCGTCCATCTCCGCGAGCAACTGGTTGATGATCCGGTTGCTTTCCGCCTCGACCGGGCCACCGCCGGTGTCGGTGCGTTTCGCGAGACCGTCCGCTTCGTCGATGAAGATGACCGTCGGCGCGTTCTTGCGCGCGAGTTCGAACAGGTGCCGCACCTTCTGAATACCGACGCCGTAGTACTTCGCGCTGAAATAGCTGCCGGTGATCGAAATGAAGTTCGCGCCGCATTCGCCGGCCAGCGCCTGAGCGAGCCGCGTCTTGCCGACGCCGGGCGCGCCGACCATCAGGATGCCGCACGGCGCGCGCACGCCCAGCGACGAGAACTGCTTCGGATCGGACAGGTAACCGCGAATGTCGGCGAGCGCGGCCTTCGCTTCGTTCGCGCCGATCACGTCGTCGAAACGCAGCGTTGGCGTTTCGCTGAGCAGCGTCGCGCCGCCCTTCATCTCGCGCCGCATGAACCACGCCATGCCGCCGATCAGCGCGAGCGGCAGCAATACGCTCAGCACGTCGCGCAACTGCTCGAACAGTTGCGTCCAGCGCGCGCCATCGCTGTGGATGTCGACGTCGGGCAGCCACACGAGCTGATACGCGGCGGCGTCGGAGCGCTCGCCGAGCAGCAGCGCGTGCGAGAAGGTGGCGTTGTGATCGGTGACGAAGTACTTCGAGCCGTCGCGCAGCGACACCAGAATCGCGTCGGGACTCACGCCGATCGCCGCGACGTTCGCGTCGTGAATGTCGCGCAGCATCGTCGACGCGTCCTTCTCCTGATGCGTCCACGCGGATGCATCGTGACGCATCTGGCTCGCAATGCCGTTCAGCGCCGGGGCCTGCGGCACGGCGCGATGCTGGACACACCAGCCGCCCCAACCGACCAGCACCGCGATCAGCACCGCCACAGCGCCCAACGCAATTTTGCGTGCGCGCTTTTTCCTAAGCGAATTATTTCCCGGCTTCATGAGTCATTTCCAAAATGAGGACTTGAACAAGCCCTTACTGAATCAAGCTGTCTGTCAAAATTACCTGTCGAAAGCGCAAGGTGGAGTCTGCGGAAAATCGGCTGAGGCGAAGCGCCACACGGGCGCGTGGCTTAAAGGACAATCCAGAAGGACGACGAGAAGTGCGTCCCGGTGAGCCGCGGTTGCCGAAGGCAGAATGCCCAGGTTACGCGTCTGTCAAATTCGCGGAAAAGGCCTATTTGTACCGTCTATCCGGCCGTCGACACGCCGGAAGGGGAATGCGGTGAGGGCGCGAAAGGCGTCGCCGCATTGGCTCCGGCGCACAGTTTATCAGTGTAAAAAGCGGCGCGTGTTTTCAATGTCTATATCTAACCGCACCCCAATTAAGATCAGTCAGAATTACTGGGAAAAGCGAGATTTTAGAAAGACATCATTGATCTGAAAAACAGCTCGCAATTAAGTCAGGATTTTGGAATCCGGCGGCCCTATCGGGCGGATGCGCGACGGGCCTCTGCGGGCCCGTTCGCGTCATCGCCGCTTTTCTCTCAGGTTCTGCTTTTTTGACGTCGGCGCCGAGCGGCGTCGACGGTACTCTCCTCCACTGCACTACTTCGGTCCTCGCGGACCACCCCGACATCTCAGGCCGCCGTGCGCCGCGCGACGCTGGCCTGCGCCTGCGCCTGCTAGCGCAACATGCCGCGCAGCTTCGCAATGCGCGAGCGCTGGCTCTCGACAAGATGATGCGTATCCTCGAGCGCGCGGATGCGCCGCTCCCAATAGACGTGATCGAGTTCACCGGATTGCGTCGCGCGCTTGCGCGTCGCGTAGCCGAGCACACTCTCGAGATGCTGCAAATGGCTATCCGCGAATCTCGCCGGTAGCCGCCCGCCGCGTTGCGCGGCTGTTTGCCCGCTCGTAAGGCTCATCTTCGCTCCCCCCGCGTCCTGCCTGTTGGCCCGATGACCTCGCCGCATCGATCGCTCAAACCGAAAGCGATCTGCAATCTACGCGTGTGACGTTAGCGCAGTTTTGGGGCACGGCTTGACCGTGCGTCTCAAAATTGGGCGCTTGCGTCAGAAATGCCGACTGGTATGGCCGTCTTTGCAGGCGCAAACAGCTCGGCGCACGAGGTTGCCCGGCTTGGCGAAGCGGCGGACGAGCTGGTGCGCTGCCCGCTGCTTCAGATCGCGGAACTCGCGAATGGATTCGGATGGGCGGCGCTCAAGCCGCGCGCGGCCGCCCCTTGCGCTTCGGCTCGACCGGCCGCACGACCGCCACTGGCGGCGCGACGCGCGGCGTTCGCTTGAAATACGGCGAACTGAGGGTGGCCGCGCTCATGTCCGACGCGGCTTCGAGCAGCGCCGGCGCGAGTTCTTTCAGCCGCGCGTCCGGCAGGCGGCTCGTCGGCCCCGCGAGGCTGACGGTGCCGACCACCAGCCCGGTCACCGGATGGCGGATCGCGGCCGCCATCGACGTCATGCCCGCCTCGTAGGTTTCGCTCGCGATGCCGTAGCCGCGCTTGCGCGCGCCGGCCAGGTCCTGCAGAAACTGCTGGATCGTCTTCGGCGCCTTCGGCCCGCGCGGGCCCGCCTTGCCGATGCCGCCCTGGCGCGACACGAGTTCGAGCGCTTCTTCGTCGCTCATGGTCGCGAGCCACGCCTGGCCGCTCGCGGTGCAATGCAGCGGCGGACTGCTGCCCATGTCCGGGTCGTAGCGCAGCCCGGAGCGCGCGCCCTGCGCCTTGCCGACGAACGTAATGTGATCGTCCTCGATCACGCCCAGGCGCGCGAGTTCGCCCGACGCGCTCGCGAGCCGATCCAGCACGGGCTGCGAAATATCGAGCACGCCGGCCGTGGACAGCCACATCAGCCCGAGCGACACCAGCTTCAGCGCAAGCACGTACTCGCCGTGCTCATCCTGACGCACGTAACCTTCGTCGCTCAGCTCCGCGAGCAGCCGATGCGTGCCGCTGCGCGGGATGTTCAGCGTGTCGGCGATCGCGGCCAGCTGCATGCTGCCGCCCTGCTTCGCCAGCAATTCGATGATGGCCAGCGCCCGCTCGAGATTCCCTGCCATGATCCACTCTCATTCGATTCGAATCCCACATGAGAACATGATTCCACATTGGAATTCAAGGGCACGGCGGGCGCCGGTTCCGGCGCGCCCAATGCCTGATGCCCGCGCTCACGCACAGCAGCGGCCCGCCATGCCGCGGCGCCTTGCTCGAAGGTTCCATGCCTGCTGTCTCCAGATCTTTTATCGTGATCGATTGGCCGAGCCGGTCACTCGCGCCTCTTTGGCGCGCGCTTTCGTGAAGGACCAGCCGGGGGTGAACTGCGGTTTGCGGTTACATCATGACGTGATCGATGACGGCGTCGCCGCATAAGTCCGTTCGAGCAGAGCGAGTGTCGCCTCGCGCAGCCTGCGTGCGCGTTCGAGCGCGGAGGCGGCTTTCGCCCATTGCTGCATCGGCACTTCGAGGCTGATCGGCAGATCGTCGGGCAGCGCGCGCAGAATGCCGGCGAGATCGAGGCCGCCCTCGCCCGGAATCATGCGCTCGCAACGTGCCTGATGCAGCAACGTGTCGAGATCGGCCGGCCGTTCGGCCGGCGCGTCGCAGAACTGCACGTAGCCGAAGTACTCGCGCGGCAACGCGCGCAACGTATCCGTCGGCGTCCCCGCGCGATCGAAGTGAATCGGATCGACGATCAGCCCGGTATTGGATCGCGCGGCCGCCTTCACGATGCGCGCACCTTGCGTGACGTCCTTCACGTCGGTCCACGGCATCGGTTCGAGCGACGGCGCGAGGCCGCGCGGTTCGGCCAGCTCGCACAGTCGTGCAAGCCGCTCGGCGGTGCGCGCTTCGTCGGGATCGTTGCCCGCGACCAGCACGTAGCGTGCGCCGAGTTCGGCGGCGGTGTCGAGCATCGGCAGAAACGCGTTTACGTCGGTGTCGGGCTTCAGGCGCAGAATTTCGACGTCGAGCACCTTGACGCCGGTGTCGCGTACACGCGCGAGCGTTTCGCGCTTCAATGCGCCCGGGCTAATGATGTCGTGGCGCACTTCGTGATCGGTGGCGGGCACGAGGCGCAGGCCGACGCAGTCGTAGCCGGCCTGCGCGGCGCACTCGACCATCTGCGGCGGGCTCAGTTCGAGCACGGTCAACGCGGACAGCGACAGCTCGCGCGAGTTGGGCGGGGTCATGTCGTTTCCTCGAGTTCAGCGCAGCGGCGAGAACGGCGCCGGCACGCAGATCGTCGACTCCATCGTCGTCAGATGGGCCGGGCCGCCCTTCGGCGGCCAGATGCCGTCTTTCACCGCTTCGGCGCGAATCCGCGAACGTTCGTCGACGCTCGCATACGGCCAGATGTTCAGGAAGCGCGGCACGGCGCCATCGAGCGCATACATCGCGCCGACGAGCGGCGAGCGCCGCGCTCGCTCGGGCACTGCCTTTTCCCATGCGTCGATCGTGTGCTGCAAGCTCGCGAGCTTGATGCCGTACACGCGCATCTCGTAGATGCCGCCATGCACAGCCGGCTCGATCGGCGGCAGAAAGGGGAACAGCGCATAGCTGTCGATCTTCACGTCGGTGATGAATTCGCCGCAGCCGAACGGATCGCCTTCGAGCAGCATACGCTTGCGCCCGGCGATCAGCGACGCTTCGGAATCGAAGCCGCGCAGCACCAGCACCTGCCCGAGCGTGCCGATATCGGAGTACCAGCAGCCGAGCAGCTTCGAGCCCGGTGCGTCGCCGTGGGCCTGGATGTTTTCGAACACCTGTGCGTTGGTGCCGATCTTGACTGTGAGCGTAACGAGGTCGTAGAGAGTCATCAGATGCGTCCTTGTGACGGGATGGAGGAATTCGGAGTGGGTTCGGTGCGCGCGGCACGGGCCGATCCATCGGCCTGCGCCGCGCCGGCGAGCGACAGCCCCGCCAGATACCCGAAAGTCATCGCGGGTCCGAGCGTGATGCCGCCGCTTGGATAGCAGCCGCCCATCATGCTCGCGCTGTCGTTGCCGACCGCGTACAGACCCGGCACCGGCCGGCCTGCGTCGTCGAGCACGCGCGCGGCGGCATCGGTCGCGAGACCGGCGAACGTGCCGAGGCTGCCGGGCAGCAGCTTCACCGCATAGAACGGACCGTGTTCGAGCGGCGCGTTGCAGGGGTTCGGCTTGTGGCGTACATCGCCCTGGACGCGGTTGTATGGCGTCGAGCCTTTGTGAAACTGCGGATCGAAGCCGTCTTTCGCGTAGACGTTGTAGGCGGCGACCGTCGTTTGAAGTCCTTGGGGATCGATGCCGCACTGGCTTGCGAGTTCGGCGAGGCTGTGCGCGCGCCGCAGATAACCGGAACGGCGATACGGTGCGGTCGGGAACGGCAACGGCTTCGAAAAGCCGAGCCCGTAACGGCGCTGGAAGCGGTGATCGCAGATCAGCCATGCGCAGACTTCCTCGCCCTTCGGCGACGCGCCGATCAGCGCATTAATGAAGTCGTGATACGACGACGCCTCGTTGACGAAGCGCCGACCTGCGCGCGTGACCGCGATCACGCCCGGCTTCGCGCGCTCGATCAGATGCGGAAACGCGACGGCCTCGCCGCTCTTGCGCGGCACCAGCGACACCGGTGCCCACGCCGCCGGCGTTTCCAGCGACGCGTCGAAATGCGCGCCGACCGCTTCGCCGAGACGAATGCCGTCGCCGGTATTGGTCAGTGGTGCGGCGGACCAGTGCTCGCGACCCGACGGCGTGTAAGCGAAGGTTTGCGCGCGCCGCGCGACGTCATGCGGATAACCACCGCATGCGAGCACGACGCCGCGCGCGGCGCGCACCTCGTGAGCGACACCGTCGATCTCGACGCGCGCCCCCGTGACGCGCCCGCCCCCGGCCCCGGCTTCGCGCAGCAAAGCAACCGCATTCGCGTTGGTACGCAAATCGACCGCGCGGTCATGCGCCGATTTCAGCAGACGCGCGACCAGCGCATTGCCGTTGACCAGATGCATCGAGCGGCCATAGCGCAACTTGTCTCTCGCGAACGCGGCGAGCCGGCGCAGCACATGCAAGGCAGAACGCGGCGAGCGCGTCGCATTGAAGAAATGCGCGAGGTCCTGGCCCGACGCGATCGCCATGCCCTTCAGCGTCACCACGTCGAGCGCGGGACGCAAGCGCTCGATCAGCGCACCAAGCTCGCGGCCATCGAACGGCATTGCGCAGACAGATCGGCCACCTGTCATTGCACCCGGCGTCGTATGAAAGTCGGGAATACGATTGCCGTCGATAAAACGCACCGCCGTCTCGCGCTCGAAAAACTCGATCATTTCCGGACCGCGATCGAGCAGCGCGTCGACCTTGTCGGGATCGTAGTGGGCGCCGAGCTCGTTGCGCAGATAGGTGCGCGATGCTTCGGATCCTTCGACGATGCCCGCGCGCGTCGCGAGCGGATTGCGCGGAATCCACATCCAGCCGCCCGACCATGCGCTCGTGCCGCCGAACACGTCGGCCTTCTCGGCCACCATCACGCGCAGACCTTGCGTGGCTGTCGTCACCGCGGCAGACAGTCCCGCCGCGCCGGAACCCAGCACCAGTACATCGCATTCGAGGATCGGTTCGCGCTTCATCGCCATTCGCTTCGTCGGTTGGGAAAACCCTTGATGCTGCATTTATTGAATACTATTCCGCTTCTTAACCCGGTTCGAACCAGGCATGCCCCCGGTTCGTCAGACGATCTTTTCGTTGGCGGTCTCAGTCGTGCCGCGCGCAACGAACGACGCCGCATCGCCCCGCGCGGCTTTGGCGCGCATCGCCGCATCGCGCGCCGCCAGATACGCGAACGCGAGCCCCGGTCCAAGCGTGATGCCAGGTGCCGGGTAGACTCCGCCCATCACCGATTGCAGGTCGTTGCCGCATGCGTACAGGCCGCCGATCGGCTGATCGTCGCGATTCAGCACGCGAGCCTTGTCGTCGCTGACGAGGCCGGTCGCGGCGCCGATATCGCCGGGATAAAGCCGCACCGCGTAAAACGGCGCGCGCGCGATCGGGCCGAGGCATGGATTCGGGCCGGGCCAGTTCGCGTCGCCGTTGGCGCGCTGATAGTCGGTCGTGCCGCGCTGGAATTCCGGGTCGACGCCGGTTTTCGCGTAGTCGTTGATCCGCGCGACGCTGTCGGCGAGACCGGCCGCGTCGATGCCGAGCTTGGCAGCGAGTTCGTCGAGCGTCGCGGCTTGCGTCAGATAGCCGTCCGCAAGAAACGGCGCGAGGCCCTTGCCGCCCGGCCGCACCATGCCGAGACCGTATTTGCACAGGCCGTCCGCGTCGGTGACGAGGTAGGCAGGCACCGATGGGGTCTTGCGATGTGCTTCCTGCATCGCGATGCCGAACAGGTGATACGACGTGTTTTCGTTCAGGAAGCGCCGCCCCTGCTGATTGACGACGATCATGCCGGGCTTGCCGCGATCCATGATGAAGTGCGGGAACGCCGCGGTCGTGCCGTCCGCGCGCTGGCGTATCGACACCGGCGCCCAGAACGCGTTGCTGAGCGCGCCCTCGCCGTAGCGCGCGCCCGCCGCGAGCGCGAGATCCTGCGCGCTGCCGGTATGGCCCGGCGCGCCCGGGCACCACGTGAGGTCCGCATCCGGCAGCATCGCGCGGCGCCGTTGCGGATGCCGGTTGAAACCGCCGCTCGCGAGAATCACGCCACCTGCGACCGAGATTTGCCGGCGCTGCCCGTTCTGACTCAGCGTGATGCCGTCGATCGCGCCGCTCGCGTTCGTGCGCAACGCTTCGAGCTTCGTGCTCACGAGCACTGTGACGTCGCGCGCGAGCAGCGAAGAGAGCAGCCGGCCGATCAGTGCATTGCCCATCACGAGACGCGTGCCGCGCGGCCAGCTGATGCGGTCGCGCGCATGCCGTACAAGCAGTTTCACCGCGTGGCGCAGCGACCGGACCGACTTCGTCATATTCAGCAAATGCCCGACGTCGTCGCGATCGACCATCATGCCGCCGAGCACCGTGAACTCGGGGATCGGCGGACGGATCAGCGCGAAGTGACGGCCGAGCTTGCGGCCGTCGAACGCGAGCGGTTCGAGCGCGCGGCCGCGCAGCGTCGAGCCTTCGAGCTCCGACAGATAGTCCGGATGGAACGGCCGCGCCCGATACTTGACGTCCGAATTCGCCTCGATATGCGCGACCGCCTGCGGCCCCGCCTGTAGGAACGCACGACGCAACGCTTCGCTGCTGCGCTCGCCGACCGCGCGGCGTAAAAAGCCCTCGGCGTTGGCGCTGCTGTCGTCGGGATTGATCGACGGGCCGTGTGGCGAGTTCGGTATCCAGGTGGTGCCGGCCGAGTACGCGGTCGTGCCGCCCACGTATTCGGTGCTTTCGACCAGCAGCACGCGCGCGCCGTCGATCGCCGCGAATAGCGCCGCCGACATGCCCGCCCCTCCCGCGCCGATCACCACCACGTCGAAGGCTTCGTTCTGCTGCAAATCGCTCAATGTCTCCGCCATCTGCTGCTCCTTGTGTGCTCGTCGTTGCATCAGCCGCAGCGGCGGTTCCGTATTCTTCGCAATATCTAGAATTTGCTTTGTTATTGGAATACTATTCCAGTATTGAGAAAAAGCAAAGTTTTCTGAACCCACTCGACAACAGCAACACATCGAACCCCGCATCGGGCACGATGCGAACGGGCACCCATCTCAGGAGATTCGACTATGCAGCAGGCTGGAAACTCTTCGTTCGCGGCGTCGCTCGACGCGGGTCTGAGCGGCGCGACGCGCGTGTATTTCATCGTCGGCGATCCGATTGCGCAGGTGCGTTCGCCGTCCGGTGTGACCGCCGCGTTGCGTTCGGCCGGCCGGGATGCGCTGGTGGTGCCCGCGCACGTCGCGCCCGCCGATCTGCCCGCGTTTTTCGCGGGCATCGCACCGATGCACAACGTCGACGGCGTGATCATCACGGTGCCGCACAAATTCAGCGCCGCCAGCTATTGCGCGACGCTCGCCGAAGAAGCCGCGTTCCTCGGCGCGGTCAACACGCTGCGCCGCAACGCCGACGGCGGCTGGCATGGCGGCATGTTCGACGGCACCGGCTTCGTCGCGGCGCTCGTCGCCGCGGGCTCCGAGTTGCAGGGCAAACGCGCGCTGCTGGTCGGCGCGGGCGGCGCGGGCTCGGCGATCGGCCATGCGTTGATTCAGAGCGGCGTCGGCTCGCTCGACGTGCGCGACAACGACGTCGAACGCACCGGGTCGCTGACCGCGCGGCTCAATGCGCTCGGCCGCGGCACGGCGCGTGGCGCGGCGGCCGAGCTGGAATTGACCACGTACGACGTGGTCGTCAACGCGTCGCCGCTCGGCATGCGCGCGGGCGATCCGTTACCGATCGACGTCGCGCGCTTGCCGGCCACGACTTTCGTCGGCGATGTCGTCACGAAACCGCCGCTCACGCCGCTGATCGAAGCGGCACGCGTGCGCGGCTGTCCGACCGTGACGGGAACGCAGATGTTCGAACGCGTATGCGATCGGATGGTGGAGTTCTTGCTGGAGACGTCGCTATCTGCGTAACGGCGCAAAAGAAGCAGGTGCACGCTGCTACACTGGCGCGAAATTACCCGCACGAAATGCGGCGCAATCCTGCGCCGCGTTCACATCGCCCTTTGGGCGCCGACCCATGCTTCGATTCGACAACCTCAGCAAGCGCTACAGCGACCGAGTCCTGTTCGCAGGACTGCACTTCGACACGACGTCCGGCTGCGTCGCGTTAAACGATGAATCCGGCAGCGGCAAATCGACGTTGCTCGCCATCCTCGCCGGCGCGCTCGAAGCCGATAGCGGCGACGTATGGCTCGGCGGCCGTTCGCTGGGTACCGCGCAGCATGCCGCGCAAGCGCTGATCACGTACGTGCCGGAAGACAGCATGAATTGGCCCGATCAGACCGGCCGCGATTATCTGCGGCAGATCGCGTCGGCGCGGCACACCGTGCTGACCGACGACGTGCTCGCGCTCGCCGAACGCTTCGGCCTCGCGCCGCATCTGGACAAACGCTTCGAGCAGATGTCGTATGGCAGCCGCAAAAAAGTGTTTCTGACGGCGGCCGCGCTCGGCGACACCCGAGTGCTGATCGCCGACGAACCTGCCGGCGGACTCGACGCGTCCGCGCGCACGGTGCTCGCGGAGCTGTTCAGAACGCTCGGCACGACGCGCACGGTGTTTTTCACGAGTTACGACGAAGGGTTCACGCAGGCCTGCGAGGCGACGCGAGTCTGTTTCGCGGACCTCGCGAGGCACTCCTGAGCTAGAACGGTCGCGCGCGCCATGCCGGGCCGCGCGCGAGCATCCTCAGATCGCCACGCAAATCTTGCCGAAGTGCGCGCCCGATGCCTCGTGCCGGAACGCGTCGGCGAGCTTGTTCAGCTCGAACGTGCTGTCGATCACCGGTTTGATGCCGGTCGTCTCAAGCGCGCGCACCATGTCGATCTGATCCTGTCGGCTGCCGACGATCAGCCCTTGCAGACGCTGTTGCCGCGCCATCAGATGCGCGGTCGGCACCGGGCCCGAGCGGCCGGTCAGCACGCCGATCAATGCGATATGCCCGCCGATGCGGCATGCGGTGATCGACTGCGGCAGCGTGCCTGGACCGCCCACTTCGATCACGTGATCGACGCCGCGCCCGTTGGTGATGTGACGCACTTCTTTGCCCCACTCGGGATTGTCGCGATAGTTGATCGTATGGTCGGCACCGAGTTCGCGCAGCTTCGCGAGCTTCGCATTCGACGACGACGTCGCGATCACCGACGCCCCCATCGCCTTCGCCATCTGCAAGCCGAAGATCGACACGCCGCCGGTGCCGAGCACCAGCACGCTGCTGCCCGCCTTCAACTGACCATCGACGACCAGCGCGCGCCACGCGGTCAGCCCCGCCGTCGTCAGCGTCGCCGCTTCGGCGTGACTATAGCCGGCCGGCGCGTGCGGGAAGTAGTGGCTCGGCAGCACGACGGCTTCGCGCGCGTAACCGTCGATGCCGTCGCCAGGGGTGGTCGAAAAATCGCCGACTGCGGGCGAGCCGTTTTCCCAGTGCGGGAAGAAACACGACACGACATGATCGCCGGCCTTGAATTCGCGCACGCCCGCGCCGACCGCTTCGACGACGCCCGCGCCATCGGCCATCGGAATGCGGCCCGCTTCGGCCGGCAGATTGCCGCTGACGACGCCGTAGTCGTGGTAGTTCAACGAGCTCGCGCGAACGCGCACGCGAATCTGCCCGGCCCCGGGCTGACCGGGATCGGGCAGATCGACGACCTGCAGGCTATCGACGGTGGCGGGGGAACCGATTCTGACGGCTTTCATGTTTTTCGTTCCTCGATGAGTGATGCGTGATAGGTGTCGGACGCGCATGCGCCATGCCCGCGAGCGCTGCGCTATTTGACGGTCTGGATGACCTCGAAGCCTTCGAATTCCGGGTGGCCGAGATACAGTACGCGGCTTTCGTTACCGGCACTGCGATGCGCGGCGCGAAACGCGTCGGACCTGGTCCATGCCTCGAACGACGCGTGGTCGCGCCAGATCGTATGGCTCGAATAGAGCACGTGATCGTCCTTGCGCGGTCCCCTCAGCAAATGGAATTCCACGAAGCCCGGCACCTCTTTCAGATGGGTGTCGCGCGTGGTCCACAGATGCTCGAAGGCGTCCTCGGAGCCCGGCGCCACTTTGAAGCGGTTCATCGCGATGTACATACGGTCAGCCTCGTCGAGTGAGTGATGCTGCCAATGATGCTGGATTGGTGATCCGGTAGCATTTCATTATAGGCGTGCATTGCTTTGCCTTCGCTTGACCTTACCGCGGTGGGAAGCCCCACGATGTCCGACGTGACCGTTAGAATCGCGCGGATCACGTCGCCACTCTCTTCAACAACGGAAATCGAACATGAAAAACCTTCGCGCGGTACGCGCTCTCTGTGTGTTCGGCGGTTTGGCATTCGCGGCGGCGGCTCTGCCCGCTCACGCGCAACATCAGGGCATGCCCGGCATGAATATGCAGGATTCGGCGCATGCGGACGCGGGCGCATCGACGCAAGCCTTCAAGGCCGCCGATGATCGCATGATGCATGACATGAGCGCCCCCGAATACACAGGCGACGCGGATCGGGATTTCGTCGCGCACATGATCCCGCATCACCAGGGCGCGATCGAGATGGCGCAGGCGGAGTTGAAATACGGCAAGGACCCCGAGATCAAGAAACTCGCACGCGACATCATCAAGGCGCAGCATGACGAGATCGCGTTCATGCGGCGCTGGCAGGAAAAGCACGGCGGCAAGTAACGCGCCGCGAGCGTCACCAGCGTGGGTGCTTGCGCAGCAGCGGCGACATCGCGATCAGACCGATGATCGGCCCCGGCAGCAGCAGCCACGCGACGCGCACGTCGAGCGCGTGAAACACGCTCGTCGACCACAGGATCGAGCATGCGGACAGGAAAAAGCCGAAGCTGTTCTGCAGCGTCAGCGCGCCGCCGATCTTGTCGGGGGGACAGGCCTTCACGGACAGCGCAGAAAACTGCGGCGAATCGGCGATCACGCTGATGCCCCACACGAGTAGCAGCGCAAGCTGCGCGGCGGTGCCGAGCCCGGTGGTCAGCGGATAAATCGCGCACAGCGCGCCCGATATCGATAGTGCAAGCGCGGCGGTGCGCGCGCTGCCGACCGCCTGGCTAAGTCTGCCCCCGAACAGGCAGCCGAGCGCGCCGATCGCGATGATCAGGAACGACCACAACGCGACGGTGCCCGGCGTCGCCGGCGCGCCGCTCGCGAACGCGCGCTGCACGAGCAGAGGTGTCAGCGTCCAGAACGCGTACAACTCCCACATGTGACCGAAATAGCCGAGCGCGGCCGAGCGAAACTCGCTGATGCGCACGACCTGTCCGACGCCCGCCGACAGACCGAAGCGCCGGTCGCCCGCGCGCCGCGCGTGCGGTCCCTCGCCGAGCACGAACACCAGCAGCGCGCCGATCACCGCGAGCCCCGACGAGGTGAGCACCACGGTTTGCCACGGCACGCCCGAGAGCAACGCGCGAATCGCATGCACCGACGCCGTGCCGAGCGTCAGCATCGCGACGAGCAACGCAAGCGTCTGCGCGGCGCGGCGCGGGTCCCACGTCACGAGCAGTTTCATGCCGAGCGGATAGATGCCCGCGAGCGCGACGCCCACGCCGAAGCGAAACACGAGCGCCGACGCGAGCCCGCTGCTGCACAGCGCGAATAGCGCATTCAGGGTCGCGCCGAGCACGCCGCAGACGGCGAACACCTTGCTCGCCGACAAGCGATCCGCGAGTCCGGTGGTCGCCGACAGCAAGGTCCCGACGATAAAGCCGGCCTGCACCGCATTCGTCAGCCAGCCGATCCCGGACGCGCTCAATTGCCACGCGATCTGCAGATCGCGCATCGCGCCGTTCGCGCTGAACCACAAGGAGGTGCCGAGCAATTGGGCAATCGCGATCACGAGCACCGCGCGTTTGGCACGCGCGTTATCGCGCGCCGCGCCGGCGGAATTCGTTGCGTCGGCGTCCAGCCTGTTCTGCATCGTGCCTCCTCTGCGTCGGGTCTGAGCCGGCCGCTGGGAGTCGTTATGGGAGCGGCCGTCTCGAGCGGCCATTGTAGATGACGCGTCGGTTCACAGTGGCGGATGCGACGGCTGCGGCACCCGCACCCAACCCTCCATCAACACGCGCGCGCTGCGGCTCATCATCGCCTTCGTGACGACCCACTCGCCGTCCTTCAGGCTCGCCTGCGCGCCGACGCGCAACGTGCCCGATGGATGCCCGAAGCGCACCGACTCGCGCTCGCCGCCGCCCGCCGCCTGATTGACGAGCGTGCCGGCGATCGCCGCCGCAGTGCCGATCGCGACCGCCGCCGTGCCCATCATCGCGTGATGCAGCTTGCCCATCGACATCGCGCGCACCAGCAGATCGACGTCGCCCGCGCGCACCGGCTTGCCGCTTGACGCCACGTAGTCGACCGGCTTAGCGACGAACGCGATCTTCGGCGTGTGCTGGCGCGTCGCGATCTCGTCGAGATTCTTGATGAGCCCCATGCGCAGCGCGCCGTGCGCGCGGATCGTCTCGAACATCGCGAGCGCCTTCGCATCGCTATTGATCGCGTCCTGCAACTCGGTGCCCTTGTAGCCGATCGCTTCGGCGTCGACGAAAATCGTCGGGATGCCCGCGTTGATCATCGTCGCCTTCAACGTGCCGACACCGGGCACTTCGAGGTCGTCGACGAGGTTGCCGGTCGGGAACATCGAGCCGCCCGCGCCTTCTTCGTCGGCGGCCGGGTCCATGAATTCGAGCGGCACTTCGGCGGCCGGGAAGGTCACGCCGTCGAGCTCGAAGTCACCGGTTTCCTGCACCGCGCCATCGGTCATCGGCACATGCGCGATGATCGTCTTGCCGATATTGGCCTGCCAGATCCGCACGATCGCGACGCCGTCACGCGGCACGCGGCTCGCATCGACGAGGCCCGCGCTGATCGCGAACGGTCCCACCGCGGCCGACAGGTTGCCGCAATTGCCGCTCCAGTCGACGAACGCCTTGTCGATCGACACCTGACCGAACAGATAGTCGACGTCGTGATCGGGCCGGCTGCTGCGCGAGATGATCACGGTCTTGCTGGTGCTCGACGTCGCGCCGCCCATGCCGTCGATCTGCTTGCCGTACGGATCGGGACTGCCGATCACGCGCATCAGCAGCGCGTCGCGCGCGGCGCCCGGCCGTTGCGCGGCCTCGGGCAGATCCTGCAGACGAAAAAACACGCCCTTGCTGGTGCCGCCGCGCATGTAGGTGGCCGGAATCCTGATCTGGGGTGAGTGCATGAAAGTGTCCTGATGTGACCTGTTCTTTGATGAGGAAGGGCGATGCGGCGTATCGAGCCGCATCGCCCTCTTCTGCTGTGACGTTCAGTGCAAAACTCGCTTCAAACCATCAAGCCGCCGCCCTGGCCGACTCGAGAAAGTCCTGCGCGAAACGCTGCAGCACGCCGCCGGCCTCGTAGATCGACACTTCTTCGGCCGTATCGAGCCGGCACGTCACCGGCACTTCGACGCGCTCGCCGTTGCGGCGATGAATCACCAGCGTCAAATCGGCGCGTGGCTTGCGCTCGCCGATCACGTCGAAGGTCTCGGTGCCGTCGATGCCGAGCGTCAGGCGATTCACGCCCGGCTTGAATTCGAGCGGCAACACGCCCATGCCGACGAGGTTCGTGCGGTGAATCCGCTCGAAGCCTTCCGCGACGATCGCTTCGGTGCCCGCCAGCCGCACGCCCTTCGCGGCCCAGTCGCGCGACGAACCCTGGCCGTAGTCGGCGCCCGCGATCACAATCAGCGGCTGCTTGCGCTCCATATACGTTTCGATCGCTTCCCACATGCGCGTGACCCTGCCCTCGGGCTCGATGCGCGCGAGCGAGCCGGCCTTCACCTGGCCGTTCTCGATCACCATCTCGTTCTTCAGCGTCGGGTTCGCGAAGGTCGCGCGCTGAGCGGTCAAGTGATCGCCGCGGTGCGTCGCGTACGAGTTGAAGTCCTCTTCGGGCAGGCCCATCTTCGTCAGGTACTCGCCGGCCGCACTGTCGGGCAGAATCGCGTTCGACGGCGACAGGTGGTCCGTCGTGATGTTGTCGCCGAGCACGGCCAACGCGCGCATGCCCTTGAGCGTGCGCTCGACGGCGAGCGCGCCTTCCCAGTACGGCGGACGTCGAATATAGGTGCTTTGCGCGCGCCAGTCGTACAGCGGGTCGGCTTTCGCGCCGGTGTCGGCGGACAGCGCGAACATCGGTTCATACACCTTGCGGAACTGCTCCGGCTTCACGCTCGCCGCGACGATCGCATCGATCTCCGCATCCGACGGCCACAAATCTTTCAGCGTGACCGCATGACCGTCGGCATCGACGCCGAGCACGTCCTTTTCGATGTCGAAGCGGATCGTGCCCGCGATCGCATAAGCGACCACCAGCGGCGGCGACGCGAGAAACGCCTGCTTCGCATACGGGTGAATGCGGCCGTCGAAATTGCGGTTGCCCGACAGCACGGCGGTCGCATACAGGTCGCGCTCGATCACTTCCTTCTGGATCACCGGGTCCAACGCGCCGGACATGCCGTTGCACGACGTGCACGCATACGCGACCACGCCGAAGCCGAGCCGTTCGAGTTCCGGCAGCAGCCCTGCCTCTTCCAGATACAGCGTGACCGCCTTCGAGCCAGGCGCGAGCGAGCTCTTGACCCACGGCTTACGCACGAGTCCGCGCCGGTTCGCATTGCGTGCGACGAGGCCCGCGGCGATCATGTTGCGCGGATTGTTCGTGTTGGTGCAGCTGGTGATCGCGGCGATGATGACCGCGCCGTCCGGCATCAGACCGGGCTCGTTCTCGACCTTGCCGCTGACGCCGCGCGCGGCCAGCTCCGACACCGGCAAGCGGCGATGCGGATTCGACGGCCCCGCGAGCGTGCGCACCACGGTCGACAGATCGAACTTCAGCACGCGCTCGTACTCGGCATGCTTCAGCGTATCGGCCCACAAGCCGGTGTGTTTCGCGTACGTTTCGACGAGTTTGACGAGTTCGTCGTCGCGGCCGGTCAGCTTCAGATAGCGAATGGTCTGCTCGTCGATGTAGAACATCGCGGCGGTCGCGCCGAACTCGGGCGCCATGTTCGCGATCGTCGCGCGATCGCCCAGCGTCAGGTTCGCCGCGCCTTCGCCATAGAACTCCAGGTACGCGCCGACCACCTTCTGCTTGCGCAGGAATTCGGTCAACGAGAGCACCACGTCGGTCGCGGTGATGCCCTCGCCCGGCTTGCCGCTCAGCTCCACGCCGACGATATCGGGCAGCCGCATGTACGACGCACGGCCGAGCATCACGCTCTCCGCTTCGAGGCCGCCGACGCCGATCGCGATCACGCCGAGCGCATCGACCATCGGCGTATGCGAGTCGGTGCCGACCAGCGTGTCGGGAAACGCGACGCCGTCCTTCACCTGCACGACCGGGCTCATCCGTTCGAGGTTGATCTGATGCAGGATGCCGTTGCCGGGCGGAATCACATCGACGTTGCGGAACGCGCGCTTGGTCCAGTTGATGAAGTCGAAGCGGTCTTCGTTGCGGCGGTCTTCGATCGCGCGATTCTTCGCGAACGCGTCCGGATCGAAACCGCCGCACTCGACGGCGAGCGAGTGATCGACGACCAACTGCGTCGGCACCACCGGATTCACGAGCGACGGATCACCGCCTTGCGCGGCGATCGCATCGCGCAGGCCCGCCAGGTCGACGAGCGCGGTCTGGCCCAGAATGTCGTGGCACACGACGCGCGCCGGGAACCACGGAAAATCGAGCTCGCGTTTGCGCTCGATGATCTGTTTCAGCGAAGCGGTCAGCGTCACCGGATCGCAGCGGCGCACCAGGTTTTCGGCGAGCACACGCGACGTGTAGGGCAGCTTGTCGTAGGCGCCGGGTTCGATCGCGTCGACCGCGGCACGCGTATCGAAGAAGTCGAGTTCGGTGCCCGGAAGGCGTTTGCGGTTGGCAGTATTCATGACGTAGGGACAGGACGGACGGGCAGTGCAGGTAGTTTAGCTCGCTGCTGACGGGTTGCTGATTTGCGATTGTTCGATGCTTCCAGCGGAGCGGCCGCGCGATGCGTGCTGCTCCCAGGCTCACGTCAAACGCGCTTCGCCAGCGGCACGAACGGCAGGTCGTCCGGACCGGTGTAATTCGCGCTCGGCCGGATGATCTTGTTGTCGACGCGCTGCTCGATGATGTGCGCGCTCCAGCCGGCCGTACGCGAGATCACGAACAGCGGCGTGAACATCGCGGTCGGCACGCCCATCATGTGATAAGACACCGCGCTGAACCAGTCGAGGTTCGGGAACATCTTCTTCGCTTCCCACATCACCGATTCGAGGCGCTCGGCGATCGAGAACAGCTTCATGTTGCCCGCTTCCTTCGACAGCTTCTTCGCGACTTCCTTGATGACCTTGTTGCGCGGGTCCGAGATCGTGTACACCGGATGGCCGAAGCCGATCACGACTTCCTTGTTCTCGACGCGGCGGCGGATGTCGGCTTCGGCTTCGTCGGGTGTCTGGTAGCGCGACTGGATGTCGAACGCGGCTTCGTTGGCGCCGCCGTGCTTCGGGCCGCGCAGCGCGCCGATCGCGCCGGTGATCGCCGAATACATGTCCGAGCCCGTGCCCGCGATCACGCGGCCCGTGAACGTCGACGCATTGAACTCGTGCTCCGCGTACAGGTTCAGCGACACGTGCATCGCATCGACCCACGCCTTCGACGGCTCGACGCCATGCAGCAGATGCAGGAAATGGCCGCCGATCGAATCGTCGTCGGTTTCGACCTCGATGCGCTTGCCGTTGTGCGAGTAGTGATACCAGTACAGCAGCATCGAGCCGAGCGAGGCCATCAGCTTGTCGGCGATGTCGCGCGCGCCGGGCAGGTTGTGATCGTCCTTTTCGGGCAGCACCGTGCCGAGCACCGACACGCCGGTGCGCATCACGTCCATCGGATGCGCGGCGGCCGGAATCCATTCGAGCGCGGCCTTCACGTTGGCGGGCAGGCCGCGCATCGACTTCAGCTTCGTCTTGTAGGCGGTCAGTTCGGCCTGCGTGGGCAGCTTGCCGTGGACCAGCAGGTAAGCGATCTCCTCGAATTCGCACGCGCCTGCGATGTCGAGAATGTCGTAGCCGCGATAGTGCAGATCGTTGCCGGTCTTGCCGACCGTGCACAGCGCGGTGTTGCCCGCGGTCACGCCCGACAGCGCGACGGATTTTTTCGGCTTGAAAGCGCCCGTGTTCGGCGTGCTGTTGTCTGCTTCGCTCATTTGGATTGTCTCCGGGAAAGGATTGGGATTTGGCGCATTGCGTTTACTGGGCTGCCTAAAACGCAAGGAACGGGCCAGGCCGCATGCCGTCTGCTAAGTGCCTGATTTGACGCAAGTGTGGCGAACCAACCACGCGGGCTCGCCACACACTCGATTTCATTAATGAAACTGCGAATTTCAAATTGGGAACGAATGCTCGCATAATGGAGCCTCCGAACCAACCCGCCGTCGCGAGCCGCCCACCTTGAGCACCTCTCTTTACGAACCGCCGCAGCGTCCGCGCGTCTGGGCGCTGAGCATCAGCCGCCTGCGCGATCTGTTCTTCGACATCGCCGGCGAATACGTGGATCGCGCGGATGTTCGCATCGTGTCGCACGCGTTCGAAGACGCGGTTCGGGAAATCGAAGGCGCGGGCGCCGCGCGGCCCGATGTCGTGCTAGCGGGCGGCTCGAATGGCGCGTATCTGAAGACGCGCGTGTCGGTGCCGGTCGTGCGCATCAGCCCGACCGGCTACGACGTGATGCATGCGCTCGCGCGCGCGCGTCGCGAAGGGGCGCGCGTCGCGCTCGTCACGCACGGCGACACCCCCGACGAAGTGCGCCGTTTCACCGCCGCGTACGCGCTCGACGTCACGTTCGCGTCGTATCAGTCCGCGCAGGACGCCGAGAGCGTCGTGCTCGATCTCAGCGATCGCGGCATCGACGTCGTGGTCGGCCCGGGCATGGTCACCGATCTCGCCGCCAACGCGGGCATGGACGCGGTGTTTCTGTATTCGCGCGCGTCGGTGCGGGCCGGCTTCGACACCGCGCTCGAAGTCGCGCAGGCGACGCGCCGCGAAACCGTGCGACGTCAGCGGCTCGACACGTTGCTGCAGCATCTGCGCGACGGCGTGGTCGCGCTCGATGCGCAAGGCCGCGTCGAACTGATGAACCAGCGGCTCGCGAGCGTGCTCGGCATCGATCCCGCGAAGGCCGTCGGCCGCGCGCTGCTCGAACTCGCGCCCGACCTCGCGGGCAGTCTGCCCGACGCGGAGGGCGACAGCTTCTGCACGGTACGCGGCGCGAGCTATGTCGTGCATCGCGGGCCGCTCGCGAGCAGCGGCGCGGCGCCGGGCACCGTGCTGACGTTTCAGGAATCGCGCGCGGTCGAGCGGCTCGATCGCACGTTGCGCGCGCGGCAACGTGTGCAGCAGTTCACCGCGCGCTACCGGCTCGACGATATCGTCGGCGCGTCGGAATCGATCGAACGGGTGCGCGCGCTGGTCGCGCGTTATGCGAGGTCGGACGCGACCGTGCTAATTCTCGGCGAGAGCGGCACCGGCAAGGAGATGGTCGCGCAGAGCATGCATCAGTTGAGCGCGCGGCGCGACTTCGCGTTCGTCGCGATCAATTGCGGCGCGTTTCCGGAGGCGCTGCTCGAAAGCGAGCTGTTCGGCTACGAGGAAGGCGCGTTCACCGGCGCGCGCAGGGGCGGCAAGGCGGGTCTGATCGAGGTCGCGCATCGCGGCACGCTGTTTCTCGACGAGATCGGCGAGATGCCGTTGCCGTTGCAGAGCCGCCTGTTGCGCGTGTTGCAGGAGCGCGAGGTCGTGCGGCTCGGATCGACGGAGCCGATGCGCGTCGATATCCGCGTGGTCGCGGCGACGCATCGCGCGCTGACCGACGCCGTCGCGGCCGGCAGTTTCCGCGCTGATCTGTACTACCGGCTCAACATTCTCAGCATCGCGCTACCGCCGCTGCGCGAGCGGCCGAACGACTTGCTGCCGCTCGCCGCCGAACTGTTGCGCCAGGCGGCCGCGCGCGAGCCGAGGCTGGCCGCGCGCGTGCCCGACGCGCAGACCGCCGCGCGCATGCTCGAGGGGTTGGGCGCGGCGCTGCGGCGCTATGCGTGGCCGGGTAATGTGCGCGAGTTGCAGAACGTGATCGAGCGGATCGTGGTTGAACTCGCCGATAGCGACGCGGGCACGGATGCCAGCGCGGCGCTCGTCACGCGCGACATGCTGCGCGTGATCGCGCCGGAAGTCGTCGAGCCCATCGCGCGCGCGAAGCCGGCCGCGCTGACGCTGCGCGAGCGCAGCCGTCATGTCGAGGCCGATGAAATCCGCGCGGTGCTCGCGGCTCACGAAGGCGATCGCGATGCGGCTTGCGCCGCGTTGGGCATCAGCAAGACGACGTTGTGGCGCAAGTTGAATGGGGGGCGGTAGGTGTTTGCGGCGAAGTTTGGAACGGCGGACGTCATGCTGGGCCGAGACCCCTTTGGGTCGCGAATTGAAAACGTCGCACCGAGGCCGTTGGCAGCCCGAAAAGATGGTATTGCTTTTTGGTGCGCAGTCAATACAAGGACCCGGGATCGACCTTGCCGCCTTCGATCACAAAGTGCTTCGCATCGGGATTCGAGGAGAATAGGCGCCAGTCCTCATCGTCAGGTATTGCATCCGCAAGAATTACTAGACGCATACCTCCCGCCTGCCAAATGACGGCATTACCGCCCTCGCCCGCCTCGATATCCAAAACAGCCGTTGGGCCTTGAGTCACAAGGAGATCGCGAATTCGTTGTGTTGTTATTCTCGTACTCTCTTCAGATGCTGCAAAGTCCGAGTAAGACGCAACGATCGCGCTTCCTTGCTCGATGCGCCAGTCACACTGGATATGTAGCGCCCAATCGCCCAGATGCTTGATGGTGCCTCTATTGGTCTTTACTTCCCGAAGCGGTCCGAACTGTAGCGTGAGCATGTCAGCCGCATGCGCCACTCCGCTAACGTCAAGCCCGATCAAAGTGGAAAGGTGACGAGCTACCTGCTCTTTCGTATCGATCATTCCGATGTGTCTCGAAACAAGTCTAGGGCGCGCTCCATCATGCCGTGTTACTCAAGATCGTCCTTCTGGATATCGCAACGAAGGCGGCGAGTCTGATCCTTGTTCAGTCCAAGTGAGGGCAAGTGAAGTCATCGTGCCTCACAGCCAATGAAGAAGGCCCAATTGTGCAACAAGACACCATCCCAAAAAATCCGCCTCAAAGGAGGCGGCAATGGCCATAGCACTAGCTAGAACAGCCAGTCATCGAAGCAACTGGCCGATCAACATACGGACCGGCGCCGCATTGTGCATCGGATCGTTCTGATTTGCGTTTGCGTTGGTAGCACTAGTCTGCAGATGGCTTCTGCTTATCCCAATTGATTGGCTCTGCGGTCGTGATTTGGAGTCGCTCACGAAGTTCTACATGCACCCCTGCCTGCATGAGTATTGCCATCGCACCGAGCTTACGGGCGTCTTCATCCCCGATTGGCTTCGTCCCATACTCCTCTGCCCCGGGCGGAATGGTCATACCGCCGCTTCTGGCTATTTCACGGTCAATGACGGTCTGCACTTCTCTCCTGAATACCGTACACATTTTCAATTGCTGTGTTTGTTCGTCGTAGAAAATGATAGTTGCGCGTGGGGGCTTCGGCATCTCAGTATGCTCGACAGCTTTGATAATTGAAAAAAGCGCGCTGGGTGCATAGGGCGTATGTGCGCGGATCCTGATATATCGCCCGCGCGACATTGCATTGCTCGATGTCCCGATCATAGAGTGCATAACATTCAGCCTCGTGGGCCTCACTGACGCCGCGCGCCGCAATGGTCTGCACATCGTCGCTTAACGCGTCCGGTGTGTACTCAAACGGCTTTGCGTTGCCAAGATTCTGCGGCACGCGCGGGCGGTTCCCGTAGATCGACCTTAGCATGTCCACGTCGCTCGATTGCTGCTCGCGCACGGGGCCCGCCCGCGAAGCCATCTCCCGCTGCTCCCGTATCGCCTGTACGCAGTTGCGCATCTCGTCCCGCTCAGGGACAAAGATCAGACTACCGCCCTTCACCTCGTTGTACAGGGCTTTGGCAACCTCATCGTCTCTCATCCTGTACATATGAAAGCGGTTGTGACTCCGGCCGAGCATATCGCGCAACTCGTACGACTGTTGCGACAGCAGCATGGATGGGCTATATCGCAGCCACGCTGCGCGCGCTTCCTCCATGCCCTGCACGATGTCATCGTGCGACTCGCGGGGTACGCTCGCCGGCAATGCAAAATGGAACCACCGGTCAACGTCAAACAACCAGTTAGATTCGATGTGAAGGTTGAACGATCTGTAAAGACTGATCGAGAAGAAATGTCCGTGCCGCCTTTCACGGACCTCATGGAAAGAACCGACGGAAAGTGAAGTCATCGTGCCTCACAGCCAATGAAGGAGGCCCGATTGTGCAACAAGACACCATCCCAAAAAACCCCTCGTTCAGCCTCGCGTGAGATGCGTGCCGCGCCTTCCTCGTCGCGGATTTTCCAGTCATCGGATCAATATGCACATCCATCCCCGCCTCCGCCGTAACGACAAACCGCACGAACGAACGCGCCACGAATAAAATATCCGTCACCGAATCCCTAACCCATTCCCCAAGGAGGAGACCAGCATGTCGAACAAATACCGGATTGCCGTCATCCCCGGCGACGGCATCGGCGTCGAGGTGATGCCCGAAGCGCTGCGCGTACTCGAGGTCGCGACGCACCGCTTCGGTATCGAACTCGAGTATCAGCACATCGAGTGGGCGAGCTGCGACTACTACGCGAAGCACGGCAAGATGATGCCGGACGATTGGAAAGCGCAACTTCAATCGGCCGATGCGATCCTCTTCGGCGCGGTCGGTTGGCCCGACACCGTGCCCGATCACATCTCGCTGTGGGGGTCGCTGCTGAAGTTTCGCCGAGAGTTCGACCAATACGTGAATCTGCGTCCGGCGCGCCTATTTGCAGGCGTGCCGTCGCCGCTCGCGGGACGCAAGGCCGGCGACATCGACTTCTGGATCGTGCGCGAGAACACCGAGGGCGAGTATTCGTCGGTGGGCGGCGTGATGTTCGAAGGCACCGAGCGCGAGTTCGTGCTGCAGGAGTCGGTGTTCACACGGCACGGCAGCGAGCGCGTGCTGAAGTTCGCGTTCGATCTCGCGCAGCGCCGCGCGCGCAAGAAAATCACCGTCGCGACGAAGAGCAACGGCATCGCGATCAGCATGCCCTGGTGGGACAAATGCGCGGCCGGCATCGCCGCGCAGTATCCGGACGTCACGTGGGACAAGCAGCACATCGACATCCTGTGCGCGCGCTTCGTGCTGAACCCGGACCGTTTCGACGTGGTCGTCGCGACCAATCTGTTCGGCGACATCCTGTCCGATCTCGGCCCCGCGTGCACGGGTACGATCGGCCTCGCGCCATCGGGCAACCTGAATCCGGACCGCAAGTTTCCGTCGCTGTTCGAGCCGGTGCACGGGTCGGCACCCGACATCGCCGGCAAGCACATCGCAAATCCGATCGCGATGATCTGGTCGGCCGCGATGATGCTCGACTTCCTCGGTCATTCCAGCGGCAAGGAACGCGAGGCGCACGACGCGATCCTGAAAGCGATCGAGGCGACGCTGATCGAGGGTCCGCACACCGGCGATCTCGGCGGCAACGCAAGCACGAGCGAAGTCGGCAAGGCGATTGCTGCGAAACTCGCGTGATATGAAGCAAAGACGGCGCAGCGCGCGGATGCGCCGTCATCGACAGTTGCGCCGCTCGCAGAGCGACCATTCGCCATTGTGCGTCACCAAGGCGCCGCGAATCAGCGCGACGAGCGGCGGCAAATACACGGCCGCGCTTTTGTTCAAGCCCCACACGTAGACGGGCAGCGACAGCACCCGCTGCAAGTCGAAGCCCCATTTGAATAAGTCTGCGCCGAACGGCGCGAGCGCGAGGACCTTGCGGACGAAGGTCTTCTGTTTGAACAGCACGAAGCCGACGCCTACCGCCATCGCGAGCAGAAACACGAGCCCGTGACAAGCCGGCCGGAGCGCGCAAACAGCGCGTCTGCCGAGTTCGCATCGGCGTCGGAACTCGTAGGCGCCGGACGATCGACGGGAGAATTCATAACTCGCGACGATGGTTTCAGAGTTGCATTTCACGCACGCCCCTACCTCGCGCAACTGTGCGGCATTCCCATCTACGTGATCGCGGGCTTTCTCGGCAACCGGTATTGCGCGATGCGCGAACGCGCACGCTGAAAATGCGCATCGTATCCCCACCTCATGGATATCTGTTCACGATTTTGTCGATGTCGCGCGATACGGTGAGCACATATCGGAAGAACATTTACTGTCTTTTGCGCAAGGCGCCGAACATAGCGACGTCTTACGGAAAGATTACCCATGCCATTCACCAGGGACGCCGCTATGAGCCGAGAAGCCTATCCGATCGAAGTCGAATTCCCCGATATTGCGCAGCACGAGCAGTCGTCGTCGGGCATCGCATACGTTCACACGTTCGATTCGGGCGTGCCCGGCCCGCACGTGATGATCAACGCGCTCACACATGGCAACGAAGTGTGCGGCGCGATCGTCGTCGATGAGTTGCTGCGCCGCGCGCTGCGGCCGCGACGCGGGCAGCTCACGCTGTCGTTCGCGAACGTCGCCGCGTACCGGCGTTTCGATCCCGCGAATCCGGACGCCGCGCGCTTCGTCGATCAGGACTTGAACCGCGTGTGGACGGCAGCGGTGCTCGACGACAGGTCGCGCACCTCGAGCGAACTGAAGCGCGCGCGTGCGATGCGCCCGGTGATCGACACGGTCGACGCGCTGCTCGATCTGCATTCGATGCACGAGCGGTGCAAGCCGCTGATCGTCGCGGGACCGCTGCAAAAAGGCATCGACCTCGCGGTGCGGCTCGGTACGCCCGCCACGGTGATCTGCGACGAAGGGCATCCCGAAGGCCGCCGCATGCGCGACTACGAAGGGTTCGGCGATGCCGCGAGCCCGAAGAACGCGCTGCTGATCGAATGCGGCCAGCATTGGGAGCGCGGTGCGGTGGCGGTCGCACGCGACACGACCGCGCGTTTCCTGTTGCTGGCCGGCGTGGTGGACGAGACGGATCTGCCGCCGGGGTGGCTCGCGCCGTTGCCGCCCGAGCAGAGCATCGTGCGCGTGACACAGCCGGTCGTCGCGACCAGCATGGACTTCAGCTTCGCGGCGGCGTACACCGGCCTCGAGGTTTTCGCCAAGGCAGGCGCCGTGATCGGCTGGTCCAACGGCGCAGAGGTGCGCACCCCCTACGACAACTGCATGCTCGTGATGCCGTCGCTGCGGCAGTTGCGCCCCGGTGTGACCGTCGTGCGGCTGGGACGAATCGAGCGGACGGTAGCTCATCCCGCGGTGACGAGCTGACCGGCGGGTGTCTCGAAGCCGTTTGCCGCTTGTTTCGGCGCGCTGAGCTTGGCGCGCCTGGCCCTTTCTCCGGCCCGTTTGCAGCGCGCCGCCCTGCCACGCATCGACAGCGCGAAAATTCGGGTATTCCCCCGTTGACCGGATTGATTTCATTCCTTACAGTGGCGCGCGTTCGCGTAGAGAATCACCGTTCTGTATGCGAACAACATTCCTCGCCCGGCGCGATTCCGTCAAGCCGATCCGTCCGGGTATGATTCATTGCCGATGCATGGCCAATTCGGCCGCTGCAGGCATCGTGCGCCGTTGCTAGACGGCGTACAGTTTGAGAAGAATCGCTCGTCGTGTCGGGCCTTTCGCTGTCAGGAGACCATCATGAACCGCAGCCCCGCTGTGAACGTTCAAACCTTCATTAACGAGCATCCGTTTTCGCCGTTCCAGTGGCTGATCTTTTTCATGTGCTTCGTCATCGTCCTGCTGGACGGTTTTGACACTGCTGCGATCGGCTTCATCGCGCCTTCGCTGGTCACCGAATGGGGCATCGCGAAGCCCGCGCTCGCGCCGGTGCTGAGCGCCGCGCTGTTTGGCCTCGCGTGTGGCGCGCTCGGCTCGGGCCCGCTGTCCGACCGCCTCGGGCGTCGCTCGATGCTGGTCGGCTCGGTGCTGCTGTTCGGCCTTGCCTGTCTCGCGTCGGCGTTTTCGACCAGCATCGACCAGTTGACCGTGCTGCGCTTCATCACCGGCGTCGGCCTCGGCGCCGCGATGCCGAACGCGGTCACGATGATGGGCGAATACTGTCCGGACAACCGCCGCGCCACCGTGATCAACCTGATGTTCTGCGGCTTCCCGCTCGGCGCCGCGTTCGGCGGTTTCCTGGCCGCGTGGATGATTCCGCACCTGGGTTGGCGCAGCGTGCTGATCCTCGGCGGCGTCACGCCGCTGCTCCTGTTGGTGCTGCTGCTCGCCAAGATGCCGGAGTCGGTCCGCTACATGGTCGCGAACAACAAGCCGGCCGACCGGATTCGCGCGGCGCTTGCTCGCATTTCCGGCGACGCGGTGCAGGCCGTCGGCTTCACGATGACCGAAACCGCGCCGCAAACCGGCGGCAAGGGTCTCGGCGTCGTGCTGTCGCGCTCGTACATCGTCGGCTCGGTGATGCTGTGGCTCGCGTACTTCATGGGCCTCGTGATCTTCTACGCGTCGATCAACTGGATGCCGATCCTGCTGAAGGACGCCGGCCTCACGCCGCAACGCGCGACGCTGATCTCCGCGCTGTTCCCGCTCGGCGGCGTCGGTGCGGTGCTGGCCGGGGTGCTGATGGATCGCTTCAACGCGAACCGCGTCATCGCGGTCTGCTATGCGCTGACCGCCATTAGCGTGTACTTCATCGGTCAGGCGGCCGGCAACGTCGGCGCGCTCGTGCTGATCGTGTTCATCGCCGGCGTGCTGATGAACACCGCGCAATCGTCGATGCCGGCGCTCGCCGCCGCGTTCTACCCGACCGCGGGCCGCGGCACGGGCGTCGCGTGGATGCTCGGCGTCGGCCGCTTCGGCGGCATCGCGGGCTCGTTCCTCGTGGCCGAGCTGACGCGCCGCCACTTCTCGTTCGGCGGCATCTTCACGACGATCGCGGCCGCGGGTGCGCTGTCGTGCGTCGCGCTGCTGATCAAGCAGGCGGCACGCCCGCATACGTCGGAAGCGGGTGCGTCGAAGACGCAATCGTTCGGCCATTGAGCGTGCAATGAAATGTGTCCGCTAGCGGACCGGTAACGGTTCGATCGAGTGGTGACCCAGAAGCCGCCCTGCGATTCGCAGGGCGGCTTTTTATTTGGCTGAACGCATGGAATCTCGCGCCTATTTGAACGCGAGGAGCTGCTCGACACACAGCAGCACGGCAATCAGAACCATCGCCGCGCCCGAAACCTGGCTAACCCTGCGCGCGACGCTCGGACGCGTGCGCAAAACCACCTTCGAGCCGAGTCCGACGACCGAATAAACCACCGCGCAATTGGCCATGTGCAGCAGGCCCAACGCGCCGATCTGCACCGGAATCGACCACGCGTCGGTCGCACGCGTGAATTGCGGCAGCAGCGCGAGAAACAGCAGCAGCGCTTTCGGATTGAGGCCGCTCACCGCGAAGCCGCGGATGGACCAGTCCAACGCCGCGCCGGGTGCGCGCTCGGCCGCTACCGTCGGCACCGCGGGGCGAGCAAGAATATTGCCGCCGACCCACAACAGATAGCCCGCCCCGACGAACGTCAACACGGCCAGCACCGCTGGCGCCTTGGCGACCAGCGCGCCGACACCGGCCGCCACCACTGCAGTGATCGCCAGATAGCCGGACAACATGCCGGCGATGGCGGGCCCAATCGCCCGCTCGCGCAATCCAGCCGAGATCGCGTACGCCCAGTCCGCGCCGGGTACCAGCACCGGACATCCCGGAGATCACCCGGGCGGAGCGCCTGTTTGGCGATCCGGATTACATGCTGCACGTCGTCACCCGCGATCTGAAGGCGTTCCAGGTGCTTTACGACCGCTATCTGTTGACGCTGCCCTGCGTGCTGCGACTGTCGTCGACGCTGGTCATGAAGAGCATTTTCGAGGATCGGCCGCTGCCGTTGTGACGCAACGACGTCACGCCCGTTTGCCTGCGGCGTTGTGATCCACCGCGGCAAAAAGCGCCCCGGCCCACTTCCCGATACACTACGCAACAATTTTTCCGCGCGCGGCCCGGCGCGGCGACCACCGCCGCTTCCGCGCCGCCGCCGTCTCATCTCAGGATTCCGGTAATGAAATGCGTTGTCGTATCCGCGCTCGTCGCGCTGTGCGTCGCGCAGCCGGCCACTCAGGCCGTTGCGCAGACCGTCAGCAATCAATGTTTCGCGCTCGGCGATATCGCCGGCCAGGTCGCGTCGTGGCGCGCCCACAAGAAGACCAAAGCTCAGGCGCTCGACCAGGCCGCCCGCTACTACAAGGACCCGTCCGACCGCGCGGCCGTCGATGCGATCATCGAAAAGATCTACCGCCCCGACGCGCCCCACATGACGCCCGATCAGGCGAGCATGGCGATCACGTCGGAGTGCGTGAACCAGCACAAGGGGCAGGCAGCGCCGGCACAGTAATGCCGGTGTGTCGCCCGCGATGCGCTAACGCCGCCGGAGCGCCTCCAGCGACGACAACGCATTGCCGTGGAAATCGAACAGCGTGTTGTTGTCCCACTGATCACCGGCGCCGACTTTCCAGCCGACTTTCGGCGTCGGAATCCACTCCGGCTCCCACCAGAACACGCCTGCAGATCGCCGAACGAGCCCTGCCACCGCGGATAGTACGACAGGCCGATCACGTCGAACGTGACGCCGCGCTGCGTCATGCTGCACCACGTCACGCGTCTTTCCACACGCAAACGTCGCAGGTATTCAGACGCGGCTCGCCGAGCACGAACGTCGCATGGCGCGGCACCGGCACCTGCACCGGCTGCGCGCCGAAATTGAATGCGAAGGTCAGGCCGCCACGGCGGCGCAGCCGCAGTCCGTCAGCGAGCAGCTGCGTATCGAGCCCCGCGTCGCGCGCCGCCTGCCGCAACACCGTGCGATGCAGTTCATGCGACAGCCAGCCGGCCACGTAGCGCACGTTGCCGTGCATCAGCAGCGCGGGCCATGCATCGTCGAAGCGCGCGGCAATGCGTGTCTCGCCATTGGAGCGCACATGCTCGCGCCAGTGCAGCGCGCGACCCGTCGTGCCGTCGAGCGACAGCGCGGGCGCGAGCGTCGAGCGCAGTGTTTCGACTTCGAGCACCTGGATCGGCAGCACGCGCTGCAATGCGCCGGGCGGCAGATTGCCCGGAATCGCGAACGCGTCGGTTTTCGAGCCGCTGCGCGGGCCGAACACCCATTGCGCGTTCGAACGCGCGATCTGCTCGACGAGTGCGGCGTCGACCACCGCGAGACTCGGCACCACGACTAGCTGGTAGCCTGAAAGATCTGCCCGGCCCGACACGATATCGACATCGAGCCCGAGTTCGCGCAGCGACTCGTAGTAGTCGAAAGCGAGCGTCTGATAGTCGAAGCCGTTGCCGTGACGCTGGATTTCGAACATCCACTGCGTCTCGTAGTCGAATACCAGCGCGGTGGCCGCTCGTGCGGGCGCGGCGAGCGTCGACAGCGCCGTACTGCCCGCGATTTCACGCGCGGCCCGTTGCACCTCGAGACCGCCCGGCGACAGTTCGTTGTTCGGCAGGTTGAGCCCGGAATGCATCTGCTCCTGCGCATATGGGCACTGGCGCCAACGGAAATACGACACCAGCTCCGCGCCATGCGCGAACGCCTCGTAAGCCCACAGCCGCACCATGCCCGACGCCGGCACCGGATTCCACGACGCCCAGTTCACCGGACCGGCCTGCTGCTCCATCACCCAGAAGCGCCCGCCGCCAATGCCGCGGTAGCGGTCGTGATCGAACGCGGACACGTCGGGATGTCCGGTACGCGCGAAGCGCGCCTTCTGCTCCTCCGGCAATGCGATCGATTCGGTGCGCGCGATCGGATAGCTATCCCATGCGGCGATGTCGATCGCGTTGTCGGCGGCGAAGCGATAGTGATCGAAGGTCGTGAAAAAGCCCATGAAGTTGTGCAGCAGATCCGCGTTCGGCGCATGCTCGCGCAACACGTCGATCTGTTCGCGATGGAAGCTCGCGACCTCGTCGGACATGAAGCGGCGGAAGTCGAGCAGATGGATCGGATTGGCGTCGGTAGGCGTCAGCGTCGGCAGACCCATCGCGTCGAACGACGGGTACTCCATGCTCCAGAACACGTTGCCCCACGCGTCGTTCAACGCGCCGATCGTTGCATAGCGCCGTTGCAGCCACGCGTGAAAGCGCTGCAAAGCCGCGGCCGAATAGCTCGGCACCGTGTCGTGGCAGCCGAGTTCATTATCGGTCTGCCACGCGACGATCGACGGATGCCGTCCGTAGCGCTGCGCCATCGCGGTGACGATGCGTACGCATTCGCGCCGGTACGTGTCGCTCGAAATATCGTAGTGACGCCGCGAGCCGAAATTCCAGCGCGTGCCGTCCGCGCGCACCGGCAGCACGTCCGGATGCGCGTCGACGAGCCATTTCGGCGGCGAAGCGGTCGGTGTGCCGAGCACGAGTTTCAGGCCCGCTTTGGCCAGCGTGTCGACGGCTTCGTCGAGCCATTGCCAGTCGTATTCGCCCGCGCGCGGCTCCATGCGGCTCCACGCGAATTCGGCGATCCGCACATGCGTGATGCCGAGTTCGACCATACGTTGCGCGTCGTCGGCCCACACCGCGCGCGGCCATTGTTCCGGGTAGTAGCAGACACCAAGTTGCATGTGAAAGTCTCGTGGTGAGGTGACGTCGAGCCGCCGTTTCAATCGTGTTTCAGGCGCCGGTTAGCCCTTGCTCGCGCCGAACGTGAGTCCGGCGACGAAATGCCTTTGCATCCCGAAGAACATCAGCACCGAAGGCAATGCGGCCAGCACCGAGCCCGCCGCGACCAGGTTCCACGCGGTCGTCCATTGCCCTTTCAGCGCGGCGACGCCGACTGTGATCGGCGCGGCGTCGTCGCCTTGCGTGAGACACAGCGCCCAGAAGTAGTCGTTCCACACGAACGTGAACACGAGGATCGCCAGCGCGGCGAGCGCGGGGCGGATCAAAGGCAGCACGATGCGCAGATAGATCGTCCACTCGCTCGCCCCTTCGACGCGCGCGGCCTCGATCATCTCGAACGGCAGCTGCTTGATGAAATTGCGCAGAAACAAGGTGCAAAAGCCGGTCTGGAACGACACATGAAAGATCACCAGCGCCCACACGGTGTTGAACAGGCCGAACTTCAGCGCCATGTCGCGCACGGGAATCATCAGGATCTGGATCGGCACGAAATTGCCGGCGACGAACGCCAACAGCACGGCCGTGTTGCCCGGAAAGCGATACGTCGCCAACGCGAAACCCGCCATCGACGCGAGGACGATCGCGCCGATCACCGAAGGCACCGTGATCAGCACGCTATTGGCGAAGTAATGCAGCATCGGCGTTTGCGTGAGCGCGGTGCCATAGTTCTCCAGCAGCGCGAAGTGTTTCGGCCACGTCCAGTAGTCGCCCTGCGACAACTCGTCCGTCGAACGGATCGAGGTCAGCAAAACGGCGAGCATCGGCAGCAGCCAGATAAACAGCGCAAGCGGCAGCGAGGCCTTGTAGAGCGTGCGATTCAGCGGTTTCCAGCGTTCGACGGGAAGCGGATACATGAGCTGGTACTCCGTTCAGAGAATCAGCGTTCCTCGCGCAGCATGCGGCGCAAATGGAACACGATATAGACGAGCATGATCGCGAACAGCACGACCGCAATCGCGGCGGAATAGCCTTCGCGGTAATACTTGATCGCCTCGTCGTACATGAAATAGGCGAGCACGGTGGAACTGTCGAACGGGCCGCCGCCGCTCATCACCGCGATCAGATCGAAGCTGCGCAGTGCGCCGATCACGGTCAGTACCACCGCCATGAAGGTGGCGGGCCGCAGTTGCGGCAGGATCACGTGCCACAGCAGTCGCAGCCCTTTCGCGCCTTCCATGCGCGCCGCCTCCACCACCTCGGGATTGATGCCGGTGAGTCCGGTCAGATACAGGATCATGCAGAACGGTGCCTGCGGCCACAGCGCGGCGAAGATGATGCCGAACGTGACCGTGTGCGGATCGCCGAGCACCGGAATGCCGCGACCGACGATCAAGCGCAGCAGCCCGAACGTCGGATCGTAGAACCAGCTGAACACAAGGCCAACTACGACGCCCGACAGCACGAACGGCGCGAAAAACAGCGATTTCACGACGCGCATGCCGCGCACGTGCTGGTTCAGATACAGCGCGAACAGCAGACCGAGAGGCGGCGCGAGCAGAAACAGCGCAAGCCAGATCAGGTTGTTCTTCAGCGCCGTATAGAACGTATCGGACTGGAACAGCTCGACGTAATTGGCGAGACCCGCGAAGGTCTTCGGCGTCATGCCATCCCAGTTGTAGAAGCTCAGCGAAATGCTGCTGATGATCGGATAGATCACGCACAGCGTGAACAACGCACAGCCGGGCAGCAGAAAGAAAAACGCTGCGCGATGCTGATGACGGCGCGTCGTCGAGACGCGACGGTGCCGCGCCGCGGGCAGGCGGCGCGCTGCGGTATGAGACATGGAACGGCCTCGTCGGAAATCGAAGGCGGAGTTGATCCGGAAGCAGGACCCAGAAGCAGGACCCGCAAGCCGGCCACACTCACGCGGCCGGTGCCGTGGGACTTACTTCTGGTAGATGCGCTTGCGGGTCGCTTCGAGATGAGCGAGCACGCTGTCGAGTTGCGACGGATCGCTGTAGAACTGCTGCATGGCCTTCATGCCTTCGTCGGCCATTTCCTTCTGCATGTCGCGATCGTAGAACTGCGCGATGCCGCCCTTCGTGTTCGCGAGCGTCTGGAAGCCGACCTTCGAAATCGCATCTTCAGGCGGAGAGGCCTGGCTGTTCGACGGCAACTGTCCCCAGCCCTTTGCGAGTTCCGCGTTGATCTTCGGCGTCTCCATGAACGCGAGCAGCTTGCGCGCGTCGGCCTTGTTCTTTGCCTTCGCCGGAATCAGCAGCACGTTGACGGGACCGTCTTCCGCCATCGGCACGTTTGCGTCGATCACCGGAAAGCGGAAGAAGCCGATCTGATCCTTGATCGACGGCGGGAAGCTCGCCGAGAAGAACGTGCCCATCAGCATCATCGCGGCCTTGCCGTTGTTCAGGATCGGGCCGATCGAATCGACGTCGTACGACAGCGCGTTGTCGATGAAGTCTTTGTTGTCGAGCAGCGTCTTCCACGTCGTGTAGACCTTCTTCACGCGCGGATCGGTGTACGGAATTTCGCCGGCCATCAGCTTCTGATGGAACTCGTTGCCGTTGATGCGCAGATCCAGATAGTCGAACCACGCGGCCAGCGTCCAGCTATCACGTGCGGCCACCGCGATCGGCGCGACACCGATCGCCTTCAACTTCTTGTTGGCTTCGAGCAGTTCGTCCCACGTTTTCGGCTCGCTCTTGATGCCGGCCTTCTCGAACAGATCCTTGCGATAGAAGAAGCCGTACGCGTCATAGCCGAGCGGCGCCGCATACTGCTTGCCCTTGTACGTCGATGCGTCCTTGACCGACGCATACTGCTGCGACCAGCCGTTCTTCGCCCAGTCCGAGCTCAGATCTTCGAGCAGACCACGTTGCGCGTAATAGGCCATCCGCTCGCCGTCGTGCCACGACACGACATCGGGCGGATCGGTGGCGAGCCAACCGCCCATCTGCACCTTGTACGCTTCCTCGGTCACGTAGGTGATTTTCAGGTCGATGTCGGGATTGGCTTTCTTGAACTGATCGAATGCGTCCTGCCAGGTCGAGCGCTGATTACCGCGCGCCGATACGTTGACGTTCAGCGTAGCCGCGTCGACCACGGCGCTGCCGAGCGCGCCGGCTACCACGGCGGCGGCGATCGACACCTGGGCAAGACGGCGAAGGCGAAGAGCAATCATCTGTGTCTCCTTGTCTACCTTGTTGACCGGCTACGCAGCGTGGCCGGCGATGTAACCCGCTCTATGGCGGAATTCGGTCAGGCGGCCGCGCGTTCGGGTTCGAACGTGCTACGCCGCAGCGCGAGCCCCTGTTCGTCGAACAGATGGCAAGCAGCGGGCGGCACGTGAACGCGGATGCGTTCGCCCGCGCCGAGCGGCGTATCGCCGGGCGCTTTCGCGATCAGCGTGCCGCCTGCATGGTCCGCGTGGATGTAGCTGTGCTCGCCGAGCCGCTCCGACAGCACGGTCGCGCACTGAATGAAGTGTTCATCGCCGTCGAGCCGCAGATGCTCCGGGCGCACGCCGAGCGTGACGCGCTGGCCGCGTTGCAGCCGTTGTCCATCGACGTCCGCGACGAGCTTTTGCGCGCCCGCCGCCAGCGCCACCGTCACGCGGCCCGGCTCGATCGATTCGACCGCTGCATCGATGAAGTTCATGCGCGGCGAGCCGATAAAGCCCGCGACGAAGCGCGACTTCGGCTGGTGATACAGCTCGAGCGGCGCACCGCTCTGCGCGATGCTGCCGAAGCGCTCGGCATCCGCGCCCGCATGCAGCAGCACGATGCGATCGGCGAGCGTCATCGCTTCGATCTGATCGTGCGTGACGTACACCACGCTCGCGTTCGCGAACCTCTGATGCAAACGCGCAATCTCGACGCGCGTCTGACCGCGCAGCGCGGCATCGAGATTCGACAGCGGCTCGTCGAACAGAAACACGCCCGGCTCGCGCACGATCGCGCGACCGATCGCGACGCGCTGCCGCTGGCCGCCCGACAGCGCTTTCGGATGCCGGTCGAGCAGGCTGTCCAGTTGCAGAATCCGCGCGGCTTCGCGCACCTTGCGCTCGATCACGTCCTTCCGCTGCTTCGCGAGCTTCAATCCGAACGCCATGTTGTCGAACACGGTCATGTGCGGAAACAGCGCATAGCTTTGGAACACCATCGCGACGCCGCGCTCGGCGGCCGGCACGTCGTTGACGAGCCGGCCGCCGATATGTAGCTCGCCTTCGCTGAGGTCCTCGAGACCGGCGATCATCCGTAGTAAGGTTGACTTGCCGCAGCCCGACGGGCCCAGGAACACGCAGAACTCATGCTGCGCGATCTCCAGATTCACGCGCCGGATCACCGGCGGATGCTCGCCGTAGGCCTTTTGCACATCGCTCAAACGAATCGTCGCCATGCTGTTTCCGCCTCCATTTAACCGCTTAAATTTTCGCCGAAATAAAACGCCCGGGCCTTGTGCGGGCGGCATTTAATCGCTTAAATTCGAGTTCAACGGAAAAAGTCATGGCAGGTGTCTCCGTTACGTTTTTGAGAAAGTTAGCAATGTCGCCGTTCGTTTGCAAGATTTGAATTGACCTCCCTCAATCTGGGATGACCCAACATGGTCACGTTGTCCGAAGTCGCGAAACGCGCGCAGGTTACCGCCGCCACCGTCTCCAACGTGCTGCGCAATCGCGAGAAAGTCCGCCCTGAAACGGCTGAGCGCGTGCTGCAGGCGATCGCCGAGCTCGGCTATCGGCCGAACCTGAATGCGCGAGCGCTCGCCGAAGGCCGGTCGTCGACGCTCGCACTGATGCTGTCGAACATCTCGAACCCGTTCTATCCGGAGTTCGTGCTCGCCGCCGAGCGCGCGGCGCGCAAGACCGGCCATTTCCTGATGGTTTGCAATACCGACGACGACGCCGAAATCGGCCGCGCGTATCTGAATCAGATCGCCGGCACGCTCGCCGACGGCGTGCTCGTGATGAACACGGACATCACGATCAACGACCTGTGCGCATCGGCGACACATAGCGCGCCGATTCTGCTTGCGATGTGGGAGCACCCCGAGTCGCCGCCCGCGCTACCGTGCATCGCGGTCGACTTCGCGCGCGCGGGCGAATTGGCCGCGCGGCATCTGCTCGGACTCGGCCATCGCGAGATCGGCTTGCTGATCGGCGACGGCTGCGGCGGCTTGCAGGACGCGCGCTCGAACGGTTTTCGGGCGGCGATGCGCGCGGCCGGCATCGAAGCCGACGCGGCCGCGGTGCTGCAAATTCGCGACTCGATCGACGCCGGCTTCGCCGCCTGCATGGAGCTGATGGCGAATCGCCCGCAACTGAGCGCGATCTTCGCGACCAACGACCTGCTCGCGATCGGCGCGATCCAGGCGTTGATCACGCTCGGCCGTTCGGTTCCCGGCGACGTGTCGGTGATCGGCATCACCGACATTCAGCTCGCGCATCAGGTGCATCCGGCGCTGACCACGGTCGCGATTCAAACCGCGGCTGTCGCGGAGTTGTCGATCCAGAGTCTGATCCGTTTGATCCAGACGCCGGAGCGGCAGCCGTCGATGGTGCTCGGGCCGCCGCCCGAGCTGGTGGTGCGTGCTTCGACCGGGCCGCGCAGGAAACGCTGACGCGCCTTAGCTAGCTCGCTCCATCGCCGTCAGCGTGACGATACTTTCCTCGGATCTGTCGATTCATTCGACGATGTTGAAATCGGCAAGATACTTGTCGCTCAACTGGATGCCCAGGCCCGGCAGGTCGTCCGACAGTTGCAGATAGCCATTTTCCGGTTGCGGCTCGCCTTCGAAGATGTAGTAGAACAATTCGTTGCCCACTTCGACGTCGAACACAGGGAAGAACTCCGACATCGGACTCGCGGTGCTCGACATCGTCAGGTGATAGTTGTGCATCTGCCCCGCGTGAGGGATAACCGGCACTGACCACGCTTCGGCCATCGCATTGATCTTGCGCGCCGCCGTGATGCCGCCCACGCGATTCGTGTCGTACTGGATCACGTCGATCGCGCGGCGTTCGAGCAGATCCTTGAAGCCGTAGCTCGTGAACTCGTGCTCGCCGCCCGACACCGGCATCAGGTTCATCTTCTTCAGTTCCTGATAGCCTTCGATGTCGTCGCCGATCACCGGCTCCTCGATCCAGCGCGGATTGAATTCGGCGAGGCGCGGCAGCATTCTCCGCGCGTATTCGAGCGTCCAGCCCATATAGCATTCGAGCATGATGTCGACTTCGTCGCCGGCCAGTTCACGCAACAGACGCACCTGTTCGATGTTTTTCGCCATGCCTTTCGGGCCGTCTTTCGGGCCGTAGCCGAAGCGCATCTTCATCGCGGTGAAGCCGCTGTCCAGGTAGCCTTGTGCTTCGCCGAGGAACGCATCGCGGTCGTCGTTGTTATAGAGCTTCGACGCGTAACACCAGATCTTTTCTTTCGTGCGGCCGCCGAGCAGCTTGAACACCGGCTTTTTCACGGCCTTGCCCATGATGTCCCACAGCGCGATATCGATCGCGGAGATCGCCGCCATGCCGATGCCTTTGCGGCCCCAGGCGAGCGTGCGGCGATACATCTTCTGCCAGATGTACTCGTTGTCGAACGGATCTTCGCCGATCGCGATCGGCGCAAGGTATTCGTCGATGATCTGCTTCGCGATGCGCGGCGCGAGCGCGCAATTGCCGATGCCCACCGTGCCGTCGTCGCATTCGACTTCGACGACGAGCCAGCCGTGAAAGCGGAATGAACCCATCGCGTCGCCGCGCTCGTACAGAATATCGACCGCGTTCGTGCAGAAATGCGCTTGCGGCGGGACGACTTTGCCTTTCCACTCGAAAACACGCGTACGGATATGCTTGATCTTCATGTTCGACGATTTCCTTCTGAGAGTCGGTGAGTCAGTGGCCCGTGCGTTCGCCGAGCGGGCCATTGCGATGAGAGATGGAACTGGAAGCGGCAGCGGACGTGAAGCGGAACGTCAGCAGCAGCAATGCGCCGATCAGGCCGACCACCGCGAGCGAGAACATCCCCGCCTGCGACGAGCCGATCGCGCGCTCGGCCAGTCCCTTCAGGTTCGGTGCGACGAAGCCGCCGAGATTGCCGATCGAATTGATCAACGCGATGCCGCCCGCGGCCGCGGCGCCGCCCAGATAACCGGTGGGTAGCGTCCAGAACAGCGGTTGCACGCAGACGAAACCGATCGCGGCGAAACAGAACGCGGCAATCGCCAGCGTCACCGAAGACGTCATCGCCGAAGCGGCAATGCCGAACGCCGCGAGCGCGAGCATCGCCGCGGCCCAGATACGGTGATGACCGTGACGGTCGGCGTAGCGCGTCACGCAGAACGTGCCGATGATCGCGGCGATCCACGGAATCGCGGTCAGCAGTCCGACCTCGACGCCGACGTGGCCACCGCTCGCAAGCCCGGCGATGCGCGTCGGCAGATAGAACACGACACCGTACACGCTCATCTGCACCGCGAAGTAGATCAGGCCGCAGAACAGCACGCGCGAATCGCGCAGCGCCGCCAGCACCGAAGCCGGACCATGCGCGAGCTTCTGGCGGTCTTCCTCGCGCAATGCGTGATCGAGCGCATCACGCTCATCGGCATCCAGCCACCGCGCCTCGACGGGCCGGTCGGTCAGATAGAAGTAAGCGACGACACCCACCGCCGACGCCGCGAGCCCCTCGACGACAAAGAGCCACTGCCACGGATGCATGCCAAAGGGATTGCCCGCGTCTAGCAGCAGACCCGATATCGGGCTGCCGAGCAACAGCGCAAGGGGGAAGCCGAAATAGAACATCCCCATCGTCTGCGAGCGCGTTTTCGCGGGAAACCAGTTCGACAGGAACAGGATGATGCCGGGGAAGAAACCGGCTTCGGCGATGCCGAGCAGCGTGCGCAGCACATAGAAGCTCGTGGCGCTGTCGACGATGGCGGTGCACGCGGACACGATGCCCCACGTGACCATGATGCGGCTCATCCAGACGCGCGCGCCGAAGCGGTACATCAGCAGATTGCTCGGCACTTCGAACACCGCATAGCCAACGAAGAAAATGCCGGCGCCGAAGGCGAACGCCGCGTCGCTCAAGCCGGTGTCGGCCTGTAGCACGTTCTTTGCGAAGCCGACGTTCGCGCGGTCGATGAACGCCAGTACGTACATCAGGATCAGAAAAGGCAGCAGCCTCGTGCGCGCTTTGGTAATCGCGCTGTCGAGCGCGGGGCTCGCGGTCATCGTCATGCGTCGTCTCCAGTTTGGTCTTGTCAACGCGAACGGCGTCGCGATCGCCGTTCTGCGATAAGCGGCTAGTGTGCGAAACTATCCGATAACTGACCACTGAATAATTCGTATCGGCCGATTCCTTAAAGTTATCGCTCATGATCCCGCCCGCCTCTACCATCCGCAAGCGTCTGCGCCTACGTCATCTGCAACTGATGGTCGCGCTGTCGGAAACCGAATCGCTGCGGCGCGCCGCGGACGATCTCGCGATGACCCAGCCCGCAGCGACCAAGGCCTTGCAGGAACTCGAAGACACGCTCGGTGTATCGCTGTTCGTGCGACATGCGCGCGGCATGGAGCCGACGATCTTCGGCGAGGCCGTGATGCGCTATGCGCGTGTCGTGTTCGAGGATCTCGACGAACTGCGCGAGGAGTTGGCCGGCATCGAGGCCGGCGACATCGGCAAGGTACGCATCGGCGCGGTGATGGCGCCGTCGCCCGAACTGCTGACGCACACGATCGTCAAGCTGAAGGAGGCGCATCCGCGCCTGCAGATGGCGGTCACGATCGACACCAGCGACGTGCTGGTGCAGTCGCTGCAACAGGATCAGCTCGATATAGTGATCGGTCGGATTCCCGATGGTTTTCCGGCACTCGACCTGAGCTTCGAGACGTTGGCGGAAGAGGCGCTGTCGATCGTCGTGCGGCCCGATCATCCCGCCGTGAAAACAGGCAAACAAACTCGGACGCCGCCGAAGCTCGCGGACCTTGCGCGCTATGCGTGGATCGTCCAGCCGCATCCGAGCCCGATGCGCCAGGTCATCGACCAAACGTTTCGCGAGTCGCGGGTCGCGCCGCCGGTCAGCACGGTCGAGACGTCGTCGATCCTGACCACGCTTTCGTTGCTGCGCGATTCGGACATGCTCGCCGTGCTGCCGAGTTCGGTCGCGCAGTACTACGTCGCGCTCGATGCGATCGCCGCGGTCGCGACGCCGTTGCGCGGCCGGCTCGCACCATATGGGCTGATTCTGCGCAGAAACCGGCGCGTCACACCGGCGATGCAACTGGTCATCGATTCGATTCGCGCGGGGTGAGGGCTTCTGTGAAACGCTGCTATTCGACGTCTCGGAGGAGAAGAACTATTTCATCGTCGGTGTTCACGGTCGGCACAAATTCATCGCGTCACTCTCGCAATCATTGTTACCGACCTCTTCGAAGTAACCGATTGACTGCAGCACATTTTGGAATTTTTGACGTTTCCATATCTTCGGGACAAGACAGCCACTTATAGAACTCCAGTTCCTGCGAAGCGATATTTAAGCGGCATTCCGCAACCTGAAAACCCGTATCGGGAGCATAGCGATCACTCCACTCGTTAAACGAATAAGCAATCAATGTGCAGTCCGATGACATTCTTTCATTCCAGATTCCAAAATTCTTGTCGAGAGCAATCTGTTTATTTCCAGTCGTACCTTTCCTGATGCCTCGATACAGCTTCTCTGCGTTCGCGAGAATTTTTTCTGTGTCGGCGTTGGTGCAGGCAAGAAAATCGTTTCGCGTTTTTGCCTTCTCTTCACATGCCGTATCCGCCAACGCTGAAATAGACGCCGATATCATCAGTACCGCCCCGATGGTTTTAATGGCTGTGGTCATAATTTCCTTCTTTGAAAAGACTGCCTTCTGAGCGACGACGCTTGATCAGTCCACGCGGCCGCACACCGCCAGCCATCGTATATTCCAAAAATTTGGCCGGCACGCGGTCATAGTGACCCGAGTTAACAAGACTCAACAAGCCAGCGTTACCACTTGGAAGGTTATATACAAAGCAAACGAGCGCATCGTACTCGTACTGATATAGTGGAACGCGAATCTTTCTATTTAGAATGTGCTCTGGGTAATCAAGGTCAAGCAGCAACAATTCTCGGGCCTCGGCAATTGTTATGCCATTGCGAAATTGCGCTTCAGACACCGCTCCTGATATTGGCCCCATATGAACCAGATGTCCATACCCAATAGTTGCATTACCTCCTTTACCTGCACCGTCGTTGTCGTAAATATGTGGCTTGAAAGCTTCCCAGCCTGCAATGAAAGTTATCCCTTGCTGCGATATCTTCCATGGCTTGCAGAGTCTGCCCGAATGGACAGTCACGCATGAATTCGGATTGGTATTCGTTATCGCTGTTCCAAGTGCGTCGGGCATTACGCGTCCTCTCGGTGACCAAGATAAATAGATATGGATTGAGTGCCGTTCATTTTGTAGCGTTTAGTGCGCCCCAAACCATCTGTAACGCCGTGTACGAGCGAACCAGACGGCAGACGAACCGTGTAATACGTGTCGCGGATAATCCGGCCGCCAGCATCTTTGAGTGTGTATTGCTCGTCGTGAGTCCGATCGTTCGACGTTAGCGCTGACTCTGCCTTGCGTTCGCGACAATTGCACGTCCATGCATATCCCAGGGCCTCGGCCATGGCGTAACCGGTTGGAAGCGAGCGGAGCTTATCGAATGGAAAGAACTCCCCAGTTTCGGCGTTCAAGGCCATTGCGGATGGCATTGGGGGAAAATTGGAATATATCGAATAGGTAATGCGGCAAACCCCGCATACTTCCTCCTCAACGCTCCAAGTGTTTTGCTGTCTCTGTTGCTCCATTGAAGTCCTCATCAGGTTTCGGGGTGATGCCCCGAGAATTGACACCTGAAACGGACCACGGTCAACCGTTTTAAATTGGGATAAGCCGTTTTTGACAACTATTTACAATGATGTCGCGTATCTTATTTTTATTGCATATCCTGCCTAGGCGGCGTGACTAGAAAAAGGCGGCATTGAGCCGCCCCTTGATCGTCGGGAATTGACGGCCCCGGCACCACATTGACGACCCATACACGCCCCGGCGACAATCCCGCGATTCATCGCGCGTTCGAATTCTGCCGCCCCGGCGACCTGCTCGTGATCGACGGTGCGATTCGCGACGCAGCGCGACCGGATGATGAAAGGCTCATGAACCCCTTGCTACTAGCTACATGGCGCACTACCTGAACACTGCAACCCTTCTCGACCTCGCGCGCGCGGCGCAGCAGCGCCTGGAAAAACAACCCGCCGCCGCGCCTTGCGAATGCACGCGCACTCCCCTCGACGGCTGGCAATCGCAACCGCTTTCACTCGACGAAACCTTGCTGGAGGAGATCGGCACGCTGACGCTGGAAGACGATCCCGAGCCGACCTTCAGCGAAAATCTGCCCAATAAAACGAGCTACTGGTCGGCCGATGCGCCGATCGCGCCGCGCTATTTCCCGTACAACCGCTGCGGCGTATGGCAATGCTCGACGTGCGGGCGACTGTACTTGCGCTACGTCGAAGGCGGCGGTTACTTTGTCGACCGCAGGATTCGCGCGGTGAATGCGGATCTGATCGAGGACGTGCCGCTGCCCGCATAACGCGGTTTGCCATCGGCACGCTTCAGGCATCGTCCCTGTCTGCGCGCGCGACGCCCAGCAGTTCCTTGACGCGCCGTGCGAGATTCGACAGCACGCCGTCGGGGTGCGCCGCAGCCTGCTGCCTATGCGGCATACGCTGCAGATCGTGCCAGTCGGTATCGAGCGCTCTGGCGTGACCGTCGGCGCTGAACGGCCACTCGACCACCACCGCGCGCAAACGCGCGGCACGCGAGCTTCTGTCGGCGCGATCGATATACGCATTGATCTCTGACGCCTCGTGCCGCGCCGATTCCTCCGAATCGACGGCGATGAAGTCGTTCAGCCCTTCGATGTGGACGCACCATAACTGTTCGCTCACGTCGCGTCTCCCGCTGCGTTTATTGTCCTGCCCGGTCAGACCGGTGGCAGCCGTCCAAAGTCAGGTTCGGCCCTGAGCCGTTCCCAGTTCAGATCCGCGAAGCACGGGCCTTGCGTCGCCTCGCTGAATTTGACGTCGTTGTGCTTGCCGTTCCACTCCATCAACTTGACCTGGTCGTTCGCGTCGACCGTTAGATCCCAGCCGATGCAGCGCGCAAACGGAATCTTCCTGTGCAGGCGCAGCACGGTCGCTATGCATTTGTCGAAACACGGAATCTTCACGCCCGCAAAGTGCACGCCCGAGTCCGGATGCGCGTCCACCGCGCCCCAGTCGCTCATATACCCAAAGTCGCACAGTTCGCCCGTCTCGAGATTGACCGACACGCATATTTCGCGATTCGCCAGCACATGCGTATCTTCGGCTCTGCCGAGGCGCAAGTAGCAGGCTCGAACGGAAATGCGGCCGGTGTCGTCCACCACGGTCGTGAAGCGCAACGTCGCCACCGGTTTCGAAGCAAACGCAGTGAACAAACTGTGCTGGTCGATGAAAGTCTGAATCACGCCATTGCCGAGCGACCTGATGACCGCGGGGTCGAAGTTGGCACGGTCGAAGAAGTAGACACCATTGCCCTGTCCGGAACCGTCGAGCTTGAAGGCGACGCGCTCGGTATGCTCGAACACGACGTCCTTCAGGTCGCGCTCGGGTACCACCACGCTTTTGTCCGTAAAGAACAGCCCGTTGGCAAAGTACGCCAGGTCCGGCAATTCGTCGCCGTCGAAGATCAGCCGTGAAATCGGCTTAAGGCTCGAAATCTTGCCGTACCAGCCTTTCAGATGCGGCACGACGACGATCCCATAGTAGTTGTCCGGAATCCAGCCTTCCTTGAATGTGCCGCAAAACGCGGTATAAACGCGCAGCCAGGGCGCGTAGACCGGGTCGCCGAACACGTCCCGCGCATAGGCGTCCGCGAGCCGCAGGTTGTTCGGGTCGGCCTTGCCATATCTGCTTTCCAGTCGCTCCAATATCCTTCTCGCCTGCATGCCGTGATCGTGGTGAAAGCGGTAAAGCGAGACCCGCTTTGCTGATCGTCTCACTACGTTTTCAACTCCGGATAGCATCATGCTTAGTACGCGTTTGGATGATGAAGCCCCTTGAAAATCGTGGCCAGAATGATCTTCATGTCGAGCCAGAATGACCAGTTGCGCAGGTAGTACAGATCGTGTGCAACACGGCCTTCCATTTTTTCGAGGCGATCGGTCTCGCCGCGATATCCGTTGATCTGCGCCCAGCCGGTAATGCCGGGTTTGATCCGATAACGTTGAATATAGCCCGACACGATGTTCTGATAGAGATCGTCATGTTCGAGCGCATGCGGACGCGGCCCTACCACCGACATATCGCCGCGCAGCACGTTGAAGAACTGCGGCAGTTCGTCGAGACTCGTGCGGCGCAGGAACGCACCGACGCTGGTGATGCGTGGATCGCCGCGCGTCGCCTGTTCGAGAATGCCCGGCTTCTGCTCGTGCAAGCGCATCGTGCGGAACTTGTAGATCGTAAATACTCGGCCGTCGGCGCCTTTGCGGCGCTGCTTGAAGAACACCGGCCCGCGCGAACTCAGTTTGACGGCTATCGCGCAGCCCAGCAGGATCGGCGAGATCGCGATCAAAGCGACGAGCGCGAACAGACGGTCGAACAGGTCTTTCTGCACCAACGCGTTGGGCGGCAGCGGCGACGCGGCGAGATTGATCGTCGGCAAGCCGAGCAACTCGGTCATGCTGCCTTCGAACAGCGCAAGCGAGCGTACGTCGGGCATGAAGCGCACATTGATCAGGTCGTTGCGAAACTCCGCCACCAGCTTGAGAATCGCGCGCTCCTCGGAGAGCGGCAGTGCCAGCCACACTTCGCCGATCTGCTGCTCGCGCACGTAGCGAGCGAACGCGGACTGTTCTTCGAACACCTGCACTGACGGGTGCGGCGGCACGCAACAGTCGGGGTGCAGGTTATACAACGCATTCGCGCGAAAGCCGGCAGCGGGCGAGGTCTCGATCTTGCGAATGATCTCGTCGCAATGATCGCCGCACGCCGCCACCGCGACCTGCTGCAAGTTCATCCCCGCATGGCGCATGCGGCCGAGCAGCGCATGCGTGACCAGCCGGCCGGACATCATCGCGGCGCCCGAAATGCCGGTCCAGTACACGAACCAGAGCCGCGACACGATGTCGATCCGGTGCAGCGAGAACATCAGCGCCATCGCGCACGCCTGCACGACGAGCCAGCCGAGTGCCACCTGGCTCGCCAGCACTCTTTTCGAGCGGCCCCGCCAGGACTGGTATACGCCGAGCGCCGGAAAGACCGCGAGAGCAAACGCCGCGGCAAAAGCGACGAACGCGAAATAGAAGCTCCGTTGCGAGCCGCCGTCGAAGCGCACCTGTGAGGCCGCGAAGGCCCCAGCCACGATCATCGCGACGTCGAACGCTCTAGCCAGCAGACCAGTCAGCAATCGCATCACAGCCCCCTCATAGGACGTATCAGGTCGACTTCGTCGCATCAGCCACAACGCCCGTACTTGTCGTCGAAACGCACGATGTCGTCTTCGCCGAGATAAGTGCCGGACTGTACTTCGATGATCTGCAGCGGTACGCGGCCCGGATTTTCGAGCCGATGGCGAACACCTAGCGGGATGTACGTCGATTCGTTTTCGCCGAGGAGAAACTGCTCTTCTCCACGCGTGACGAGCGCGGTGCCGCACACCACCACCCAATGCTCGGCGCGATGATGATGCATCTGCAACGACAGACGGCCGCCCGGCATCACGACGATGCGCTTCACCTGAAAGCGCTCGCCATGATCGATCGAGTCATAGAAACCCCATGGGCGACGGACTTTTCTGTGAGCATCGGCTTCCGGTGACTTCTCGGCCCTGATCCGCGACACGAGTCCCTTGATGTCCTGCACATGCGAGCGATCCGCGACGAGCACCGCGTCGTCGGTTTCGATCACGATCATGTTGTCGGTGCCGACGCAAGCGAGAAGCCTGCCTCCTTGCGAGCGTGCGTAGGTCGCGGTGGCCCCTTCGAACAGCACGCGGCCGCTGGCCGCGTTACCGCACTCGTCCTTCTCCATCGCTTGCCACACGGCATCCCACGAGCCGAGATCGGACCACCCCGCTTCGAGCGGCACCACCACGCCCGAAAACGCCGACTCAGGTTTGCCTAGCTGTTCCATCACCGCATAGTCGATCGAGTCGGACGGCGAACCGAGAAACCCGTCGGCGTCCGGCATGATGCATTCTTCAGTCTTCTTCGCGTCGCGATACGCCTGAATGCAGGCCGTGTGCATGTCCGGCTGAAACTGCTGGATGACCGAAAGCCACACCGACGCCCGCACGACGAAGATGCCGCTATTCCACCAGTAATTGCCCGACGCGACGTACTGGGCCGCGAGTTCCGCCGCGGGCTTCTCCACGAAGCGCTCGATGCGACGCGCGCCGTCGGGCAATGCATCGCCGAGCCGGATATAACCGAAGCCCGTATCGGCCCGTTCGGGCGGCACGCCTAGCGTGACGATCGCGCCGTTGCGCGCATGCGTTGCGGCGATGTGGAGCGAGTGATGCAGCGCTTCCAGATTCGCGATCGCATGGTCGGCTGGCATCGCGACGAGGATCGCGTCTTCGTCTTCCGTGCATGCCGTCAGCGCGGCAAGCGTCAGTGCCGGCGCCGTATCGCGACGCGCGGGCTCGACCACGATCCGCGCGTTCACGCCGATCTCGCGCGCCTGTTCGTAAGTGGCGAAATAATGCTCGGTGCCGCAGACGATCACCGGATCGGCCGCGACGTTCCATGCGGCATCGAAGCCCGCCATGCGCCCCATGGTCGCTTGCAGCAAAGTCTGCTTACCAATCACGTCGATCAGTTGCTTGGGAAACTGTTCGCGCGACACCGGCCACAACCGGGTGCCGGAACCACCGGCGAGAATCACCTGCACGAGCGTCGGGAAATCCGACCCGGCGGCATCCTGTCGTATCGTTTCGACATCCACTGCGGCGGCTGCCGCGGTAACCTTACCCATCGCAAACTCCTTCGCATTGAAACCGGCTCGGGAACGCGTCTTCCTGGACGACACCGAACGACGCGGTGTGCCGCGATCCACGCAAATACCGTCTGATGTGATTTATCGACAGGGCGTCCGCGTCAAACGGACCAGACCAGTAGTTCAGTTCACAGTGATAGAGGCACGCGCCGACGGCAAATCCGGCGCGAGCTGGAAGTACAGAAACTGACTGGCCGAATCGCAGTGGTCTGCTCGACAACGACGACCGGAAAACGATTTGAAAACGAAAGAACGAATGTGGCAACGACGTACATCGGATCTGATCGACGTCGTGCCCCGATGGATTCATCATAGTGAGAGCGCCTTGCGACACAGGTCATCTGGCGCGAAGCGCGGAAGTTTTGGCGGCGCTCGCGGACCGGATTTCGCAAGCTTGCGAACGAGCTTGCACTTCTATTGCAGTGCGCACGATGGAAATAAGCAGCGACACGTGCTACCGTTTAATGAACGTCCCGTGGCATTCCTGTCAAAGACAAACAGCGGTGTGATCCCGCACGGCCACGCTGTAAGTCTTTCGCTGTTCCCAATCTCGCCATCATCCAGCGCATGGGCACAACCCCAACCGGCGCGCCATCCGTTTTTCTGGAGCTGCAATGGCCTATCTTTCGCTACTCGCACTGTTCATGACGGTCACGAACTTCGTGCCCCTCAGTGCGATCGGCTTCGTCCCGCTGCTATTGCTGGCATGGCGCTTTTACGGCCGCACCTATCCCGCGTTCATCACGCCGCTTACCGCTTTCACGGTGCTCGCGATCATCTCGACGTTGCTCTATGATCCGCAGTCGTTCCTCGAATTCGAGTTCTATCGGCGCGACGGCAATTTCTTCATCTCCTATCTGCCCATTTTTGCCGGTTGCGTGTATGCGCACCGCTGGGATATGAACAAGGTGCTGCGTTCGTTGTTCATCTTCGCAGTCGTCATCAATCTGCCGATGTACGCGTACTACATCGCCACGAACGGGCTGTTCAGCATCTTCATTCACCCTAACGACACCTTCGGCAGCTACTTCATTGCCCGTAATGCGGCCGGCGGCTTCCTCGCGATGCTGTTCTGTCTGGGTGTGGCGTGCTACCTGCAAAAGCGCAGCAAGCTGATAATCGCGCTGCTGTTCTGCACTACGCTGATGCTGTTTTCGACCTACAGCCGCGGCTCGCTGCTCGGCGCGGTGGCCGTTCTCCCCTACCTGTACTTTGGCCGCAAGCGCTGGATTCTCGGTACGCTGATCGCCGTGCTGCTGCTCGCCTCGGCCGCCATCGCGATCTACCATACGCAGCCGAACGTCGACTACATGGGCTATACGTTCGCGATTCACGCCAACGACGCAAAGGTCAACAACCTCAACATCCGCTACGAGTGGCTATGGCCACGAGCGCTCGCGTATTTCGTGCAAAGCCCGCTCGTCGGTCTCGGCTTCGGCTCGTTCGACGACCATATCGGCAGCCTCACCTCGTACTTCCATCTGTTCGCGGTACCGTCCGACATCGTGATCGAGCACAGCGACTCGCACGCTCACAACTCGTACCTGAATATCCTCGCCGAGCTCGGCGTCGTGGGCTTGACGCTGATCCTCGCGTTCTTCTGGAAACTGGTGGAATGGAGCAAGCAGGGGGCGGCGTATGCCGCGTTGGTCGAGGGGGGCCGCCACTTCGCGGCGTTCCGCTTCGTCGAGATTTCGTCGGTATGCCTGCTGGTGATGTCGGCAACCGAACATCGGCTGGTCACGCCGTCGAATGTATTGATTCTTTCTCTTGTAATCTCGCTGCTGCTAGCCGCGCGTCCGCTGGCGGCCACTGCATTCAGGCCCGGCCCGCGCGGTGCGCGCAAGGCGGGCGTCGTGGGTGCGCGAGCTACCCAGCCCGTGCCCCGGCGCCCGACTCACGGCGCAACGTCGGCAAGATGACGTTCTTCGGCCGGCAGCGACTGACTCGGCGCATAGGGAAGGAACTGCTCGACGCACGCATAGGGAAGCCGGGCATCGACGAAGCCCATCAGCGCCTTCTTGAAGTTCTCAGACGAAAAACGCTCGGCATTCTTGCGGCACACACGTGCATCGAATAAGGCGGCGTTGCTCTCGAAACGGGTAACGGCTTCGAGCAAGGACGCGGTGCTTTGCTCGCCGAAGAAGACCCCGGTGGGCCGCTCGAGCGGCAATCCCACCACCGATTCAAGCGCGCCGCCGCGGCCGAAGGCAATCACCGGTGTACCGCATGCCTGCGCTTCGACCACGGAAATGCCGAAATCCTCTTCCGCCGCGAACACGAATGCACGCGCGCGCCGCAAATGATCGACCAGCACGTCGGACGGCTGATGCCCCAGGATCTTGACGTTGTCGCCGGCCACCGCTTTGATTTTCTTCATATCGGGACCGTCGCCGATCACGACCAGCTTGCGCTCGGGCGTTTGCGAAAAAGCCTGAACGATCAGATCAATACGCTTATAAGGCACCATCCGAGACGCCGTTACGTAGAAATCCTCTTTCTCCGTACCAATGGACATATTCGCCAGATCGACAGGCGGATAGATCACGGTCGCTTCACGCTGATAGGCCTTTCTGATTCGCCGTGCGATGAACTGGGAATTAGCAACCAGATGATCGACGCCGTTCGCAGAACGCGAATCCCAGCCGCGAATGTAATGAAGCAGCACTCGCGCCAACGCGGAGCGCAGTCCCCTGTCGAGATGGGATTCGCGCAGGTACTGATGTTGCAGATCCCATGCATAGCGGATCGGCGAATGAATGTAGCTGATGTGCACCTGGTTCGGCCCGGTCAACACGCCTTTGGCAACCGCGTGGGAGCTCGAAATGACGAGATCGTAGCCGGACAGATCCACCTGCTCGATAGCAATCGGCATCAACGGCAAATAGGCGCGGTATCGTCTTCGCGCAAATGGCATCTTCTGGATGAAGGACGTATTGACGGACTTCCCCTTCACGCAATCGCGGTCTTCGAGAAAATCGACAATCGAAAAGACGTCCGCATCCGGGAAGCACTCGATGATGTTCTTCAATACTTTCTCGGCGCCGCCGGACACTACCAGCCAATCGTGAACAATAGCGACTTTCACTTCGACCTCCTGTGACAATCCAACCAAACTCCCGCACACCCACGCGCCACTTCAATCGTCTTTTGCGCCGCCCGCCTGGGTACGAAGCCCACACACCACCCGCACCCGCGCGAGCGCCCGCTCGGCGCCGGGTAATAGCCCGATCAGTTCGAGACGAATCAGCACGCTGAGCAGCGTCACCGACTGCGCGGCTTCGCCGATCACCCGAGCAGAGGCCATGCCAATCGCGCCGAAACGCGGCGCGAGAATGAGCGCCGCCGCGAGATTGACCAACGCCGAGGCGACGCCGGCAATTGCGAGTACCCGGTCTTTCCTGCGCGGTACGAATACATAGAACGCGACGAACTCATTGAAGGCCGCGAACGGGAACATCCATGCAAATACCTGCAATACGTGCACACTCGGCTCGAACGCGGCGCCGAGAATCAGCGGCAACACGAAAGGCGAAAGCGTCAACGCGCCGCACAGCACTAGCACGCCATAGCCGAGCAGCAATAGGGCGCCGCGCCGTGTCGTTACATGCGCGCCCGCCTTGTCGCCCTGCGCGAGTTGCCGGGTTATCGTCGGAATAAAGACCTGCGCCGCGGGGGCCATCAGGCTCAGACCGATCGTCGCGAAACGCTCGGCCGCGCCGAAATAGCCGACCTCAGCGGGGGTGGAGAACAAGGTCAGCAAATACGTCGACGACGCCGTCAGCACGACGGACCCGGACGAATAGCAGAACAGCATCGTCGACCTGCGTATGAGCGGCAGGACGCCGGAAAACGCCAGACGTGGCCAACCGAGCTGCCACGTCGTCAAACCGTAGGCAATGGCCAAGGACACGGCGCCCGCAATCAGCAGGCTCGCCAACACCCAGACGGCGTCGTTCGGTCCTCTGACGAGCGCCAGCACCAACACGAGACTCAGCGCAAAGCCGAACACTTCGATTATGATCGGCGTGCGAATCTGCTGCCGCCCCTGAAATAGCCAGCCCAGATTGCACGCCGACACGATGCCTAGCAGGGTTGCGAGCATGCCGATCAGAGGCTGCTCCGCCAACAACGGTGAGCAGAACGTCGCAACGATGCCTATGCCCGCGCCAATCACGGCGAGTGCCAGCCGCGCGCTGACATGCAGCGAATAGATCGCATTGCATTCCTGGGTCGACTGCGCTTTCGCCACCTCGCGCATGCCGACGAAGGTGAAGCCGAAGCCGACGAACATCCATATCACGTTCATCAGCGACATCGACGCGAGTACCCGCCCGTATTCGGCCACGCCAAGCACCCTGCCATAGAACGGCACCACGATCATGAGGTACACGTACCTCATGAAATAGCCGGCGTACACAAATACGATCAGGTTGGTGCTCGTTCGTCTATCCATGCCGTCCTCCTTCGCCTAGCGTCCTGCGACGCGACGGCGCGCAAGCGGGTTCGCGATATAACGCACCGCGAAATCGGACAGCGGCGAGTACGGCACGAGACACAGGCTCGACAGTACGAGGGTGCCGAGCTTCTTCTTCAGGCTCCAAAACGGGTTTGCAATGATCGTGTGCAGATAGCTGCGCGAATCGCGGAGCATCCAGTGCCAACGCCTGAAAAACGTCGCGCGATAAACGGAAGAGCAGAATGTCGCTTTCTCGTGTGAAAAGTCGAGAAATGTGGCCGGCAATTCAATGTCGAGGCGGTCTTTTGCAATATTGCGCAGAATGGCCCAGCGCATGTTGAACGCCCGCGGCGCTTTCGTCAGTTGTTCCGAGTTTGCGAACGACACCGTTTCACTGCCCGCGTTATGCACACGGTAGCCGCCTAGCGACTTCGACAAGGTCGCGATCGGTCCAGTCAGCGCGACGCCATAGATCGCGTAAAAGTCCGCGCCATAGCGATTCACGCCCTCTTCGGGGACGGGGAAGATCTGCTTGAGCGCACTCACCCGGTAAGCGTTGCCAGACGCGGGCGGCGACGGATAGAGCCAACCGCCGCGCAGCAGACCGCTGCAGTCGGGGGGCGGCTCGCTATTCGGCACGTAGGCACCCGTCAATTCTCCATTGCTGTCCATCACGTCGAGGCGGAATTGCACCTTCGCCCACTCGCCGCTCTCGAAAAAGCGCATGACCTCGGTGACTGCGGATGGGTACAGCACGTCATCCGAATCGAGAAAGATCACAAACTCGGTGGTGAGCGACGCGATTGCATAGTTGTAGGCGGACACCTGTCCGCCATTTTTCTTGCACACCGACACGACGCGGTCTCCGTAGCCTTCGATGATCGCGCGTGACCCGTCGGTCGATCCATCGTCGACGATCATGACCGTGGTCGCCGGATAGTCCTGCGCGAGCGCCGAGTCGATCGCCGCCGCCAGATAGTGCTCGTAGTTGTAATTGCAAATCGCAATGGTGACCTGTTTCATGATGTGTCAACGCTATCCATCAGGTTCGGTCCGCCGGCTCCCGGCGGCCGTAAAGTTCGCGAATTCTCGCTATGCCACTGCCTGCGCCGCACTCCGAACCACCAGATAAGCCAGATGTTTGGGCGGATTGTTACCAGCACCATTCACCTTGTCGGGTACCTTGAATCGCACGTTCATCAAATCGTTGTCCCAACTCAATGCAACATTGTCCGGTACGCTCGCCTCGCCACTCACCGCGTCGATGAAATCGGCCTTTATCGCATGCGAGCGCAGCGCCTGCAGCCCGCCGATGGAAATGTTCTGCCAGCCCGCGCTGCTGCTCACCTGCATCACCAGGTCGTTGCCGGAAACCAAAGCATTTGCAGCAACACCCGGACCGCATTGCAGCGGCTTCGTAAAACTCGCCAGATGCCCACCCACGGTTTGTCGCAACACGACCAAGCTTCGACCGGAAACGTTGTAGGTTCGTTCAGGCGGACCGGGGTGCGTGAGACGATAGGGTTCATAGCCCTCCCAGTGATAGATCATCGAGACGTACTTGTTCGGATCGTCCCAATTCCTGCCGAGCGCCCACACCGCGAAGTCGAAGAAATAGCGCGGCAAATAGTGCGGGTCTTTGATGTACTCGTTGCCGATCTCGGTTTGCCAGATGCCGCGCGCGGGACCGTTCTTCACGTACCTCTGGTACAGCGGTTCCATGTCGGCGACCGGCAAATAGTGCGTGTCTATGTAGTCGACCCAATCGAGCATGCGCTCTTTCAATTCCGGACTGCGATATTCGAGCCAGCGGTAGAAGTTATCGAGGCCGCCCTGGTCGGGCCAGCCGCCATACACCACGTACGCGCGATAACTGCGAATGATGCGGGCGGCCGGAATATGAACCCGCTCGACGTAATCCTGCATCGCGCGTTCATACGGTTTCGAGCGTTTTTCGTCCTTGCTGAACCCCGGGCCGCGCCAGAACACCGACTGCTGCAAGCCGCCGGACAATTTTCCAGCCGCCTCGTTCCAGATCTGGAAATAGCGCAGGTTATAAGGCGGCGCCGAATACTTGCGGACCACCGCGTCGACGTACTGCTTCCATGCATCCACGTCGACGGGTGCCGAATTGTTTTCGCCCGGCACGCTCGCATTCCATCTCGGCGTAAAGCCGAGCATCAGCAGCGAACCGATTCCATTGCGTTCATTTCGCAACAGTCTGGACGGCAGGTCGACATCGTACGCCGAGCTGGTCTTGTCGATGCGCATCGGCTCGCCGCGCCGATCAGGTTGGCCCGGGCCGACCGTGTCGCGCCCCCAGCTGATGCCCATCGCTCGCCACATCTCGATGTCGGCAACCGATCCGGCCCAGCCGTTCACGCCGATCAGATCGCTCATCATGCGGCCGCGCGCGTGCGCAGGGTCCTGTACCAACGCGAGAGCGGGCCTGATATCCGACAATGGCGCGGCCGCGCCCGCCGCCAACGCGGCGAGTGTGCGCAACGCACGTCTTCTGCCAGCACGGGTCTTCATGCGATCCATGTTCGTGCCCATCGATCGCTAGCTCGCTGACGCGCGCGGTGCCAGTTCAGGCAGCCGCTCGCCGGTCTTTACATCGAGGATTTCGAGCACCTGTTGCGCCGCGCGCTCCCAGCGAAACTCGCGCGCATGCAGCAGCCCAGCGCTGCGGTATTGCTGGCGAAGATCGGCGTCGCTCATCATCTGCTCGATCTTTGCGGCGATGTCGTCCGCGGAGGCCGCGTCGCAGTACATCGCGGCATTCCCGCACGCTTCCGGTATCGACGTACGCGCCGACGCGATCACCGGACAGCCGCAATACATCGCTTCCAGAGGCGGCAGGCCGAAGCCTTCGTACAACGACGGAAACACGAGGCATCCAGCGTTCTCGTAGAGCCCCTTCAGCTCCTCGTCGGACACGAATCCGGCCCACACCACCTGCCGCGACTGCAGCGGATGCTCGACGCCCGCACTGCTGAAGATGCGCGGATACTGTTTTCCCACGATGACGAATTTCACGTCGCGCAGATGCCCGAGCCGCGCGATTGCGTCCAGCACGCCGCGCAGATTCTTGCGCGGGTCGAGACTGCCGACGATCACGCAATACGCGTCCTTGTTCAATTCGAGCCGTTTCAGCACCGACGGGTCGGCCACGATCCGGTCGAGATGATCCGCGCCGGGCGCCACCACTTTCACACGCGATTCGTCGATCTTCAGGTGATGGCAGATCCGCATTTTCGAATACGTCGACACCGTCAGAACGATCGGATGCGTGCGCGGCAATAGCGTGAAGACGATGCGATACCAGAGCCGGAATTTCCTCGAAAAGCCTTGCGGCACGTCGAAGACGGCCATGTCGTGAACCATCACGACCTGACTGTGCTTGAACAGCGGATTCGTATTGCACAGACTGAGCAGCGTGATCCCGCGAGCAGCGATCGGCAGCGTGATCTGCTCCCACAACGTGCCACGCAGCCACGGAAAGCGCCGCTGCGGTCTGAGCAGCGCCCCGGGCTCGACTGCGTTTTGTGGCACGAACAATTCCGGTTCGTCACCGGGCGCGGCGCGCATCTGCATGGCCCTCGTCAGCTCATACGCCACGCGTTGAACCCCCGTGATGGACTGCGAAGTAAACTTTCCGTTGATTGCAAAGGCCATCTGGTTCTCCGTTTTACGCCATCGCGAACGCGCGTTACCGCGTTGAGGTCCCCACACGCTCAGGCGCCTCGCGGCGCTTGCTGCCCGGCGTCGTTTTCGCCGAAATCGCTGGCATAGTTCGTTTCGTAGCCGTAATTCTTCGTGCTTCGACGCAGCGGTATGCCGTTGAACACCGCGCCCGCGATGCGCCCTTCCGCGCGTTCCACCTTTCTGATCGTGTCGGCGATCTCCTCCTCGCTCTGCATACCAGAGCGCAGCACGAGCAGGGATGCGCCCGCCTCGTTCGCGACGATCGAGGCGTCGGTAACCGCGAGGAAAGGCGGCGTATCGATGATCACCAGATCGAACTGGCTCGACAGCCGCTCAAGAACATCCTTCAGGCGCGGCTTCATCAGCAGCGCGGCGGGATTCTCCGGGCGCACGCCGCACGACAGGAACGTCAATCCGTCGATGCGGGTTGAGCGCAACGCATTACGCAACGGCAAGCGTTCGGACAGCACTTCGGATAGGCCTCCACGATTGCTCTCGTTGAACAGCGAGGCGAGATGGCCGCGCCGCATATCGGCATCGATCAGCACCACACGCTGACCGACTTCCGCGTGCAGGATCGCCAGATTCGCGGCGACGAAGCTCTTGCCGGCGGACGGTGTGGGGCCGATGACCATGACGATGTTGTTGCGTGCGTGCGCGAGATCGCGCGTGACGGCGGTCCGTACGCTGCGCAGCGCTTCGACCGACGCGTCGTGTGGAAAGCGCGCGGCGAGAATCCTGTTCGGAATGCCCTTATCGAGCTGAATCTCGTGCAGACTCTTCTGCAGCGGCGGATGGGCACGCCCGGTCGCTGGCGGCAGAGATTTTCGGCCTGCGGTCGCATCGCGATCGAGCAGCACTTGCTGATGGCTGAACAGAATCTCGCCAAACACCGGCACGCTCATCTGGCGCTCGACGTAGCGCGGGTCAGTCACGCCGATCATCACGTGGCGGCGCATGAAGACCAACACGACGCCGGACACGAGACCGAGCACCAATCCGCCGCCGAGCACGAGAATCGGCTGCGGCATGACCGGCATATGCGGTCTCATCGCCGGATCGAGAATATGCGCACCGCCCGTCGTGCTGGCGCGGCGCACCTGCAATTGCTCAGCCTTCTGGACCATGCCGAGATACACCGTTTCGGCCACCTTCTGCGCGCGGATCAGATCGACGCTCTCGCGCTCCGACGCCGGCATGCCGTTGAAATGGTCGGAGAATTTCGCTTTCGCTTCTTTCAATTGCGCCAGTTGCTCGTCGATGTTCTGCACCCAGCGGCTTTGCGGCGTATAGCGCTCGAGCATTTGCGTGCGCTGCAATTGCAACGTCGCGATCTGCTTGTCGAGATCGAGGCCGCCCTGCAAATAGGCTTGCGCCTCGTTGGTCGGCTGCATCGATTGCGAGTTCGAGCGGAAGCTCTTCAGCGCTTCCTCGGCTTTTCGCAGATCGGCGAGTAGACGCGGGAGTTCGCCGTTAATGAACGCGAGCGTCTGCGTGTCGTTCGATTGTCGGCTCGCCACCGCGGAGGCGAGGTATTGCTGTCCCAATGCATTGGCGACGGCAGCGGCTTTGTCCGGACTCTTGTCGCGGTACTGGATTTGCAGCAACCCCGAGTCTTTCACCTTGTCGCCGATCTTGATCAGACTCTCGAAGCGCTTGATCGCATCGAGCTCATTCCAGCGGATCACTTCGAATTTCGTGCCGGGCCGTGCAGCGAGTTCCTTCACGAGCATCGACACGCCGTTCTGCTTGACCGGCATGCCGACCGTGCCACTCGCCAGCAATTCGCCGGACGGGCCGTGCAATTCGAAGCCGCCATTGTCGAGCGCGGTCAAGGTCAGCTTCTCTTCCTCGAGTTCGCGCGGCACGTCGAGCGCCGCGATCTGCACGCGCTCACCGCCCCATGCATACGATTTCAGGCCGAGCCACGGCGCCGAAGGCTGTCCCGGTGTAGCAAATTTTTCGGCGATGTCGCCGAGCACCGGAAGCTTGTGCGGCTTTACCGAAATGTCGAAACGGAACTGGTCGATCACCGGCTGCAAAACCGACCGGCTTTCCATCACCGCCATTTCCGTTACCGACGACGGCGTCGGAGGCGGCAACAGTTCCTGGTTCTGCAACGCAAGTCCGAGCGCATTCGGCTCGGGCGGGTCCACACGAACGATTACGTCAGCGGAATAGATGGGGGTGGCAATCAGAAGATACGCGACCGCGAGCGTGAGGACGACGACCGTCGTCACCACGATCTCCCAGATGTGGTCACGCATTAGCGTAAGCATCCCGCTGGCACTGAGTTGTCTGCGCTCGGTATCAACAGCGGGATAGAGCGAGTTTTGCGGATAGTAATCCACCGGTCTGATCCTTGCAGGTTGATGAAACAAAGCGATTGGCGATCGCTTTGCGTCGCCACGTCGCTATTTATGCCGCCGGCCGGATGGACCCTGGATTGGCTGGCAGCACGGCGAAGCGACGTGCTGTGTCGGGTTAGGTCGGGGAGCCGTGTTCGGGACCTCTCGAACCACGGAAGGCTACACACCTATTGCTTATCCACCGCGGCATTGCCGATTGTTCTTCTCACGAATCAGCGAATGCGGTGCCCGCCATTCACGTAATCCGCGATTGACAATTTCTCTCTCGATGTTGCGGTGAAGCATAGTCCGCAAAGGATCGGGGCATTCGCCGGCGGCCCAAAGTAAGGTGCTATTGGCCGATAATGCGGAGCCTTTTACAAATGAAACAGAAGCCGGAAAGCCTTGTTGCGATCTGCAATTGCTGTAACAGAGTTATACGATAGCCGCCGAACATCGCGACAGAACGCCAAATGGGCGGTTGGTGTGCAAAGAATGCCGTTGATATCCCGCAAATCGTGCCGAATCCACGCTGCTCGGCGCATTCCGCCGATGCCCTGGCTTCTCGCCTGCAAAAATCGCGCTAATCGTGCTGGAAAAAAATTCCGCCCAACGTTAATTAGTAGCACGCAATTTAGCGAATAGTGAGGTAATAATTTCTCGAATCCTGACGATTACGCCAAAACACCCGCGCATGCCGGCCAAGCTCGTCTGACAGAATTCGATGCGCTAATCTCAATGCGTAGATTTTCCTGTCTGGAGAAGCTGGCGTGATGAAGCACATTGGTCTATTCGTCTTTCAGGATTGTTCGATGGCAAGTACCGGCGCGATCGGCGACGCGTTCCGGCTTGCCAATGAGTTCAAGAGAACGGCTGGCGAAGAGGCGCCATACCGGTTTACCGTGGTATCCGATGGCGGTGGTCTGGTGACCAGTTCTTCCGGCATATCGATCTGGACGCAAGGCCTCGAACGCTATTGCCTCGCGGATTTCCACGCGTTCTTCGTGGCCTGCCGCGACGTCAGCGAAGTGGCGGAATCCAACGATCGGTTTCTGTCGTGGATCTCACTGCAAGGATCGATCGCATCTTTCGGCATGCAACAGGGTGCGAATCTCGCGGTCGTCTGCAACGATCCGCTGCAATCGATCGTGCCGATTTTTTTGTTCGACGACAGCGGTGATGCCGCGCGCACGCAAAGCAATGTGACGCCGACCGATCTCGCGCTCGCGCAGATCGAACGCGACATCAATACCGACACGGCCCGCAAAATCGGCCGCATCCTGCAGACCGGCTACGCCGAGAATAGACGTTCGGAGCTCGACGACGTCAACATCACGACGACGACCGAGAAGATTCGCGAATCGGCGCGCTGGATCAAGGAGAACTACAGCAAGGCTATTTCGGTTGCCCAGGCGGCCGAGTCGGTGGCGATGAGCAAGCGCAACTTTCAGCGCCGTTTCAAATGCGAGTTCGGCATGACGCCACTCGAATATCTGCTGCGCACACGCTTCGAGATCGTTCGCTCGATGCTGAAGAACACCGATTTGCCGGTCGATAAGATCGCGCGTCGCTGCGGAATGGGCGACGGTAATCGGCTCGGGCGGCTATTCAAGGAGCGCTATGGCATGTCGCCGACGCAATTCCGCGCGCAACAGCATGTGGACGCGGAAGAACGCTGGCTGACACCGGAGGAAAGCTGGAGTGCCGCGACCGAGATGTTGCGGCAAGCGCCGCTGACGCTTTGATTTCAATTCCCTGTTACTCCGAGCACGACTCGTCGGCTCGACCGCAAAAGGGATAAGAACATGACGATCATCAAAACCGCCGAACTGGCCGCGGAGGACGCGGCCGTCGCGCCGGAAAACATGGCCTCCCTACAATCCGTTGACAGTGCCGTGGCTGCGCGCTGCGAGATGCCGGGCCTGCGCGCAGGTGCGCATTTCGCGCAAGGGCAAGCGCCATCTACCGTGAGAAAGATCAAGGAAGCGGCGAAGACCTTATTGCCGGATGCCCTTTTCCTAAGCCTGTTACATCACAAATGCACTGGCCGTTATCCGAATCTGATTCGTCCAGTGACGTTCAATGAGAAGATCCTGCAGCGCAATCTTCACCCTGATCCTCGCTATATCGAGCTGACCGACAAGCTGCTGGTGCGGGACTATATTGCCCGGAAGATCGGTGACAAGCATTTGATACCGCTGATCGCAGCGCCCGATGTATTCACGCCCGAAGTGTTCGACGCGCTGCCCGATGCTTTCGTAATGAAAGCCAATCACGGCAGCAGCTTCGTCGAAGTGGTGAGAAACAAATCGGAGACCTCGTTCGACAAGCTGAAGAAGCTTGCCGACCAGTGGCTGCGCACCGAATTCTATTACGTTGGGCGCGAGCGGCACTATCGGTCGATCGAGCCTCGCGTCTTCTTCGAGAAGCTGCTGCTCGATCAGCGCGGCCAGATTCCGGCGGATCTCAAGATGCACTGCTTCGGCGGTCGGCCTGGGGGGCCGATCATCTATATCCTCGTGATCTCCGACCGGTTCGGCACCGCGACGCACGGCGACGTTTACGACGTCGACTGGAATCACCTCGATATCGCAATCGGCGACTACAAGCGCAGTGCGGCACCAGGTCCGCGCCCGCCGAATCTGGATGCCGTGCTCGATATCGCGGTCCGTCTGTGCGAAGACTTCGACTATGTGCGAGTGGACCTGTACGCGCCGGACGAGCGCGTTTATTTCGGCGAACTGACATTTACGCCCGGTGCAGGGGTGCTGCCCTTCACGCCGGACAGTATCGATTACGAGTGGGGCAAGCTGATGGCTTGAATCCGCTTTCATTCGCGGCGTTTGGATTCCACCATCGAGCCGGGGCGGCGAGCGCCGCTCCCCCATCAAGCCGGCGACATGCCGTTTTGCAGCTTTGCGCCGTCGGCCTCGCGCGAGACCAGAAACGCCAGCAACGCCTGCGCCGCTTCGCGGTGGCGCGCCGCCGTGCAGATCGCGGCGGTGAAAGTCGTGGTGGACTGGATGGCGGCAGGAAGCTCGCCGAGCACGTCGATACCGGGTACGTGAATCAATTCGCTCATCTGCTGAAAGCCGAGCGCGACTTCTCCGCGCGCGACGAGCGTGCCGACCGGCACACCCGGCGGCGCCTTCACGATACGCGAAGCGATCTGCCCGGCAATGCCCCAGCGTTCGAACAGCTTCAGCAGATGCGTGCCGCTCGGCCCCGTCGAGTAACCGATGCTGCGCGCACCGAGAATCGCGTCGCGCAGCGCCGCTTCGGTCGCGATGTCCGGGTGTGTCGCTCCGGCCGCGACCGCGACCGCGATGCCCGAGCGCGCGAGCCCGACGCGGCTCGCCGCTTCAACGCAACCCGTCACCACGAGCCGCTCGATCGCGTCTGCTGCGAGCACGACGATATCGAAGACTTCGTCATCCTCGACCCGGCGCGCCGCATCGACACCGCCGACCGATTCGATCGTGACGCCCTGCCCGGTGCGCCGCTCGTACGACGCGGCGAGTTCGGCGAGCACCTGGCGCGTGGCCATCGACGAAATACCGGTGATCGGCGCGCGCACGGCTTGACCGTTGATCTCTGCGACCACGCCTGTCAGTCCTTGTAACGCAGTCCGGCCTGCTCGAGCGGCCCGCGCATGTTGTACATATCGAGACCCAGCACACCGGAGGCGAGTTTCGCGCGCTTCTCGGCTTCGTTCGCCTCGCGCGCCGCGGCCTTGTCGAGCACCGCTTGCGCGGCGGCCGCCGGCACCACGACCACGCCGTCGTCATCGGCAACGACGACGTCGCCCGGCGTGACCAGTGCGCCCGCACACACGACCGGAATGTTCACCGAGCCGAGCGTCGCCTTGACCGTGCCCTTCGCGGAAATCGCCTTGCTCCAGACCGGGAAGTTCATTTCGGTCAGCACGCCTACGTCGCGCACACCGGCGTCGATGATCAGCGCATGCGCGCCGCGCGCCTGGAAGCTGGTTGCGAGCAGATCGCCGAAGTAGCCGTCGGTGCTCTCCGCGGTGACACCCGCGACGACGACGTCGCCCGGCCGGATCTGTTCGGCCGCGACGTGCAGCATCCAGTTGTCGCCCGGTTGCAGCAGCACCGTGACGGCCGTGCCGCTCGCGCGCGCACCGGTATAGATCGGACGCATATACGGCTGGAGCAAGCCCGTGCGGCCCATGGCTTCATGCACGGTGGCCGAACCGAGCGCGCCGAGTTTCGCGGCCACGTCCGCATCCGCGCGCTGGATGTTGCGATACACGACTCCGATTTCATACATGATTACAGCCCCTTCGTTTTCAGCAAGGCATCGAGACGCGGATAGACGCGCCGCGCGTTGCCTTCGTAGATCTTGTAGCGCTGCTCCGGGTTCATATCCGCGGCTTCAACGTAGCGCTTCGTGTCATCGAAATAGTGGCCGGTTTCCGGATCGATGCCGCGCACCGCGCCGATCATCTCGCTCGCGAACAGGATGTTGTCCACGGGAATCACGCGCGTGAGCAGATCGATACCCGGCTGATGATAGACACAGGTGTCGAAAAACACGTTGTTCAACAGATGGTCCTTCAGCAACGGCTTCTTCATTTCCTGCGCGAGGCCGCGGAAACGCCCCCAGTGATACGGCACCGCGCCGCCGCCGTGCGGAATCACGAACCGCAGCGTCGGGAAATCGCGGAACAGGTCCGAGGTCAGGCATTGCATGAACGCGGTGGTATCCGCGTTCAGGTAGTGCGAACCGGTGGTGTGGAAGCACGCATTGCAGCTCGTGCTCACGTGAATCATCGCGGGAATGTCGTACTCGACCATCTTCTCGTAGATCGGGTACCACGAGCGGTCCGACAGCGGCGGGCTGGTCCAGTGGCCGCCCGACGGATCGGGATTCAGGTTGATCGCGACATTGCCGTACTGCTCGACGCATTTGACGAGTTCAGGAATACAGGTGGCCGGATCGACACCCGGACTTTGCGGCAGCATCGCGGCCGGCACGAAGTTCGCGGGAAACAGCTGGCTCACGCGATAGCACAGTTCATTGCAGATCGCGGTCCACGTGCTGGAGACTTCGAAGTCACCGATGTGATGCGCCATGAAGCTCGCACGCGGACTGAAGATCGTCAGATCGAGGCCACGCTCGCGCATCAGTTTCAACTGGTTGTTTTCGATCGACTCGCGCAGCTCGTCGTCGCTGATCTGCAATTCCGACACCGCCGGCATCTCGGACGGACTCTTGATGCCTGCGATCTGGCGGTTACGCCACGCCTCCAACGCTTTGGGCGCGGTGGTGTAGTGGCCGTGAATGTCGATGATCACCGTGATTCCTCAGTAGATGAATTTAACCAGCGGCGCGCGCGAACCGCACGCGCGCCACGTACCTGCGTGCGTCAATGCGCGGTATTCGGCTGCGCCGCCGTACCGGTGCCGCCCGCGCGCTGGCTCACCAGGATGGCGATCGCGGCGAGCGTAGCGGGGATCGCAAGCATGGCGAGGATCGCGCCGAACTGCCAGCCGAAGCCGAGCAGCGCGCCGCCGATCGCCGAGCCGAAGATGCTGCCGAAGCGGCCCATGCCGAGCATCCAGCTCACACCGGTCGCACGCGCAACGGTCGGGTAGCGGCCGGGCGCAAATGCGTTCAGACCGGTTTGCGCGCCGCTCATGCAGAAGCCCGCGGCAAACACCAGCAATGCGAGCGACGACGACATCGCGCCGATGTAGCCGAGCCCGAGCACGCACACTGCGCCGCCGATATACGCGGCGCTGATGACCGGCGCCGGACGCGCCTTGTCCATGACCCAGCCGACCAGCACCGCGCCGATCGTGCCGCCGATCTGGAACATCGCCGTGATGTTGGCCGCGGTGGTGACCGAAAGACCCGCATCCTTCATCAGCGTCGGCAGCCAGCCGGTCAGCAGATAGATCACGAGCAGGCCCATGAAATACGTGACCCACAGCGCGATCGTCATCGAGCCATAGCCTTGCGAGAACAGCACGCCGATTGGCTTGCGCGTCGGCAGCGGCGGTTCGTTCGACACGAACACTTCATTGCCGGCGAAATGCACGCCGCACACCCGGCCGAGCACCTTGCCGATACGCGGCGCAGGCGCGCCGCGCACCGCGAGCAGACGGGCCGACTCGGGCAGCAGCCAGATCTGGAACGGGATCAGCACGAGCGGCAGCGCGCCGCCGAAAATCAGCACCGAGCGCCAGCCGTGAACCGGAATCAGCCAGCCGGCCGCGAAGCCGATCAATGCCGAGCCGAGATTGAAGCCCGTGAACATCACGGTGATCAGCAGCGCGCGCTTGCGTTGCGGTGCGTACTCGGACAGCAGCGTCGTCGAGTTCGGCATCGCCGCGCCGAGGCCGACACCGCTCAACAGACGCAGTGCCGCCATCGAAAACGGCGATTGCGTGAACGCAGTCGCGATCGTAAACACGCCGAACAGAAACACCGACGTAATCAGCACCCACTTGCGGCCGATGCGGTCCGATGCCGGACCCGCGAACAATGCGCCAATCACGAGACCGATCGGCGCCGCGCTCATCACGAGACCGAATTCGGGACGCGAAATACCCCAATCATGGATGATGGACGGTGCGACGAAACCCATGATCGCGACGTCCATGCCATCGGCGGTCACGATCAGAAAACACAGCACTACCAGCAGCCACTGGTAGGGCGAGATCGGCCGTTCATCGATGAACTTCTTGATATCAATTCTGTTACCGCTGGTAGTACTCATCAAAACTCTCCTGTCTCCTTCAATGGCCTCATCGCGCGCTCGACGTGGGTTGCTTCGCAAAGTGCGTCGTAACCATCGTGGCGATGGGGCCCCTACACGCCCTACTCAAACAACTGGCGTGACGGTACGTTTCGTCCTTCGCGGGCCAAAGCGCGGGTTAACCATATGGTCGAAGCGAGTATCCGCATTTTCAGCGTTCCGCATAGCATCGTCGAAGTCTGTCCGATTCGAGCAAAGCGGCGCTGGAGCGGCGTTCGACCTAGGCCCACCGCCCTTCGAAGCGGCCTTGCCGAACGCCAGTTGGTACACCAACTGATAAACAAAACAGATGACGCGGGAACGAACTCGCATAGAACGGCAGCGAGACGCCCCGCTTTTGCGATCGACGTGAATGCGCCGCGCTGGCAGCGGATTTTCCCCACGAAAAAGGGGCTCAAAAGAAAAAGCGGATGACCGTGTCACAGCCATGCAGCTTCGGGATGAGCCGGCGTCGCGGACCGGCTCGTACTCAGTTAGCGCTGCGCGAGACCCGGTTCAGGGCGCCGCGACACCGCGCGTCGCCGGCGTATAAGGCGTGTAGAAGCTCGAACCCGCCCACGTACGCGAGGCTGCCGTGTAGAGCGGTGCGCCTTGCGTGTAGTTCGCGCCGTCGTGCCAGTCGCCCGAACCGGTGTACTTCGCGACCGCCGGGTACGGATAGACCGGACGCGAGGCCGTTACGTTGTTCGACGAATCGGTCCGATACGTCATCACTGAAGTCGGCACCCTGGATTCTTCGACCCAGTTGGTGATCTTCGACACGAGGTCGATATTCGGGTTGCCTTCGCCGCCACCGCAGTGGCCGACGCCCGGCACCAGATATAGCCGCGCGAACTGATCGACGCTCGACGTGCCCATCGTGTTCTGCATCGCCTCGTAGTACTGGATCGTGAACAGCGGCGAGATGTGCTGATCCGCCCAGCCGTGCCACAGGATCAGCTTGCCGCCGGCAGCATTGAACGCGGACAGGTCCGGGCTCGTCGCGTCGATGAACGGATGGTTCGCCTTCAGATAAGTCGGGTAGAAGCTGACGTCCTGGTAGCCGAAGGTGTCGATGGTCGGCATCGTCGGCGAGCCCGTGAAGATCAGGTTGTACGCGCCCGTCACGATCGAATAGCTGAACAGCTTCGTCACGGAATCCGGTGCATCCGTCGAGTTCGACGTCGGCACTTCGACGCCAACCCAGTTCGCTTCCGAACCGTACTGCGGCGAACCCGCCAGCATGTACTCGCCGGTCGTCGCATCGGTCGGACCGCTGTAAATGGCCTTCGCTGTCGTGACTTCAGCCGCGGTCAGGCAGTTGCTGGTGCTCGTCGCGTCGCTCGCGCACTGGATCGTCGCGGGATCGAAATGGCAGGTACGCGGATCGGCGATCAGGCCATCGGCCGCGCCGCTGCCGCCGGCGCACGCCGCCGCGACAGCTTTGTGCAGCAGCGTCGCCTTGTCGGCATACAGAATCGCATTGCCGGCGCTGGTGCCGGTCGTGCTTTGCGACTTCACGCTCCAGCCGTGATACAGCGAGTTCTGGATCTGGAAGTGCGCAGCCGGCGCGCCCGCGACGATACCGTTGTAGTCGGTCGGGTAACGTTGCGCGGCCATCAGCGCTTCGCGGCCGCCGTCCGAGCAGCCGATGAAGTACGAATACTTCTGCGTCTGTCCGTAGTAAGCCTTGATCAGTTTTTTCGCGGCGAGCGTCGTGATGTGCTGACCGCGATACGCGAAGTCAGCCTGCTTTTGCGGGTCCGTGGTCCAGCTCGAATCCTGGCCCGAGTGACCCATGTCGGTCGCCGCCGTCACAAAGCCGCCCTGCTGCACGAGCGGGCACTGGTACGAGAAGCTGAACGAGCTTTGCTGGGTCGGGTCGCTCAGGTTGCCGCACAGACCGCCGCAACCGAGTTCCGCGAAGCGCTGCGTCCATGTGCTGACCGGCAGAGCGACTTCGAAGGTGTTCGACGGAGCGAGCGTGCCCTTCACCGTACAGAACGCGACCGTCGCGCCGTTGACCGTTGCGTTGGTCACGGTCGCCGAGGTAATCGTACTACCGGCGCCGCCGATGTCGGTGATATCGATTGAAGCGAGCTTCGAGCAATCGACGACCGGTTGCACGGCTGCCAATGGCGTGTACGTGAGCGTGCCGCCACCGCTACCGCCACCGCATGCGGCGACGATCGCGGCCGTCGCGCAAACGCCGACGAACGTCAGCAGTGAAATGCCGCGCGCCTTGATGCGCGACAGCAACTTCAGGGGTTGCAGTGTTCTCATACTTGTTCTCCTGCGTGGTTGTCACGGTCCACTATTGGGCCCGTGCATGTGCTCGCGTTGCGCATCACGCATTCACGATGCGTGACGCATGTCTTCTTCACCTTCATCGATTCAAATCTCCTCTTTTATTACTTCGGCTTTTAGAAACGTCTTCGTTCTTCTGGTCGCGGCGGTGCGCTCGCACAGGCTCGCCGGGTTTTGACGCGACGTTAGCCAGACGGTGAATGACAGGAAATCGCGGGTTAACCACAAGGATCAGCGATATCGGCGGCTCTCCGATGCGCTCGCACGTCCAACTCGATGACGCTCGACACCGCGCTCGAACCGATGGCACAAGGAATGACGGGCGGCGCCGCAAACCGATTCGACCGTGTGCCGCTATCTCCCACGGTCGCACGCAATAATTTTTTTAGATGCGAAAAGAAACAAATTGAAATCGGTAGTCAATAGCACTATGAGTCGCCAACGACTTCCGCGAAGTGATGACGCGGGAAAGCGGAAAAGTACTGCTTCTATGCGTATTGCAACGACAACGACAGCCTCCGCGCGCGTGATCTCATAGAGAAGAACAAGACGTCAATCTCGGCTATTGCCAGGTTGTGGCATGAACCCAACGCCATTTCCACTCGCGTTGCGAATCAACGCGAAGAGCTTTCTGTTTTGTTTATTGACGCGTTGTCGTGACATTTGCGCTTCTTACACCTTCCATTCTCCTGCTTTACGACAAACAAACATCACGTTGCCGCGACGCAAACGCAAAGCTTTTATTTTTCAATGAGCTATCACGCATAGTCGGAACGAGATAGTCAGAGCGCCGCCTCGCGACTTCGCGTAAACCCCGCTATGTCGGACAGCCCGCATTTCGATCAGCTGCTTTTTTCGGTCCGGCTGCGCTACTTCCTCCGCAACATCGCGCCGACTATATTGAGCGCCGTTCACACCACCCCTTCACCAATACGGCAATAGCCATACGGCTTCGCTTGGCATGACGAAATATAAAAAGGAGATCATTTCAATGAAGAAGACGCAGCTCGCGCTCGCCATTTTCGCGGGTGCCTTGATGTCGACGGCAGCACACGCGCAAAGCAGCGTTACGCTATTCGGCCTCATGGATACCGGTGTTACGTATTTGAGTAACCAGGGCGGCAAACACAACGTGAAGATGGATGACGGCGTCAATGGCCCGAACCTGTGGGGCATGAGAGGCACAGAAGATCTCGGTGGCGGCACCAGGGCCATCTTCGAGCTCGTGAACCAGTACCAGCTGAACAACGGGCAATTCATGCCCAATTCGAGCCTGTTCAGCCGTCTTTCGTACGTGGGGCTCGTCGACGATCGCCTCGGCAAGTTCACGCTCGGTAATCAGTATGACTTCATGACGGACTCGCTATTCGCAGGCGGCAACGATCCTGCCAACGTCTCCGGCCACTTCTACGCATTCCGCGCGGGTCCGTTCCAGAAACTCGCTCTGCCGCAGAATCCGACCGGCGCGTTCGACTGGGATCGCATGGCCGGCGTCAGCCTCAATAACTCAGTCAAGTACGTGTCGCCGGTGTTCGGTGGATTCAGCGCGGGCGCGATGTATGGCTTCGGCAACGTGGCGGGCTCTATCGGCGCGGGCAATTCGACCAGCTTCGCGCTCAACTACGCGGCGAATTCCTTCGGCGTCAACGCCGCCTACACGAACGTGAAGTACTACACGGCCGGTTCCCCGCAGGTCAGCGTGCGCAACTGGGGGCTCGGCGCGCACTACGGATTCGGCTCATGGTTCACCAACGCGCTGTTCACGACCGTGCACAACTCGGCGAACGGCGGCTCGGTCTATGAAGGCTCGGTCGGGGTGCAGTATCAGTTCACACCGGCACTCGCCACCGGCGCGTCGTATTTGTACATGAAGGGCAATTCGGTCGTCGACAACAATCACGCGCATCAGGTCGCGGTGATCGTCGACTACTCGCTGTCGAAGCGCACGAGCGTCTACGTGATGGGTCTGTATCAGCGCGCAAGCTCCGGCGGCTTCGCGCAGATCAACGGCATGAATAGCGCGGACGGCGCATCGAGCGGCCAGACCCAGGCTATCGCACGGGTCGGCTTGCATACGCACTTCTGACACCGGAAACCGTCGAGGAGTTGGAGACGATCGCACGCACGTTCGATACGCCGCTGCTCGTGAACATCGTCGAAGGCGGGCGCACGCCGCAACTGACGCCGGCTGAATTGCGGAAGCTCGGTTTTTCGATTGCGATTTATCCGGCATCGGGCTTTCTGGCGGTCGCGAAAGCGCTGCAGGATGTCTACGGCCAGATCAAGGCGCAGCGCGGCACCAGGCACGTGGAAAACACCATGTACCCATTCTCCGAAATGTGCAAGTTGATGGGCTTCCCAGCGGTACGGCAGTTCGACCGTGAGCACGCCGAATGACGACGGGCTGACAAAATATTACGTTTTTTGCCGTGCTAGACGCGTAGCATATCGGGGGCATGTCCCGCGAGCGCCCCCACTCGCATTCGTCATTCAACCGCGGAGATTTCGGAAATGAGTATTTTTGGTGACATCGTGCACAAGCTGTTCGGCAAAGCGAAGCCGGACCAACCTCCCCCCGCGACGGAAGCCACCCCCGACCCGGCCGCCGCGCAAGCCGCGACGCCCAACGCGCCCGCCGCACCCGCACCGCTGACCGACGTCGACGTGGCCGCCGTGATGGATCAACTCGTCAGCGAAAGCGGACAGACGTTGAACTGGCGTACGTCGATTGTCGACACGATGAAGGCGCTCGGCGTCGACAGCAGTCTCGAACACCGCAAGCAGCTTGCGCAGGAATTGAAGTACAGCGGGGATATGAACGATTCAGCGAGCATGAACATCTGGCTGCACAAGCAGGTGATGCAGGCGCTCGCTGCAAACGGCGGCAAGCTGCCGCCCGATCTGGCAAGCTAGGCACGACAAAGCAGGCGTCTCGCAGAAAGCGAAGCGCAGCGCAGCGGAAGTCCCGCAGTAAAAATCAATCGCTCAAACGAAGTTGCCCGGTCGAATCACTGAACCGGGCAACTCGAACCTTCTCGGCGCGGCAATCAATGCTCGCGCAATCGGCTGGCAAAAAACGCGCATTGCACGCGCCCTGGACAGCACGATTGCCGTCAGCCCACGTATTCAAACGCGGCTGACCGAACAGATTGAGTTGGAATATCCGCGGCTATTGCGCCGCGGTGAGCTTGAGTCCCGGCCGCAGTGGCTGGGGGGGCTCCAGAGGAGCCTTGCGTTCGTCCGATACCTGTTCGATTCCCTTTCTCGTGACTTCTTCGAGGAAGGTCAGGCGAGCCCGATAGTAATCGGCACGCAACTGTGCGTCGAGCACCAGCTGTTCGGCCTGAAACAGTTCCATGCGCAAGTTGTTCAGCGCACGTTCGGCCTGTTTCTCGGGAGTAGGAGCATGTTGTGAAGCCCAGTTAGCAAGCCACCTTATCATGGTGAATCCCTCCTTGAGTTCAATGCTCTGCTGCGACAAAGGCTATCAAATAATGGACGCGGCGTGTGTTAAATCGTTACAGGCGTTGCAAGCTTCACTACTGATACCACAACCCGCGCGACAAGAAAAAAGCCCGCACAGCAAAGGCGGGCAATCCCACTCTCTTTGAAAGCGTGTCACGAGGATGACACGCCACAAGTTTAACCGTCATGCAACCCGCACCTACGTGTGCTGGCGATCAGTTCCGCACGAATATATCGATCGCCATTGAATCTATTGAAGCGCCGCCACGTTTTTCGCAATGGCCCGCGCAAACTGCGCGATCTGCCGGCCCTGCTCGATCAGATCCATCGCCAGCCGGAACGTGACGACGTCCGTCTTGTCGGCCAACTGAAGCTTCGCGAGCACGACCTGACGCGCGGTCGCGGCGAGTTTCTCGATGCCGGCTTTCGCGTCGATGACCTTCGCGACCTCCGCCGGGTCTGGCGCCTCGATCGTGCGGACCGCCTGCTCGAGATTGCGGATCACCGCCTCGGAAAACTGCGTGGTCGCCGCATCGCGCAGGCGCAACAGGTCGATCTGCTGCGTCATTCGCTGCTGCGCGACGCTCAGCAGCGTCGTGCCGACGATGCCGCTGATGCTCTCGAGGTGGCTCGTGACCTGCGTATAGCCGACCATCTGCTGACCTTCCTCCTCCGAGTGCTCCCCCTTCGACAGGCGACCGATATATTGAAGAATCTCGAAGGAGAGCCGATCGCTCTCCTTGTCCTTATCGAGCATCTGATTAATCTCTTCCATCGTGCCCGTCGACACCATCTGGGAGCCGCGTTGCACGACTTCGAGCACCTGCATGCCGAGCCGGGTCAGCTCGATGCGCACGCGCTGCAATCCAAGCGCCGGCACCGTCAATACCGACTCGTCGAGATACTGCGGATCGCCCGCGGGTTTGGCGGGCTTCGCGCGCTGCGGCACGACCAGTTGCGCGAACCGCGCGATGGGACCGGTAAACCAGATCAGCAGCAGCGTATTTGCGACGCTGAACAAAGTATGCACATTGGCTACCTGGCGCGGCGCCTCGGCCGCGAGGCGCTCGAGGCCCTGCAGGTCCGGATGCGACGGCGATATCCAGCGCACGAATTCCGCCATCTGAGGAATCAGGAAGAGCGCGATCACGACGCCGAGCACATTGAACACCAGATGCACGACGCCCACCTGCACCGCTTCCGGTGGCTTGCCGATCGATGCCAGCAAGGCCGTGCCGCAGGTGCCGACATTCGCGCCGAGAATCAGCGTGATGGCGGCTTCGAGCGGCATCAGGCCCTGCCCGCTCAGCGCAATCACGACCGCGAGCGTCGCCGCCGAGCTTTGCACGATCGCGGTGAAGACCGCCCCCACGATGACGCCGACGAGCGGATTGCGCATGTCCTGCATCGCGTCGATGAACGGCTGGTACGTGCGCAACGGATGCGTGGACTCGCCCATCAGTTGGATGCCCATGAACAGCAGGCCTAGCCCCATCACGACGCGGCCGATCTGCCGCAGCAGTTCGCGCGGGGCAAACGCGTGCAGCACGAAGCCGATCGAGAGCATGTAGGGCGTCAGACGCGAAACGTCGAAGGCGATGATCTGCGCGGTGATGGTCGAGCCGATGTTCGCGCCCATGATCATCGGCACCGACTGGGCAAGTGTCATCAGCCCGGCGGACACGAAGCCGACCATCAGCACCGTCGTGATGGTCGACGAGTTCAGCAGCGCGGTCACGATGGCACCCGCCAACACGCCGCGAAACCGGTTCGCGGTCAGCACGCCGATCAACGACTGCAACTTCGATCCCGCGATCGCCTTAAGCCCGCCGGTCAAGAACTCCAGCCCGAGAAGAAACAGCGCGAGGCCGCCGATCAACAGCCCGAAGATCCCAAGGATGTTCAACTTGTCGGGATCGATGTCAGCAAGATAATCAGCCATCCTGATGTGCCTCTGATGATCACACGAATAGATGCGGGAGCAAGGGACGGCTTCGCTCCCCGGGATCGACGATCCGTGCCGGCGGTCTGCCGCGCTGTGTCCGGGGCAGCTACTTAAGGCTAACGCTAAGGGTATGAGGAAGACGGCGCGCAGGCAAGGACAGGAAAGCGGCCGGCGGCATCGGGACCGCGGAGTTCGCAAAGCATTCAACCGTCAATCAAGATAAATTCATTGCCTCGTCAAACAACGATTCCGGCATCCGATTTGGCAGTTAACCCGTAGGTGAAAATGCCCATCGTCCCGGCCGTTTGCCGCTGCCAATAATAGGTTCATCCTCCAATCAAACTTGCTCAACTCACCCTAAACAAGAAGGAGGACTTATGGCAAATCGTGTTGCATACGTAACCGGCGGCATGGGTGGTATCGGAACCGCCATCTGCCAGCGCTTGCACAAAGAGAACTACACCGTCATTGCGGGCTGCGGACCGAACTCGACGCGCAAAGCCCGATGGCTGGAAGATCAGAAAGCGCTCGGCTTTAACTTCATCGCCTCGGAAGGTAACGTCGCGGATTGGGAGTCCACCGCCAAAGCGTTCGAGAAGGTCAGGACGGAAGTGGGCGAAGTCGACGTGCTCGTCAACAACGCGGGCATCACGCGCGACGGCATGTTCCGCAAGATGACCTACGAAGACTGGCAAGCGGTGATCGACACCAATCTCACGAGTCTGTTCAACGTGACCAAACAGGTCATCGAGAGCATGGTCGGCCGGGGCTTTGGGCGCATCATCAACATCTCGTCGGTCAACGGCCAGAAAGGCCAATTCGGGCAGACCAACTACTCCACCGCCAAGGCCGGCATTCACGGCTTCACGATGGCGCTCGCGCAGGAAGTGGCCACCAAGAACGTGACGGTCAACACCGTGTCGCCCGGCTATATCGGCACCGACATGGTCAAGGCCATCCGTCCGGAGGTGCTGGAAAAAATCGTCGCGACGATTCCGGTACGGCGTCTCGGTACGCCGGAAGAGATTGCGTCGATCGTCGCGTGGATCGCGTCGGATGAAGCGGGCTTTGCGACCGGAGCGGATTTCTCGCTGAACGGCGGTCTGCATATGGGCTAACGGGAACGGCGCCGCGTGTGACGCGGCGCAGCCGTGTTCCGTTATCGACGTTGTCAGGTTCCGTGATGGTTTAGCGGCCCGGCGCAAGCCGGCCGCCTCAGTGAGCATATGACCAGAAAAGCGAGCCCTACTCGCGCCGCACCCGCGAAGTCGCCGCGCACCCGCCCGAAGGCGATGCTGCGCCCGATCGTGCCTGCCAAAGCAGGCGAAATCTCGCTCGACTATCACATGACGCTCGAAGCATTACGCAGCGGCGTCGCCAATCAATATCACGTCGGCAGCATGGCGCAGGCCATTTACATGGCGATGCTGCTGAATCAGCGCGGCTATGGTTCGGCCGTACCCGAGCTGTTTCGCGACGCGGAGGGCGTGATTCTGCGCTGCCGCCAGGCGGGACTCGAAACCGGCATCTGTGTGGTCGATCACGACGCCTACGCGCTGCTCGGTCAGGTCCTCACGCTCTTCGATCAGCAACTCGCGGTGACGCCAGTGGGAGAGTTGATCGCGGTCAACGCGAAGCTGAAGACCCTGTTCAGCGCCGCCAACGGCCACTGCGACGTCGACGGCGACGAGAACACCGCGTAACGACGCGGGTTGGCATTTACTTGTGCAATGCGCCGCGCACATTAGATACATCGTTTCGCGTGACCGGTCCGGCCGCATTTCCCCATGTGGTTCGAACAAAGGTGAGCACACGGGCCATTTCCGTGTCCGTGAGCTTGCCGGCGAAAGACGGCATCTTGTGCGGCTCCGGTCCCGACTCGGTATGCGGACTGCCGCCGCCCTCGACCAGCAACCGCACCAGTGACGCGCTCGATGCCGACAGCACCGCGGGGTTGCCCGCGAGGCGCGGGTACTTATGCGGCACCCCGGCCCCGTCCATCTGATGACAGCGCGCGCAATACGACGCATAGATGCCCGCGCCGGGTCTTTCCACATCGCCGGTTTGCAGCGCCTGCACGGTTTGCTGCGCGGCGCTGGAGCGTGCGTTGAAATTGCCGCTCGGCGCGTGCGGCGGCAGGCTCTTCAGATACGCGGCGATCGCCGCGAGATCGTCGTCGTTCAGATACTGCGTGCTGTCTTCGACGACCTGCACCATGCTGCCGAACGTGATGAGTCCGCCGCCGTGACCGTGTCGCAGAAAGTCGACAATGTCGGCTGCGGAACTTCGGCCGAGCCCCGAGCCTGGGTCGGCGCTCAGGTTCGGCGCAAACCAGTGGTCGTTGGTGCCACCCGTCAGATAGGCCGATGCCGACTCGTCATAGCCGCGCTCTTCGTAGGCGGGTCCGCGCGGCGTGTGGCAGGCGCCGCAATGGCCAAGCGATTGCACCAGATACGCACCGCGATTCCACTGCGCGTCATGTTTCGCATCGGCCTTGAACTGGCCTTTCGGTGCGAACACCCAGTCCCAGAACATCAACACCCAGCGCTGATTGAATGGAAACGGCAAGCGCGTTTGCGGGGCCGGCACCGCGACCGGTTGCACGCCGTGCATGAAGTAGGCGTAGAGCGCGTGCATGTCGTCGTCGGTGATCTTCGCGAACGACGGGTACGGCATCGCCGGATAAAGCCGCTTGCCCCCGGGCGCGACGCCCTCGCGCAACGCGCGCGCGAAGTCGTCATAGCTATAACGGCCGATGCCGTATTGCGGGTCCGGCGTGATGTTCGACGTATAGATCGTGCCGAACGGCGACCCCATGCCGAGCCCGCCGGCAAACGGAGGCGTAGCTTCAGGCGCCGCGCCCGGATGCGGGACGCGCGGCGCGGCGGTGTGGCAACCGGCGCAATCGGCGGCTTTGGCGAGATATGCGCCGCGGGCGATCTGCGCGGCGTCGGTGGCGGTGCTGGCGGCGTTTGCCGTCGCGTCGGCCGCGCTGGCGGCGTGAACCGCCGCTGCTATCGTCAGCGCGCATGCGGCCACGATGCCGTATCTAACCGTGTCGAGAACGTCGCGCTTCATCACCACCACCTGCACGGCGACACGATCGCGACCGCGACATCCGTCGCGATCAATGCGAACAGAAATAGCATGCTGGTCATCACCGCGACATGCGTCAGAAACCAGTCGAGTTCGGCGCGCGTGCGACGCTCGCCGTTCAGCCCACCGAGTTTCAGCGGCGCGACGCGGCGCAGATTGCGCCATGCGACCCACGTGCCGAACGCGCCCGCGACCAGACACATCGTGCCGAGCGCGACGATCGCCGGACGCATCCACGACACGAGCGGCGCGCCGAGCGGATGGTTGTGCGGATAGCAGGCCTGCGCGGCGAGCGTTTCCGCGAGCATCATCTGCAACAGCCATGCGAACGGTGCCGCGAGCAGACCGATCAGCACGTAGCGCATCGAGATGTGCGAGTCTCGGGGCACCGTCGTCATGACCACTCCCGGAACAGATACGGCGTCAGATACAGCGTGCTGAAAATGAACAGCCACACGACATCGACGAAGTGCCAATACAGCCCGCCGATCGACAGTGCCGCGCAGCGCTTGTCGTCGAAATAGCCGAGCGCGGTCCAGATCGCCAGCAAGGTCAGCACGACGATTCCGACCAGCACGTGCGCCATGTGAAAGCCGGTAATCGTGAAGTACAGCGAGCCATACAGGTGCGAGGTCAGGCCATAGGGGTGGTTATGCCATTCGCGCAACTGAATGCCCATGAAGATGCAGCCCAGCACGATGCCCACCGCCATCGACGCGACCCCCAGCCGCAACCGCCGCCGGCGCACACAGCGCTCGCAGAACCAGACGAACACGCTGCTCGACAGCAGAATGACCGTATTCGCGCCGCCGAGCCCGAGCTCCGGCAAGCCCTCGGGCGGCCAACGCTGCTGGCTCTGCGACGCCAGATACAGATACGAGAAGATCAGATAGCCGAACAGCGCGCCTTCGGTCGCGATCAGCGTGAAGCAGCCCCACCAGCCGCTCGACCGCTCGCCCGCGCTGCCAACCGGCAATGCTCGCGCGGTCTGGTCCCGTTCGCTCGACGCGCGATTGAAATTCAGTGCATCGCTCATGTCAGCCTCCCGCGTCCTCGACCGCGACCGGCTCGCGCTGGATCAGCGCGCGCTCGGGCCACAGCCACGCGATGATCGACACCGCGCAACCGGCCAGCATCGCGCCCACGAAAACCCACGCGGTCAACGCGAGCCCCGCGAACAGTAGCGCGGCGAAGACCGCGAGCCAGAACGGCGCGTATGAATCTTCGGGCATCTTCAGGATCACGTCGGGACTCGCCTCCAGTGCGGTCGTGCCCAACGCTTCGCGACCTTGCGCGAGCAGATAGCCTTCGTCGAGTTGCGAGCGCGCTTGAACCGCCTCCCCCGGCTCTTCGACGCGTCCTTCCCACAATGGATGCCGGCTCGCGAGCGTCGGCACAACCGCGAAGTTGTACGGCGGCGGTGGCGAGCTGACCGACCATTCGAGCGTCGGCGCATCCCACGGATTGTTGCCGGCGAGCTTGCCGCGCTTCAGGCTCACCGCGATATCGATCAGAAACAGCAGCACGCCGGCCGCAAACAGGAACGAACCGAGCGACGTGACGAGGTTCACCGTATTCCAGCCCATGTCGGCGGGATACGTGTACATGCGGCGCGGCATGCCGAGCAGTCCCGCGATATGCATCGGAAAGAACGCGACGTTGAAGCCGATGAACAGCACCCAGAACGCGACCTTGCCGAGACGCTCGTTCGTCATCCTGCCTGTGAACTTCGGAAACCAGAAGTAGATGCCGCCGATCACCGGAAACACGTTGATGCCGAGCAGCACGTAGTGCAGATGCGCGACGACGAAGTAGGTGTCGGTGAGTTGCCAGTCGAACGGCACTGCGGCCGTCATCACGCCGGACACACCGCCGATCACGAACAGCAGCACGAAGCCCGCGAAAAACAGGAACGGCACGCGATACACGGGGCGGCCGGTCCAGATCGTCGCGACCCACGCGAACGTCGCGACCGCGCTCGGCACCGCGATGACCATGCTGGCCGAGCCGAAGAACGACAGCGCGAGCGCGGGGATGCCGGTCGCGAACATATGGTGAATCCACACGGCAAAGCCGAGCACCATCGTCGCGACCGTCGCCAACGCGACCGGCCCATAGCCGACCAGCGGCCGGCGGCAAAACACCGGCAGCGCATCCGAGACGATGCCCATCGCCGGCAGCACGACCACATAGACCCACGGGTGCGCGAAAATCCAGAACAGGTGCTGCCATAGCAACGGACGCCCGCTATTGAGCACGTCGAAGAAATGCGTGCCGATGCGGCGGTCCATCCACAGCATCAGAAACGCGAGGCTCACCGAAGGCACCGCCAACAGATTGCCGCCCGACGCGGTCAGCGTGCCCCACACGAGCACCGGCACGCGGTCGAGCGACATGCCCGGCGCGCGCATCCTCAGCAACGTGACGACGAAGTTCATCGAGCCGACCGTCGTCGAAATACCGAGCAGCACCATGCCGAGCGCATACACGTCGATGTTCGGGCCGTTGCTGTATTCGAGCCCGGACAGCGGCACGTAGTTGAACCAGCCCGCGTCGGGGGCCTGGCCGGTTGGAAAACTCGCATACAGGAAGATGCCGGCGAACAGGAACACCCAATACGACAGCGCGTTCAGGCGCGGAAAGGCCATGTCGCGCGCGCCGAGCACGAGCGGCCAGATATAGTTCGAAAAGCCGGACAGAACGGGCAGCGCGTACAGAAAGATCATCGTCAGTCCGTGCATCGTGAACAGCTGGTTGTACTGTTCGGGCGTGAGCACCGTTGCGTTGGGACGCGCCAGTTGAACGCGCATGATCAGCGCTTCGACACCGCCCATCAGCAGGAAGACGAATGCGGTCACCAGGTAGCGCAGGCCGATGGTCTTGTGATCGACCGTCGAGAACCAGCCCCGCCAGCCGGGCCGCGACTCCCAGATTTCGCGCAGCCGCTTTTCCTGCTCGCTGCCGGGTTCGACGCGGCCGCGCTGCGGCGTGCGGGTCAGTGCGGGCAGTGAAGCGGAAGCGGGATGATCGGACATTGAACGGGCTCCTCGCGTGCGATGCGCTTCAATGCAGCGTCGCCAGATACGCCGACATCGCGGCGGCCTCGCTGGTGGTCAGCGCGATACTGGGCATCAATCCGTCGGGCTTGATTCGCTGCGCGTGCTCGATCCAGTCGAGCAGATGGTCGGGCGTGTTGCTGAGCGCGCCTGCCGCAATCATCCGGCGCGAGCCGACATGCGTCAGATCGGGCGCCTGCACGCCGGTGGCCTTGGTGCCGCGAATCGTGTGGCAGCCCGCGCAGCGCTCTTCGAACAGATGCCGGCCGGCCGCGACCGCAGCGTCGCCCGTTGGCACGCTGGCCGCGCGTCCCTGCGCGTCGCGCCACGCGTTGAAGGCGGCGGCGTCCTGCGCGATCACTTCGAACGCCATATGCGCGTGCTGCGCGCCGCAGAACTGCGAGCACTGCCCACGATAAATGCCGGGACGGTCCGCCTGAATCCACTGCTCGTTGGTTTGCCCCGGAATCGTCTGCGTCTTGCCCGCGAGTTGCGGTACCCAGAACGCGTGCACGACGTCCGCGCTTTTGAGCTGGATCTTCACGGGTTCACCGACCGGGATGTGAATCTCGTTCGCGGTACTGAAGTTGCGGGCCGGGTTCGGATCGTCGCTGTAATCGGCCTTCCACCACCAGTCGTAAGCGGTCACGGTGATCGTCAATTGCGGATACGACGCGGGCGACGCCACCGATTCGAGCGTGATCAGGGCATAGACCAGCATCGCCAGCAGCACGACTGACGACACCGCGGTACCGATGAACACCCAGCGGATGCCACCGGGCTCGGCGCTCAGCGCATCCGGTCGCGCCGCGGGACGCTTGCGGACCATCGCGCCAATCAACAGACCGGCGACGATCAGCGTGACCAGCGTCACGATCGCGGTGAAAACCCAGCCGAGGTAAAGCGTCGGACGGGCCGCCGGGCCTGCCGCGTGCAGGAAGTAGTTCAGCGGTGCCACCGGGTTTGCTTGCGCGGAGTTTGCGGACGCGCTAGCCAGCGCCGCTAACGACGTGACGCTGGCGCGCCTGATGCGCCGTCCTGACGTTCCGGATGCTTGCGCTGCTGCCACTGGGGACCCCGCTGGTGATGAGCTTTCAACACGCGTCGCCCCCTGCGAACGAGACGACGCCCAATCAGGTCAGCAAAAATCAGGCCGCGTGCGCCGAGCTGTTGCCGTGAATAATTTAGTTTAATAGTTTCCTTCTCAAAAAAAATCGCCTTTAGAATGCCGCCCTGCATAACTTAATTATTTACGGGTTCACTGTTATCGGACACTCTGGAGGACAGGTGTTTCAATGCACGTTCGAATTGAATGGTAAGCCAATGAGCGAATTTAGGATTGGCGCTCTATCGTTTCCTGCATACTCTGGGCAGGGGAGTTATATCAATAAGGCGGCTGGAATGTGCACGCCGAGGATCGGCGCCATTCCCGTCGGCAGATACTATATTTTTGACCGTAGATCCGGCGGCATTCTTGGACCATGGAAAGATCGGCTTAACCTGAATGGCAATAACAAGAGCGAATGGTTCGCGCTCTACGCTATCGACGCTAATATCGACGACGATAAAGTCTTATGCGACGGCATTATTCGTGGCCAGTTCCGATTGCATCCGAAGGGCCGATTGGGGAGAAGCGAGGGCTGCATAACTATCGACCGACTCGCAGACTGGCATCATATTCGTTCGATATTTACCAACACGCCAAAAGTGTCAGTACCTGGATTGGAACTTAAAGCGTACGGTGAGGTGATTGTGAGATGAAAAAAGTCCTAATTTGTCTCGCGGTCGGTTTCGCCTTACTGCTCGCAATCTTTGCCAATGCGCTGTGGTGGATGATGAATCCAGAAGCGCCCTTGAACTTTTCGAATCCGATATGGAAATTGGCGGTTCGTGTGTACGGGGTCAAGACGGCATATCAGGAATCCGACCTCGCCTTCCTCATGTCATCGGCCGCAATCGTGCTAGGTTTCGCCGCAGCAGTTCTGCTTGTTTGGCGAAGCAAGAAGCGTGGTCAGCGAAAGCTCGACGACTAGCCATCTCGCGGTGGAAATAATCGCTAACTCCGCATCAAAAGTTGCGCCCGAAGCCCGCCGACCAGCGGGCTTTGTCGTTTTTGGGCTTCACCACGGTGACCCACCGTCAACTACCCGCTAAGCTCGCGAGAGCGCCACGCGCATCACCAATCAACGTCCGCCCGACCGGAAAGGCCATGCGTTCGAACGTCTCGCTGCTCCGCCGCCTCGCCGGCCTGCTGGTCGCTCTGCCCCTCGCCGCCGCTCTGCAAGGCTGCGCGAGTCCGGACACCGACGAGGTCGCGCGTACCGGCCCCTATCGCGCCGATATCCGCCGCACCGCGCTCGGCATTCCGCACATCAAAGCCGACGACTGGGGCAGCCTCGGCTACGGGTACGGCTACGCGCAAGCCCAGGACAATCTGTGCACGATGACCGAAAGCTTCGTCACCTATCGTGGCGAACGTTCGCGCTTCTTCGGCGCCGACGCGCGCCCCGCGTTAGGCGCGACGTTCGGCCAGCCCGACAACCTCGACTCGGATTTCTTCTTCCGTTTCATCGTCGACGATGCGACCGTCGCGCGCTACCGCAAAAGCCAGACCGAGGACATGCGCGCGCTGATCGACGGCTTCGTCGCCGGCTATAACCGCTACGTGGCCGATCTCGCGCACGGCGACTTTCCGGGCGCGCATGCGGCCTGCCGCGCGGCGCCGTGGCTCGGCAAGATCAGCGACGCGGACGTCTACCGGCGTCAGATCGCGGCGAATCTGGCCGGTGGCGAGGCCCGCTTCATCAATGCGATCGCGACCGCGCAACCGCCACAGGCGATGCCGAGCCCGCCGCAAAGCGGGTTGCAGGGTGACGCCGCCGTCGCTGCACCGCTCGCCGACTTCGGCGGCCATGCTGGCATCGGCAGCAACGCCCTCGCGTTCGGCGCGGACGCGACGCACACCGGCAGCGCGCTGCTGCTCGGCAATCCGCACTGGTTCTGGACCGGCCCCGATCGCTTCTACCAGGCTCAACTCACTATTCCCGGTAAGCTGAACGTCAGCGGCGTGTCGTTTCTCGGCGTGCCGCTGATCGTGATCGGCTTCAACGACAACGTCGCGTGGACGCATACCGTGTCCACCGCGAAGCGCTTCGGCCTGTTCAAGCTGACGCTCGAAGCTGGCGCGCCCACCCGGTATCAGGTCGACGGCAACAGCGTAGCGATGACGCCGACGCGCGTGAACGTCGCAGTGCGCGCCGCCGACGGTTCGCAGCATACCGTGTCGCGCACGCTGTATCGCTCGCGCTTCGGGCCGCTCGTCAACCTCCGCGCGATGTCGCCCGCGCTAGCGTGGAATGCGCAGCAGGCCTTCGCGCTGCGCGATATCAATACCGACAATTTCCGCACGTTCGAAAACTTCCTCGAATGGAATCAGGCGGCCTCGCTCGACGATTTCATCCGCATCCAGAAGAAGAACGCGGCGGTGCCGTGGGTCAACACGCTCGCGATCGGCCGCGACGATCCGCGCGTGTGGTACGCGGACATCGGCGCGATCCCGGACGTGCCCGACGAGTTGGCGCAACGTTGCACGCCGCCGGTCGGCCGGGCACTGGCGCAGATCATGCCCGCCGTGCCGGTCCTCGACGGTTCGCGCAGCGACTGCGACTGGCGCGACGAGCCTGGCGCGGTACAGCACCGGGCGTTGCCGGTCGCGCGGATGCCGTCGCTGCTTCGGCGCGACTATGTCGGTAACTTCAACGACAGCTACTGGCTCACCAACCCGGCCGCACCAATGACGGGCTACGCGAAGATCATCGGCGCGACCGACACGCCGCAGACGCTGCGCACACGGCTCGGCCATACGATCGCTGCGCAATTGCAGAACGATCCGCATGGCGTTTCCGCCGATGCACTCGGCCGCGCGGCGCTCGACAGTCGCTCGATGTCGGCGTTGCTGTTCAAGCAGCCCGTGCTCGACCGTCTGTGCAACAGCGGCGCGCTCGCGGACCTGCCGGCCGACCCGAACCCGGAGCAACAGCGCGCGGCGTGCAAAGTGCTGGCCGCATGGGACGATACGGCCGCGGCTGGCGCAGCGGGTGCAACCTTGTGGGACGAACTGTGGCGACGTCTGCTGACGATTCCGCCCGCGCAGTTATACGCGGTGCCGTTCGATCCCGCGAAGCCGTTGACCACACCCGCGGGCATCGCCGCCGATCCGGCGAAGCTCGCCGCCGCGCTGCATGACGCGCTCGCGGCACTGCAACGCGCTGGCATCGCGATCGATGCGCCGCGTAGCGCCGCCCTCTACGTGCAACGCAATGACGAGCGCATTCCGCTATTCGGCGGTTGCGACGCCGGTGGCTATTTCACCTCCGCGTGTGGCGCGCATCCATTCGACGCGAGCGGCTATTCGATGAACGTCAAGCCGATGGGCGACACGTATCTGCAGATCGTGTGGTTCTCGGACGGTCGGGTGATCGCCCGCACGCTGCTCGCGCCGTCTGAATCCGACGATCCGGCGTCGCCGCACTATGCCGACGGCACGCGCGATTACGCGGCCCAGCGCTGGACGATTTTTCCGTTCTCCGAAGAAGCGATTGCGCACGACCCGGCGTTGAATGTCCGCACGGTTAGTTCGTCGGACTCCGAGGGGAAAGGGCAATAAGCGGTATGACGGGCGACCCGCCCGTCGTCCGCAGAAGATCACAGATCGAGCACCAGCAGCGGCGACCTGGCACGCGAGCAGCACGGCAGGAACTGGTCGTTCGCCGCGCGTTCCTCGTCGGTCAGATAGGAATCCTGGTGATCCGGCTCGCCGGAGAGCACTCGCGTCAAACAGGTACCGCACACACCCATCTCGCACGACGTGATCACTTCGACGCCATGCGCGGCCAGCGCCTGCACGACCGTGCATTCGGGCGGCACGTCGATCGTCGCGCCGCTGCTCGCGATGCGCACCTGGAAGCTGCCGCCCGTCGCTGGCTGATTCGCGGCCGCGCCGAAAAACTCGTAGTGCAGCCTGTTTTCCGGCCAGCCCTTTGCGCGCGCGGTCTCGAGCACGAAATCCATGAAGCCGCGCGGACCGCACACATACAGATGCGTGCCGGGCGGTGCATCGCTTAGCGTCTGTTCGATATCGAACGTCGAGCCGCCAGGATGGTCATCGTGATGAAGCTGGACCGACTTCGCGAAGCCAGCTTGTGCAAGACGCTCGACGAACGCCGTGCGTTCCTTCGAGCGCGTGCAATAGTGCATGTCGAACGAAGCGCCCGTGGCGGCAAGCCGCTCGGCCATGCAAAGAATCGGCGTGACACCGATGCCGCCCGCGAGCAGCAGATGATGTGCCGCATCGTCAGCGAGCGCGAAATGATTGCGCGGCGCGCTGATCTGCAGGCGATCGCCCTCCCGAAGCAAATCGTGCACCGCTTTCGATCCGCCGCGTCCCGCTTCGTCGCGCAGCACCGCGATCAGATAGCGATGCGTTTCGCGCGGATCGTTGCACAACGAGTACTGACGCACGACGCCGTTGGGCAAATGCACGTCGATGTGCGAGCCGGCGTCGAAAGCGGGCAACGCCTGACCGTTTTCGCTCGCGAATTCGAAGCTGGCGATACCGGGCGCTTCGTCGCGCCGGCGCGCGACCACCACATTCAGCACGGGATGATTCATGTCGCCGTCTGCACCGGAATGACGCGCGTCGCTTCAACCCGGGGCCCGCTAGCCTGCGGTGCGCCCGTCTCCGCGCGCTCCAGCGCGACGAGCCGATCGATCACGCGACGCGACATCACACCGCCCGCATCGATATTGAGTTTCAGCAGATTGCGCTCGGGCCAGCGCAGCAGGTTCTGCTGCTGACGTTCGAGCATCTCCAGATCTTCGCTGAAGATCTTGCCCTGCCCTTCGCGGATGCTGGCGGTCAGCGCGGCATCGTCGGGACGGAAATTGCGCGCCATGCCCCAGAAATACCAGATCGACGTTTCGGTTTCCGGCGTAATGAAATCCACCACGATCGACGACGCCTTCTTGTCAGCGGGCGCGTGATAGCCGCCATGCCCGGCATGAGCGACGCCCACCTCGATCAGCACGTGACTCGGCGGCGTGAAGTGGCAGATCTGCCAGCGGTCGACGGGCACGTCGTCGGCGAGACCATTGCCGCGCAACGCCATCTTCCAGAACGGCGGCGCCGCGACGTTTTCCATGAAACGGCTCGTGCGCACGGTATCGCCTTCGGCCACGGTTTTCGGCGCGGCTTCGTCGATTTCCTTTTGCCCGATGCTGTTCGCGTGCACATAGGTCTCGTGCGTCAGATCCATCAGGTTGTCGATCATCAGCCGGTAATCGCAGCGAATGTGATAAAGACCACCGCCATATGCCCATTCGGCACTCTCGGCCCATTCCAGATGATGCAGTTTGGCGGCATCGGCCTGCGCCGCATCGCCGGGCCATACCCAGACGAAGCCATAGCGCTCGATCACGGGATAGCTGCGAATCGACGGAAAGCCGTTGACGCGTTGGCCCGGCATGCCGGTCGCCTTGCCCTGACAGCCCATTTCGAGTCCGTGATAGCCGCACACGAGCGTGCCGTCGCGCACGAAACCGAGCGACAGCGGCGCGCCGCGATGCGGACAGAAGTCTTCGAGCGCCACTACGGCGCCTTCCGCGTTGCGATAGAAAACCATCGGCTCACCGCAGATCTGCCGGCCGAGCGGCTTATCCGCGACTTCATCGGGCATACATGCGACGTACCACGCGTTTTTGGGAAACATGTCAGTCTCACTCCTTGTTGTCAGTTCGCGCACTTCATTCAGTCCACTCATTGAGATTCAGTGTACTCAATGTGCCTTTAATGATTAAATGAAGGTTTTCCCCTAGACCAACTTTCAATCAGGTAACACGAAGATCAATTTGCCATTTCCATTCGCGACGAAAAGGCACGAGGTTTTCAGAACTAATATGGTCACTTCAACCGATACCAGCACTTCCGCGATCAGCATCGATCTATACGACCAGCCCGGCCATCTGATCCGACGCGCGCATCAGATTTCCGTGTCCATGTTTCATGATCTGATCGGGCGCGAGGTGACGCCCGTGCAATATGCGGTGCTCAGAATGCTGCAGGAATTGCCCGGACTCGATCAGGTCACGCTCGCGCAGCGAGTCGGTCTCGACACGTCGACCACCGCCGATATCGCGGTGCGGCTCGAAGCGAAAGGCTGGATCGTGCGCGAAGTTCTGCCGCGCCGCCAGCGTCGTCTGTTACTGACGCCGGCAGGAGAGCAGTTGCTCGATGAATTGATCCCCGGCGTCAACGCGCTCAATCACGGCCTGCTCGACGGCATGGGCGACGAGGATGCGCGAGAGCTATTGAGGCTATTGAGAAAGTTCGTGCATCTGAATAACGACCAGAGCCGCGCGCCGCTGCGCAGTGCGAGCGACGACGCGACTCCGGACTAGCCCGCTGGCATCCGGCGCGCGGTCCGTGCTACGGCGCGATGTCCACCACGATCTTGCCGCGCACGTGGCCTTTCGCGAGCCGTTCCAGCGCCCTGGCCGTGGCATCGAACGAAAACCGTTCGGCGACCACGACACGCACGCTGCCGTTATTGATCAACGACGCGATCTCAGTCAATTGCCGCCCATCGGGCCGCGCGGTATAACGCGCGGCCCGCGCGCCATGACTCGAGGCCTCGGTCTGCGACGGCTCGTTGAGCGTCGAGATCAGCGCGCCGCCGGTCGCGACCGCCGACCAAGAGCGGCGCTGCGTATCGCCGCCGACCAGATCGAACACGAGGTCCATATCTCGCGCGACGTCTTCGAAACGCTGCGCGTGATAGTCGATCACGCGATCCGCGCCGAGCGAGCGCACGAACTCGATGCCGTCGCCGGACGCCGTCGCGTACACTTGCGCGCCCTTCTGCCTCGCGAACTGCACGGCGAAATGTCCAACGCCGCCCGCGCCCGCGTGAATCAGCACCCGGCAGCCCGCTTCGAGGCAGCCGTGCTCGAACAGGCCCTGCCACGCGGTCAACGCGGCGAGCGGCACGGCGCCCGCGGTCCCCGCGTCCAGTTTTTCCGGCGCATGCGCTAGCGCACTCGCGGGCACGACGACGAATTCCGCGTACGCACCCTGCCCCTGGCCAACGAAGCCATACACCTGCTCGCCCGCGCGCCATTGCGCGGCGCCCTCGCCGACCCGTTCGACCACACCGGAAAAATCGCGCCCCAGCGTATAGGGCATCTGTTCTTCGCGGATCAACGGGTACTGGCCCGCGCGTGTCTTCAGGTCGACCGGATTGACGCCGGCCGCGCGCACGCGCACCAGCACCTGGCCGGCGCCTGGCTCGGGGATCTCGATCTCCTCGGCCTTGAACACCTCGGGACCGCCGAAGCTGTGAATGCGATAAGCGAGCATCGTGCTCATGATGAGCCTTCTCCTTGAAAGGTCGTGTGTCAGCGGCGCTGCGTTTTCCGGCTGACCGCAAGCCGCGTTCCTCAACGAGCCCCCGAGCCGCGGCACGACATATGCGACACCTAACGATAGGCGCGCAGTCGTGATGTACTCATTCAAGGAGGAACCATGTCACAGCACCCCGCTCATTCCCAGGATCATCGTCATCCCGGCCAGCCGAATCCCGCTGACATCGAAAAGGCACTCAGTGGCGTGAATTACCCGACCACGCGCGAAAAGCTGGTCGCGCAGGCGCGCAAGAACCACGCGAATACCGACATCGTCGATCTGGTCGACCGTCTGCCCGATCACAATTTCGACAGCCCGGCCTCGGTCGCGAAGGAAATCGCGCGTATTCAATGACGCACGCCACACTCGACGCCCGAACGAAGAAGGCCGGCGATGCGCGCATCGGCATTTCCGGCTGGCGCTATCAAGGTTGGCGCGGCAGCTTTTATCCCGAGGATCTGAAACATGCAGCGGAATTGCAGTACGCGTCGGCGCGATTCGGCACGATAGAAATCAACGGCACGCATTACAGCCTCCAATCGCTCGATAGCTGGCAGCGTTGGTATGCGCAAACGCCTGACGGCTTCGTGTTTGGCATCAAAGGCGCGCGCTATCTGACTCATATGCTGCGGTTTCGCGATGCGAGCGCGCGCGTCGGCATCGCGAACTTCTTCGCGCAGGGCATGCTCGCGTTGAACGAAAAGCTCGGTCCGATCCTGTGGCAATTTCCGCCGTCCTTCCGATTCGAGCCCGACGCAATGGAACGCTTTCTGCAGGTGTTGCCGCCCGACACCGCGAGCGCAGCGGCGCTCGCCAGTCAACACGATAAGCGCGTCAAGACGCCCTACGTCGACATCGATCGCAAGCGGGTGTTGCGTCACGCGGTCGAAGTGCGCCACGCGAGCTTCGTCGATCCGGCGTTCGTGGCCTTGCTGCGGCAATACGGCGTCGGGCTCGTCGTTTCCGATTCCACCGAACCGTGGCCCGTCGCCGAAGATCTGACGGCGGACTTTGTCTACATCCGCCTGCACGGCAGCGAAGCCAAATACTCGGGTTCATATGGGGACGAAGCTCTGCAACGATGGGCCGAGCGAATCGATGCATGGCGCGGCGGCTCACAACCGGCCGACGCGCGATTGATCGCGCCGCAACTCGCGCCGCGCCGCCGGGCCACGCGAGACGTCTACTGCTACTTCGACAATGACGTAAAAGCGCGGGCGCCGTTCGACGCGCAACGATTGATGAAAGACCTCGGAGTGCAAGCGACGCAAGCGCCAGCATTACCCTGATCGCTTGCCGCCGTGGGCCAGCTTCTGCGCGGTGCGCAGCGCCGCGACGATGCGCTCGTACACCTCGCGACGGGTTTCAGGGTCCGGCGCGCGCAGCGCATACGATGGATGGTACGTCGCGACCACACGCTTCTCGCCGCGTTCGAGCGTTTTGTCGAACGCGTCCTGCAAACGCGCGTGCGGATCGTCGACAACCGCTTTCAGCGCGGTCGCCCCGAGTGCGACGACCACGCGCACATCCGGCATGTCGAGTTCCTGTTCGAGCCAGTAGCTGCATGCTTCGACTTCGCGCTGAGCGGGCGTTTTATGCAAACGACGCTTGCCGCGAGCAATCCACTTGAAATGCTTGACCGCGTTCGTCACGTATACGTCGTTACGCTTGACGCCGGCTTCTTCGAGCGCTCGGTCCAGCAACGCGCCGGCCGGCCCGACGAAGGGCTTGCCCTGCAGGTCTTCCATGTCACCGGGCTGCTCGCCGACCAGCACGATCGACGCATGCCGCTGCCCTTCGCCGGGCACGGCCTGAGTCGCATTGCGCCAGAGCGCGCAGCGGCGGCAATCGCCGAGCTTCGCCGGATGCTGATCGGGTTCGACATCCGCTGGCTCGGATTGCGCGTCGCCATGCGCGCGCTTTTTCTGCGGTTTGTCGGTCATGGGTACGACCGCGCGTGCCGAAGCAGCTTATTTCTCGTTCTTCTTCGGAATCTTCGCGCCCGACTTGCGCGCCTGGTTCAATGCGATCGCGACAGCCTGCTTGTGCGGCTTGCCATGCTTCGACTCGGTCTTGATGTTGTGCGACACCGTCTCTTTCGATGTACCTTTCTTCAGCGGCATGATCTTCTCCGGGTGTAGATGACGAAAGGAAAAATCAGGACCCGCACGCAATGGCGTTCCTGCACCGAAACTGCGCAGCATACGCTGTGCCCGCGAGTTCGTCGAAATCACCCGGAAACACCCGTCGCCGACGCATTCAACGCCAGCGACACACCCCCCACCAGAATCAGACTCGACGCCCACACCGCATCGAGATTGAACCAGCTGCGCGACACGAACCTGAGTCCGAGATAGCGATAAACGAGCCACGCGAGCACGCCGCCGGCGATCGTCATCGTCGCCGCATGCACCGCGGAGACCGACAGCGCCATGCGCAGACTCGTTTCGATCAGAGCCTGGGCGGCTTGGTGCGCGCTGTCCATGGCGTCGGCGCGGCACAGGCCGAGATAGATCGGCACCAGCATCAAGCCGGCCCCGTGCGCGATCGCCACCGCGAACGACCATAGCGCGAGCCGAGACGGCGGAATTCTCGCCAGCACGCGCGGATGACGGCGGCGCATCAGCAACACCAGACCGAAGCCGATCACCAGCAAACTCGCGCCGATCTGCATCTGACGCTGCCACGCAAGCAAGCTCACTAGCATCGCGAACGGCAGCATCATCAGCAGTATCGCGAGCGCGTGCCCGGCCGCGAGGTAAAGAAGCGCGACGACCAGCGCTTGCGAGCGCCGCTGCATCAGCGCGTTCGACACCGCGAGCGGCCACCCCATTGCCGGATTGAGCCCGTGGTACACGCCGCTCGCGACGACGGCGAGCCACAGTGCCGCTTGCGGCGACACCGAGCCGCTCAAACGCCCACCGACGGATAGCAGAAAGAATCGGTAGAACAGTCGCCGCCTTCGAGACGGATCTGGTGCGCGCGATAGCCAGCGGGAAATTCGACGAAGTAATCTTCGACGAGTTTGAGACCGCCATTCGGATCGGCATGCGCCATCACTTGCACGCCGGGCACACCGTCCGGATAGAACTGGTCGTCCCACGTCGAATAGAGCGAGTTGGTCCAGTAGACGCGCTTGCCATCGCGACTGATCTCGACCATCTGCGGACCGCCGGCGAAAGCCTTGCCGTTCGGATGCGGCGTACAGCGTTCGATGCCGCCAATGCGCACCGAGCCCGTCAATTTCGGCTTGCGCGGTTCGGTCACGTCGTATTGGCGCATCTCGCCGGTGCCCCAGCACGAGACGTAGAGGAATTTGTCGTCGATCGAAAGATCGATATCGGTGACGAGCGGCGGCACCGCGCCGAAACCTTGCAGCAACGGCGGCAACTCGTCGGCGTGGGCGGGCTCCGGCGGAATGGTCGCGGTCTTTTCGATGTGGAAGTGGCCGCCTTCGCGCCACCAGGTCCAGATCGACCCTTCCAGATTCGTGGTATCGACCACGACGCCGATAAATCCGTACTCGCGGCTCGGATCGTGCGCGGGCCGCACTTCGAGCGCCATCTGATGGTTCGCGCCGAGATCGAGCGTCTGCACGTTGCGCCTTGCGCGCAGATCCCAGAAGTGCACGCGGTGGCCATATTTGTTCGAAAGCAGGTCTTCAGGCACGATGCCGTTTTCGAATTGCGGCGGCAGCGCCCATTCGGTCGACACCATGTAATCGCGCGGCAGATTCCACCAGAAGTCGTAATGCTTTTCTTGCGCGCCGCGCTCGATTTCCCAGCGTCCCAACACCTCGAACGTTTGGCAATCCATGATGAAGATTCCGGGCGGCCCGTCGGTGCCGTCCTTGCCGCCACCGCCGAGCGTGCTCACGTAGATGCCCTCCGGTCCGCAATGCACGGTGTGCGGACGCGAATAGCCGGTCTTGCGGAAGATTTCCTCTGGCTCGATGATCTTGTGAATCTTCGCCTGGGTCGGATGCGGCTTCGTATCGACGATATAGATGCGCGACGAGCGCATGCCCGGAATGATCAGATAGCGTCGCTCGAGAAATGCGTGGCCCGTCAATGGCGACAACGCGGACGAACACGCGTTCCAGCCGAAGTGATGAAATTCGTCGCCCTTGTTCGGCACCGGCACCGTGTGGACCACCTGGCTATAGGTCGGCGAACCGGGCTTCACGTCGATCACGGCGAGCGCGTCGGGCTGCGAGGAATCCGGACTTAGCAGCACCGTGTACGCGTATTCTTCCGCAGGCGCATCCATCGCGAGCTTCGGCGATGCATGAAAGGTAGGATCGGGGCGCATTCCCATGACGGCACTCTCCCTGTCGTTCTGAACGAAAGTCCGGCCCGCCAAAAATCGAGCCAGCGCGTAGCCTTACATTTGTAGTTCACGACAGCGACGGACGCAACCGGATATTTGCACCCGAACGCAGGATGCGATCCGACAGCTAAGCGCGCCGCGCCGCAAGCGCCCGCGCCGACGCCGCGAAGCGCGCATTCGAGCCGACGCAACGCGCTACTGCTGCACGCCCCAGCGCCGCACGGTCACGCGTTCGAGCGTATCGAACACGAGATGCTCGACCAGCAGACCGATCACGATCACGGCCGCGAGCCCCGCGAAAACGCGATCCGTATACAGCTCGTTGCGATTCTGAAAGATGTACCAGCCCAGCCCGCCGCTGCCCGAACTCGCGCCGAATACGAGTTCCGCGGCGATCAGCGTGCGCCATGCAAACGCCCAGCCCACGCGCAGGCCGGCCAGGATCGACGGCAGCGCCGCCGGCACGAGGATCAGCAACACATGCCGCAGACCCGTCAGACCGTAATTGCGTCCGGTCATCTTCAGCGTCGCGGGAACCGACTGAAAGCCGGAATAGGTATTGAGCGCGAGCGGCCACAGCACCGCATGCACGAGCACGAACAGCAGGCTGCCAGTGCCTAGCCCGAACCACAGCAACGCGAGCGGCAGCAACGCGATGGACGGCAGCGGGTTGAACATCGCTGTCAGCATCGACAGCAGATCGCGGCCCACGCGCGTCGACACCGCGAGCGATGTCAGCACGAACGCAAACGCGGCGCCGAGCAGATAGCCGCGCAGCAGCACGGACATCGATACCGCCGTCTTCGCGAGCAGTTCGCCAGACCACACGCCTTGCACGAACGCGCTCAGGGTCGCGCCGAAGGTCGGCAGCAGCAGGTCGTTGTTGATCCCGCGCGCGGCGATTTCCCACGCGGCGATTAGCACGAGTGCGATCAGTGTCTTGCGCAGCCAACCGTGCGCGAAGATCTGCCTAGCCGCTGGCAACGGCGCTTCGATCGCGAGGTCGCCGGGTGCTTCGAGCGGACGTTCGTATTCGTCGCGCACGGGCGGCAGCAACGTGACAGGGGTACTCATTGCACTGTCTCCGTCTGTTCGAACAGCAGGTGATGAATCCGCGCGACGCTGCGCTGAAAATCGGCGCGGCCGAAGCTGTCCTGCGAATATTGATGGCTGTTCAGTTCCGCGCGCACGCGGCCCGGATGCGGCGACAGCAGCAGAATCCGGTTGCCGACCACCAGCGCCTCTTCGATCGAATGCGTGACGAACAGCAGCGTGAAGTTCACCTCTTCCCATAGCCGCAGCAGTTCTTCCTGCATCTTGCGGCGCGTCAGCGCGTCGAGCGCGGCGAACGGTTCGTCCATCAGCAGCACGCGCGGCTGCATCGCGAGCGCACGCGCGATCGCGACGCGCTGTTTCATGCCGCCCGACAACGTGTGCGGATACGCGTGCGCGAACGCTGCGAGCCCGACCTTGTCGAGGTAATGCAGCGCGCGTTCACGAGCTTCGGCCTTCGACAGTTTCTTCGCGACTCGGAGCGGAAACGCGACGTTCTGCACGACCGTCTTCCACGGCGGCAACTGGTCGAACTCCTGAAACACGACGATGCGATCGGCGCCCGGTCCGCGCACCCGCTGACCGTCGAGCGAAATGCTGCCCGCGCTCGGCTCGATGAAACCGGCCACCGCCTTCAGCAGCGTCGACTTGCCGCAACCGGACGGCCCGAGCAGCACGAAGCGGTCGCCGCCGTAGACGTCGAAGCTGACGTCGTGCGTCGCGCGCACGATCCGCTCGCGTGTGCGGTACTCGAGGTTGACGTTCTCGACCGCGAGCAGTTTGCCGCTGGTTGCCGCGGCTTTCCGTGCGGCGTCGTCGGGAAACAGAAGCGTGGGATTGGCCACCATCAAAGCGCTCCCTGCGAGTGAACCGGATCGACCGGCGAGTGTTGCCGCGTACCGCGCAGCGCCACGAAAACGCTCAACGTCATGCTCAGCTCCCCGCCGCCGTCGCCGGATCGTCGAAGAAATAGTCCTTCCACGACGACGGCTCGTTCCTGATCGCGCCGACGCGATACATGAACTGCGCGAGCCCGAAGGTGTTCTGCGGCACGATCTTGAACTGCACCTGCGGGTTCGTGATGACTTTCACGAGCAGGTCGCGATCGATCTTCGACTGATTGGTGCGGATATAGATATCGGCCGCGCCCTGCGGATTCGCATTGATGTACTTCGCCGCATCGGCGAGCGCATCGACGAACGCGCGATACGTCTTCGGGTTGTCATGGCGGAATTTTTCGGTCGCATAGAGGACCGTCGCCGAGCTCGGGCCGCCGAGTACATCGTACGAATTGAGCACGATATGCGCCTTCGGATTGCCGGCCAGTTCCTGCTCCTGGAACGGCGGATTGCCGAAATGCCCGGTGATTTCAGTGCCACCCGCGATGATCGCCGCGGCCGCGTCCGGATGCGGCAACGCCTGCGTGTACTTGTCGAGCCGGTTGTATTCCTTGTCGCCCCAGCGCTTCGCCGCCGCGTATTGCAGCACGCGCGATTGCACCGACACGTTGACCGCCGGCAGCGCGATGCGGTCCTTCTGCGTGAAGTCAGCGATCGTCTTCACGTCGGGATTGTTGCTGACCAGGTAGTACGGCAGATTGCCGAGCGACGCGACGCCCTTCACGTTCTGCTTGCCGTGCGTGCGATCCCAGATCGTCAGCAGCGGGCCGACGCCCGCGCCGGCGATATCGACCGCGCCCGACAGCAACGCATCGTTGACCGCCGCGCCGCCCGACAGCTTGACCCAATCGACCTTGATGTCGAGGCCCTGCTTGCGTCCTTCGCTTTCGATGAAATGCTGATCGCGCGCCACGTTCAGCAGCAGATACACGATGCCGAACTGCTCGGCCACGCGAATCTCGCCCTCGGCATGCGCGGGAGCGCTGACGACGGCGCCCATCGACAGACTCAGCAGTAGTGCCGTCAAACGGCGGACAAACGACGGCCGTGCGGCGGTCGGGTGAAATCGGCTCAGCATTGAAACTCCAGTCGGCGTGCGGTGTGACGGTGTCGTTGTGATGGAAAGCGTCGCTCAGCGTGGCACGTCGCCCTCGATCGTCGTGCGATACAGCGTGCGGCGCAGGTGGTCGGGCGTGCCGGCGGCGAGGTGCATCAACGAGCGGTTGTCCCAGAACACCATGTCGTGCTCGGCCCATCGATGCCGGTACAGATGCTCGGGCCGCACGCTGTGCGCGAACAGCTCGTCGAGCAAGGCGCGGCTCTCGTCTTCCGGCAAACCGATCACGCGCGTCGTGAAGTGCTCGCTGACGAACAGCGCCTTGCGTGCCGTCTCCGGATGCGTACGCACGATCGGATGCACCACCGGCTTCACCTGCGCGATCTGCTCGGCCGACAGATTCGGCCGCCACGGGCTGCGCTTCTGCAACTCCGCGTATTTGGCCAGGTACGTGTGCTCCGCGCTGCGTCCTTCCACCGCGCTGCGCAGATGCGCGGGCAACGTATCCCACGCCAGGTGCATGTTCGCGAACAGCGTATCGCCGCCTTCGGCCGGCAACTCCTGCGCGTGCAGCAACGAGCCGAGGCTCGGCTTTTCCTTGTACGACAGGTCGGAGTGCCAGTAGTGGCCGGCATCGCCGAGACCGATCGGCTTGCCGTTCTCGATCACGTTCGATACGACCAGCACCTCGGGATAACCTGCCAGGCCAAACTGATGCAGCACGTGAATCTGCAGCGGGCCAAAGCGGCGGCTGAACGCGATCTGCTGCTCCGGCGTGATGCGCTGGTCGCGAAACACGAGAACGTGGTGGTCCAGATGCGCGCGGTGGATGCGCGCGAAATCGTCGTCGCCGAGCGGCTGGCCGAGATCGAGGCCGAGCACTTCGGCGCCGAGCGGCGCATCGAACGCGCGAATCTCGAAGGATTGCGTCGCAGTAGCGGGAGCGGTAAAAGCAGCGGCGGTAGTCGTCACAGGCGTCTCTTCGTCGAAACTGTTCAGCGGGCGCCTAACGGCGCGGTCAGTGCGACGAATGTACCGGCCCGCGCGCGCGATGCCAACGAAGCAAATCCGATACGGTTATCTGCTGGAGTGATAAACCCGATGCTGCAATGTCTTTCGGCGCATCAGAACTTCGGCAGACCCGGTGGATTGCTTTCGGAGCGCGCCAACGCTTCCGACTCGATGCCCCAGTGCGCAAGCGAGCGCCGATAGGCGCCATTCGCGATCAGTCCGTTCGTCGCGACCGTCAGCGCATCCATCAAGCCGCTGCCCTTGCGGGTGGCGATCGCCACATCCGCGCGCGCCGGCCAGCCGGCGTTCAGCGTACCCACCTCGCGGATCGCGCCGGTAGTGGCCGCATCGTAGGCAAGCGGCGCGTTCGGATTGAATACGACGTCGGCGCGGCCCGATAGCAACGCAATGCGGCTCGCGGCGTCATCGTCGAAGTACTGGAACTCGACCGGCTTCAAACCCTTCGCGACGTTCTGCCGGTTCCATTCGAGGATGATCTTTTCCTGGTTCGTGCCCGAGGTCGTAATAAGGCGGAGGCCCGCAATATCCGGCGGCTGAGCGATCTTCCTGATCGGACTCGCGGTTTTCACGTAGAAGCCGTGCAGTCCTTGCCGGTACGTCGTGAAATCGAACTTCTCCTTGCGCTGCTCCGTGACGCCGACGTTCGAGATCACCGCGTCGTACTTGCCCGAGGTGAGGCCGAGCGGCCAGTCGGCCCATGCGATCGGCACGAGGTTCAGCTTCAATCCGAGCGAATCGGCGATCAGTTGGGCGTAGTCGGCATCGGAACCGACGACGGTATGCGCATCGGTCGCATAGGTCGCGGTCGGCGGCAGATGCGGCGAAATCGCGACCGTGAGGTTGCCGTCGTTCGCAAAGCGGTAGTGATTGCCGATAGCCGCGATCGCTGCCGGATTCTTCGGCACGCGAATGCGTCCCGGCTGCTCGGGACTCAGGTCCACCGTGCCGTGCGGCGCCTGCGCCGCATGTGCTACGTCGAGCGCATTGCGCACGAGCAGCGCGCCGAGCGCCGTACCGGCCAGAATGAATTGACGTCGATTGGTCATTGATAGGGATCAGTCTGCAATCATAGGACACGCGACAGAAACTCGCGCGTGCGCGCATGGCGCGGTTCGTTCAATACTTGCGCGGGCGGGCCCGACTCGATCACGCGTCCGCGATCCATGAACACGATCGTGTCGGCCACTTCGCGCGCAAAGCCGATCTCGTGCGTGACGATCACCATCGTCGTGCCGGAACGCGCGAGCGCCTTGATCACGTCGAGCACTTCGTTGACGAGTTCGGGATCGAGCGCCGAAGTCGGCTCGTCGAACAGCAGCACCTTCGGTTTCAGCGCCAGCGCGCGCGCAATCGCCACGCGCTGCTGCTGCCCGCCCGACAACTGACGCGGCCACGCATGCGCCTTCGCTTCGAGACCGACACGCGCGAGCAGACTCAGCGCAAGACTCTCCGCTTCCGCGCGCGACAGACGTCCCAACGCGACCGGCGCCTCGATGATGTTTTCCAGCACGGTCAGATGCGGGAACAGATTGAAGCTCTGAAACACCATGCCGACCTCGACGCGGCGTCGCAGGATCTCTGTCTCCTTGAGCTCATACAACGTATCCCCATCGCGTCGATAGCCGATCAGTTCGCCGTCGATGTCGATCAGTCCACCGTCCACGCGCTCCAGATGATTGATCGTGCGCAGCAGTGTCGATTTGCCCGAGCCCGATTGGCCGAGAATCACGGTGACACTGCCGGGGCGCAGCGTCAGCGACACGTTGTCGAGCACCTTCAGCGTGCCGAAACTCTTCGATACCTGCTGGATCGTGATGCGCGCGCCGTCGCGTTGATCGGCCCAGCGTTGATCCAGGGAGGCGCCTGCACGTGCATTGTCTTTTGCTTCTCCAAGCGGCTCGGCGGGCGCAACGCCGCCACCGCGCGCAATACCCACGCTTTTCAGCAGCGCGCCGAAAGCGGACGGCACCGCGCTACGCCTGACGCCGCGCGAGAAATATCGCTCCACATAAACCTGTATCGCCGACAACACGATCAGAATGATCAGATACCAGACCGTCGCGACCATCAGCAGCGGAATCACTTCCAGATTGCGTCGATAGATGATCTGCACGGTGTAGAACAACTCCGGCATCGCGAGCACATAGACCATCGACGAGCCCTTCGCGAGCGCGATCAGATCGTTGAACGCGGTGGGTAGGATCGCGCGCATCGCCTGCGGCAGCACGATGCGCCGGGCCTGGCGCTCGCGCGGCAAGCCGAGCGCGGCGGCCGCTTCGAGCTGACCGTGGTCGACCGACTGAATGCCGCCGCGAATCACTTCCGCCGAAAACGCCGCGTGATTGAGCGTCAGGCCGAGCACCGCGGCGAGAAACGGGCTGATCAGCTCGGTGGTCGGCACATCGAGAACGACGAGGCTCGTGAACGGCACACCGAGGTGCACCGTCTCGTACAGATAACCGAGATTGTTCAGGATCAACAGCAGCACGATCAGCGGAATCGAGCGGAACAGCCACACGAACGCCCACGCGCAGCCCGCGAGCAGCGGCGAACGCGATACGCGCGCGAGCGCAATCGGAATGCCGAGCGCGAAGCCGAACGCCGCGCCGAGCGCGGTCAACAGCAGCGTGCGGCCGAGCCCGGACAATACTGGCTCGGACAGAAACCATTCCGCGAAGACATTCCACCCCCAGCGCGGATTGCCCAAGACCGATTCGAGCACGATGCCGATCAGCGCCACGGCCGCCACGGTGCCGGCGAGGCGTGCGCGGTTTTTCGCGGGCACGATGCGATAGTCGGCGCGCTCGCGCAACGTGTCGGCGTGCGCGGCGGCGAGTTGCGGATTCGCGAGTTCAGCGGTGTCGTTCATCGTCGTCTGCTCCGCGCTTTCAGGCCACGGCAGCCGCGTTGGCCGTGTCTGCCGGGTTTGCCAACCCTGCCGCCACCGCATAGCGGCTCGCCTTGCGCGGCAAGCCGAGATGATCGCGCAGCGTCGATCCCGTCAACGTGCGCTCATAGCGCCCGCGTCGTTCGAGTTCAGGGACCACGTAGCGCACGAAATCGTCCAGGCCCTGCGCCTGCACCGCGAAGCCGAGGATGAAACCGTCGGCTGCGCCGGCGTCGAGCCAGCGGATCAGTTCGTCCGCGATCTGCGCGGGCGTGCCGAGAAAATGCGTGCGCGGCGTGGCGACTTCGAGCGCGACCTCACGCAATGTCGAACCCTTGCTGCGCGCTTCGGCCTTGATGCGGTCGGTGGTCGAACGGAAACTGTTGCGGCCGATCTCTCCTAGCTCGGGGAACGGTTGGTCGAGCGGATACTGCGTGAAGTCGTGGTGATCGAAATAACGGCCGAGATACGCGAGCGCTTCGTCGATCGTCAATAGCTCGCGAATCGCGCGGTATTTCGCTTCCGCTTCCTCGTGTGTCGCGCCGACGATCGGGCTGATGCCGGGGAAGATCTTCACGTCGTCGCGGCTTCTGCCGTGTTCGACCGCGCTGTCTTTCACGCGCTGCGCGAACGCGCGGGTTTCTTCGATCGACACCGAATGCGTGAACACCGCGTCCGCGTATTTGCCGGCGAGCGCGATGCCGGCATCCGACGAGCCCGCCTGGAAAATCACCGGCTGACCCTGCGCCGAGCGCTGAATATTGAGCGGCCCCGCCACATGGAAGAACTTGCCCTCGTGATCGAGCGTGTGCAGACGGTCGCGTTCGAAGAACACGCCGCGCTCGCGGTCGCGCACGAACGCGTCGTCGTCCCAGCTATCCCACAGGCCTTGCGCGACGCTCAGGTATTCGTCGGCGATCTCGTAGCGCAGCGCATGCTCGGGGTGCGAGCCGCCGTAGTTCTTCGCGGTGCCTTCGAGCGGCGTCGTGACGACGTTCCAGCCCGCGCGCCCGCCGCTGATCAGATCGAGCGACGCGAACTGGCGCGCGACGGTGAACGGATCGCTATACGACGTCGATACGGTGCCCGCAAGCCCGATCTTCGACGTGACCGTCGCGAGCGCCGACAGGATCGAGATCGGTTCGAAGCGGTTCAGAAAGTGCGGAATCGATTTCTCGTTGATGTACAGACCATCGGCGACGAACGCGAACGCGATGCCGTGTGCCTCGGCCTTGCGCACCGTATCGACGAAGAAGTTGAGGTTCACGCTCGCATCGGCGGGCCCGGCCGGGTGCTTCCACGAATTCATATGGCTGCCGGCGCCCTGCAGCATGATGCCGAAATTGAGTTTGCGATGGCTCATCGGATAGTCCGCCAATCGTTGAGTGTTCGTTGGAGAGATCACGCGTAGGCCGGCTCGATCGTGCTGCCGAGCATCTCGACCGAGCGCAGGCGCGCCGGATAGTGTTGCAACGGCGAATCGATGACGAATTCGTCGATGCCGTAGCGGCGGCTCAAGGCGTCGAGCTGGTCGCGGACATCGTCGGCCGTGCCCTTGACGACGTGCGGATGGCGCTCTTCGATCGTGTAGCCGCTCGCGCCCGCCTGGCGCGCGTATTCTTCCGCGGCTTCGGGCGTCGCCAGATTCAGGCTTTGGCCGCTAGCCAGTTGCAGCCTGAAGATGCGCAGCGGCCCGGTGAGCCGCTCGGCTTCGTCGCGCGTCGCCGCGGCGACCGCGTACAGTGCGAGCAACGGCGCACGGCCGCTCACATCGCGGTACGTCTGCACGGTGCGCTCGATGTTCGCCTCGTCGCCGTTGAAGTGTCCGGCGTAGCAGAACTGCCAGCCCTGCTTTGCCGCGAGCGCCGCGCTATCCGGACTGCCTCCGAGCAGAATGCGCTCAGGCAGCGTCGGCGGAGCCGGAAACGCGAGCGCGCCGGCGAGCGCATGGTCCGGTTCGACGCCGGCGCCGAGAAACGCATCGAGTTGCGCGAACTGCGTGTTGAAGCCGGGCTTGCTCTTCTTGTCGTGCAGCCATTGCAGCGCGCGGGTGGTCTGCGGCAGTCCGCCGGGCGCCTTGCCGATGCCGAGATCGACGCGCCCGGGTGCGAGCGCCGCGAGCAGCCTGAAGGTCTCCGCGACCTTGAACGGGCTGTAGTGCTGCAACATCACACCGCCCGAGCCGACGCGAATCCGCGACGTATGTGCGAGCACATGCGAGACGACGATCTCCGGCGCCGAACTCGCGAGGTTGGGCGCGCCGTGATGCTCGGCGATCCAGAAGCGCTTGAACCCGAGCGCTTCGGCGCGCTTCGCGAGCGACACCGTGAAGCGCAACGCCTCGGCCGCGCTCGCACCCGCGGCAATCGGGCTTTTATCCAGCAGCGATAGCGAAAAGGTCATGGGATGGCAGATCGACGAAGAAAGAGAAAAAGCGCTGACGCACTCAGGATTTCGGCAATCCCGGAGGATTGGTCGCGGCCTTGTCGATCGCTTCGGAGCCGAGATTCCAGCGCTCGAGCACCGCGCGATACTGGCCTTTGCCGATCAGATCGTTCAGCGCGATCGTTACCGGCGCGGCGAGACCGCTGCCGCGGCGCGTCGTCACCGCGACTTCGGCGGTACGCGGCCAACCGCCGCTGACGGTGCCCACCTGGCGCGTCTTGCCATGCGTGGCCGAGTCGTACAGCAGCGCCGCGTTGACGCTGAAGATCGCGTCGGCACGCCCCGATTGCAGCGCCACCGATTTGACCGCATCGTCGTCGTAGTACTGCACCTGGATCGGCTTCAATCCATGCGCGACGTTCTGCTTGTCCCATTCGAGCAGGATCTTTTCCTGGTTCGTGCCGGCGTCGGTAATCACGCGCAGGCCCGCGACATCCTTGGGTTCGCGGATCGATCTGATCGGGCTGTCGGTCTTCACGAAGAAGCCGACCTCGTCGCGCCGGTAGGTCGAGAAGTCGAACTTGGCCTTGCGCTCCTCGGTCACGGTCACGTTCGAAATCACCGCGTCGACCTTGCCGGAAGCGAGCGCGAGCGGCCAGTCCGGCCACGCGAGGATCACGACATTGAGCTTGCGGCCGAGGCTGTCCGCGACGAGTTGCGCGAGATCGGGATCGAAGCCCACCACGGTCTTCGCATCGGTGGCATAGGTGCTGATCGGCGGATGCGCGACGACGATGCCGACGGTCAGTTCGTCTTTCGCGACGAACGGGAAGTTGGCGGGTACCGCCTTGGCCGCGGCTGCATCCTGTTCGGCGCGCACGCGGCCGTGCTGGTCGGGGCTCAGATCGAAGCCCGTCGCGGCAAACGCGTTGCCGCTGACATAGAACATGGCCGCCAATACGAGCGACGACAACTGCAGACCTGTTTTCATGAGATATCCGTCGAAGTGTGAGGAGATAGGAGTGCGGCGTTTAGCGGACAACCAGATCGGCGTCTTTCGCGCGCAGGTCGTCGAGCGTGTCGATGCGTTGCGGCGCGAGCAGGTTCTTGCCGAAGCGAAGATGCACGTGCGCTTCGGGAGGCAACGCGGTATCGAACAACTTCGTATAGCCGGTGCGTTCGTAAAGCGCCCATGCTTCGGGCTGCTTGAAACCGGTAGTCAGATAGATGCGCGAGTAGCCCTGCGCGAGCGCACGCGCTTCCAGTTCCCGCACGACCTGTCGCGCGAGTCCCTGGCGGCGCAGATCGTCGCGCGTCCAGATGCGTTTGAGTTCCGCGGTACGCGCGTCGTAGCGCTTGAACGCGCCGCCGCCGATCGTCTCGCCGTCGCGAATCAGCAGAATGAATGCGCCGTGCGGCGGTGCGAACAGGTCGGCCGGATAGCGCGCCATCTCCTGCGCGGCGGCCGCGCCGCCGTCCTTTCGATAATCTTCGTAGCGGGTCGCGTATTCGTGCAGCAGCGCGTCGAGCAGCGGTTGCGCGCGGGGATCGAGTGGCGTGGTGTCAACGACGAGAGTGCTCATGAACGATCGACACGAGGTCGTCGGATAGTCAGGAGCTCATACGATAGCGTGCAGCCGCGTTGCCGCTAACCAAGCAATTTCTCTATCTTTATCTGGTCTCGCGATTGGCTGCGATCGCGGCAAACGCGCTGCAATTGCGTAGCGCAACGCCCATGTCACGTCGCGATGCTCCGGTCGAAACACGATGACAACAGCTTGCCGAAAAACATTACAAGCTGCTGTCAAATACTTTTCATGTCATTCCATAAAGCAACGCGTCAATCCGGCGCGCCAGGGTCATCCCGATCCTGAGTCCCCGGTGCACCCCACAACAAGGCCGGAACTGACCGTGCACCCTGATGGCACGGGTACGGTAAAGAAGCATTACTGCCTCGGCCGCATTTCGCATGAGCTGATTCAGGTGCCACGCTCGATCCGCTCGTACGCGCGAACTACCGGAACCGCTTCGGCTCGGCGGTCGGCTATCTGACCGCCGACCCGACATCGATCAAGCTGGAGAAGGGCACGCATTGCACGCGGTTCATCGTCCCCTCTTCGGAGGGGCTTTTTTTTGGTTTGGGGTAAAGAAGCTTCCGTGAAGTAGCTTCATCTAATTCGTGCGATACCACCGCCATATCTTGATAATTGCCAGATAGGCCAGCGCCGCGACGATCAGTTCGATCGTCACCCACACCACGTAATAGAGGTCATCAGGGTCACGGATGCCAAGTGATTGCGAGCAATACAGCCATGCGCCCGCCTCGCTATCTGTCCACTCGTAGGGATACGGGCGGACATAAAGAACTGATAGAACGAACAGTGCCAGAAACAACGTGAACTTAAACAGTCTACGGGCAAGTGCTGCCATATGTGATGACCTCAATTGTTCCGTATGCGTCAAGCCCGGAGTTACCGGCGCGGATTGTTTTCGTGTGCAGCAACCTCGAGCGGATTCTCAGGAAGTCAACACGGCTCGGCAGGGTAATGCAGCCTAGCGAAACACCCCGACCACCTGCCGGATGCAACCGGAACTGTCACCGTAAGCGCGCGTGCCGCTGGCGCGATACAGGTTGATTCCGGATTGGCCACTGCTTTCGCCGGGGCAAAAAAGATGCGCCACAGGGGCGCGCAAAACATTTGCATCTCAGATAGAAGAGCCAGCAGAACTGCCCCCTCAGCGGGAACGACATACCGCGAGGCGACAGTTCAATACTAGGTGTATGTGCCGGGTGCAGGTTTCAGACGACTCCGAAAAGCCCGGGGCGTGGGTGATGGTCGTCTACTCTCCTGGGCGAATAAAGGTTCGTCGCAGGAAAATCGTGAAGCTCTGGGGAGCAATTGCGACGGTCTGGAGGCAGACGATCGAACTGATCGTGGCGGCGCTGTCTTATGCGGCGATCATGAAGCTATCGCAGTGGTATCGCGCGAGACAGTAAATGCAAGGACCCATTGCCGCCGTTTCTTTAGCGTGTGTGAGCGCCAATGATCGCGGAATACAGACGTTAAACCCGACTCCGACAACGCAGAGCGCGGAAGGGCCGTGCGAAATCCGGAATCGCGCACATGCGCACCTCCGCTCAGGCGCTCAACACCGTGAAGTTACGGGTGGTTGTACATCGCGTTCCAGTCGGTCTTCGACACCGCCGGGCGACCTTCGTCCGACGAACCACTTGCGGCACCGCCGTAACCACCGTTTGTTGCAACTTGCTGCGCGGCAACCTTCGCTTCTGCGGCTTGGATCGCGTCTGGATAGTGCGCTTGATCGCCATCACCACCGCGATAACCCGCCTTCTGAAGCTGAACGAGCTCCGCGCGCACCTGGGCGCGGGTAATCGGGCCATTCGACTGGGCGAACGAGGCAACCGGCACTACGACTGCAACGGCAACTGCAACGGCTTGGATAAGGGACTTCATGATGCTCCATCGACTTTCGTTAGCGGTGCGACGACGTGTCTGCACCGACAGCGAAAGTCTAGGAGCCTTCCGTTCGAGGGTTAACCCCTAGTATTCGAAGGCATTGTTCCAATTGGCAGCAGAATACTGGCATCTTCGCGCGAATGCCCTTCCGGCGACACGAAGCAGCCTAAGTGAGGGCAACGGGCTATCGCACGGCCGCCGAGCGCGTGCCGCGCTGGCAGGTGCCGGCGTCTCGCGGACGTCGGTCGAGATAGCGTCGAGCGATCCAAATGCGCCCCCACCCGCTTCAGCGGACCACTTCTTCAGCGAGATGAAATAGGCAATCCCCTCGCCTGACAAGCGCGGGCACCCGCTTGCATACGACTTCGCCATCGCTCGCGAAATGACAGGTCACCGGCTCTTTGAGCGGCGTGTCCGGGAAATGAATGCGCGCCGCGGGCTGCCCTGCGACCACCCGCTCGCCGAGTTCAACCAGCGGCTCGAACAGACCGTTGTCGTATGCGTACACATAGTGACGCGCGCCCGCGACGCGCAGGAAGCGCGTGTCGGCAGGCGGCGCATCGGGCACGAGCGGACCGCTCAATGCGCCGGTCGCGCCGAGAAAGTGCAGCAGGCCGTGGCGCGCTTCGCGAAGCAGCGCGGCATCGAGTGTCCCGCCACCGCCCAGCTCAGCCGTGATCGACAGCGCCCCTTGCCGGCGCGCGGCAGTCGCCGCATGCACCGGGTTCTCCGCATGCAAAAACGCGTTCGGCAACCCGAAAGCGCGTAATGCGCGTTGCAGCCGCTCATTCTCTGCGTCGTCGCGCGGATCGATCGCGAGCATGTTGTTGCCGCGATAAAGCAGCGAGCTGCCGCCGGAATGAAGATCGATCAGATAGTCCGCGCGCGCGAGCAGAACATGCTCGATGTAATGCGCGATCACCTGCGTCGGAGAACCTTGCGGATCGCCCGGAAACGTGCGGTTGAGATTGCCGTCGTCGAGCGGTGACGTGCGAAGGCCCGCCTCGGCCGCTGGCGCATTCGCTTGCGGCAACAGGATCAGTTGACCGGCAATCTGGGCCGCGTCGATTTCGCGGATCAGCGTCGACACGAGGATCTGTCCTTCGTACTCGTCGCCATGATTGCCGGCCATGATCAGCACGACCGGACCCGTGCCATTGCGTATCGAAGCGATCGGAATCGGCAGCCAGCCATACGCGGACCGATGCACGGAATGCGGCAGCCGCAGATAGCCCGCATGCTTGCCCTGAGCATCCAGATCGAGTTCACTGCGAATCGGATTGCTCGGCGTAAGGGTTGAACTCATTGCTTCGCTCGCGCAAGTAACGGCCTTCTAGCCATTGCAGCTAGACGCCGAATGGAAACTGCCATTTGAACTTCGTTTCGCCGTTCGCCGCCGCAAGACCCGAACGAAAGCGGCGCTTCAGCAGCCACGTCGCACCGTACTGCAGCGTCGAACACAGCAGCAGATAAACGATGCCGACGAACAGAAAGATCTGCACCGGATACACCATCAGCCGATTATTGACCTGATTGGCGAGAAACGTAAACTCGGGCACGCCGACGATATAAGCGAGCGACGTGTCCTTGATCAGCGTGACCCACTGATTGACGAACGACGGCATCATGATCCGTATCGCCTGCGGCAGTTGCACGTACCGCAGCGCCTGCCAGCGCGTCATGCCGAGCGACGCGGCCGCTTGCGCCTGCCCCGCGCCGACCGCGGCGATGCCTGCCTGCACCGAATGCGACAGATACGCGCCGCCGATCAGCGCGAGCGCGCAAACCACGGTGGCGAGGCCGGGCACGTCGATGTGCAGCAGTATCGGCATCAGGAAGAAGGTCCAGAAGATCAGCATCAGCACCGGGATCGCGCGAAAGAAGCCGACCAGGGCAGTGAGCGCCAGATGCGCGGCGCCGCGCGTCATCGACAATGCAATGCCGCCGGCGAGACCGACCAAAGCCGACAGCAACGCCGAGACGATCGACATCACGACCGTCAGCGCCGCGCCGCCGAGCGGCCCATCGGGGAACGTGCCGAGCAGCAGATAACGCAGCGACGGCAGCCATTCGAGAGCGCTCATCAATGCCCTCCTTGCCAGAGCCGCAGGGCGCCACGTTTCCACACTAGCAACACCGCTTCGATAACCGCGATGATCGCGATATAGAGCACCGTCGCCGCGCCGAATGCCTGAAACGTCTTGAAGGTTTCCGTATCGACCTGCCGCGATACATACGACAGTTCCGCGAGCCCGATCGTCATCGCAAGCGACGAGTTCTTCACGAGGTTCATGTACTGCCCAGCAAGAGGCGGCGTCGAGATCCGGATCGCCTGGGGCAGGATCACGTAACGGAACGCCGCGAGCGGCGTGAGCCCCAGCGCCGCGGCGGCCTGATGCTGCGCGTCCTTGACGCCACGCATACCCGCGCGAAATTCCTCGCCGACAAACGCGGTCGTATAGCACGTAAGCCCGACCCAACCCGCGACGAATTCGAACGAAGGCCACACAATCGTCCAGCCAAATAGCGAGACCGTGTGCGACGCATTGAGCCATTCCATCCACGGCTGCGGCAACAGCGTCGCAGCCCCGAAATACCAGAACAGCAATTGCACGAGCAACGGCGAATTGCGAAACGCCAGTACGTATAGCGCGGCCGCGCGCGCGAGCATGCCGTTGCGCGCATTACGCGCGAGCGCGAGCCCGAAACCGGCGAACGTCGCCGCCGCGCCCGCGCAGGCCGACAACACCAGCGTCATCATAAAGCCATGCGCGATCCACCCGAGGTACTTCGGTTCCAGCCAGCCGTTCATTCTGCTCTTCTACTCAAGCGCTTTCGTTGCGCAATGAAAAGCGGCCCGCCGTTTTCACACGGCAGGCCGGCTCCAAAACTTCCGTCGGATCAGCTCTTCTGCGGATCGCCGATCTTGAACAGACGCGGCAACGGCGCGCGGCTCTGCGGTCCGAACCAGTGGTCGTAGATTTTCGCGGCGCTGCCGTCCGCTTCGAGGCCCTTCAGCGTATCGTCGACGACGTTCAACAGACGCGTCTCGCCCTTCGGCACGCCGACACCTTCATAGTCGTTCGAGATCGTAAACGGCGGGATCTCATAGTTCGCCTTATCGGGCACGTTCGCGAGCAGCGCGACGAGCTTCGGGCCGTCCTGCGTGATCGCCTGCACGTTGCCGGCGCGCAGCGCGGCGAACGCGAACGGCGTGTCGTCGTAGGCGACGATCGTCGCGTTGGGGAATTGCGCGCGCACCTGCTGTTCGTTGGTCGTGCCCTTGTCGGCACCCACGCGCAGGCCGTTCACCTGCTGCGGCGACGTCAGTACGCCCTTCTTCGCGATGAACTGCGTACCCGAGGCGAAGTACGGCGTGCTGAAATCGACTTCCTTCTTGCGCTCGTCGGTAATCGTGAAGTTCGCGAACACGAGGTCGACCTTGCCCGACTTCAGGAAAGCGATGCGGTTCGCCGGATTGGTCGGCTGGATTTCGAGCTTCACGCCGAGCTTGTTCGCGACCGCACGCGCATAGTCGACGTCGAGCCCGACGATCTGATTGGTCTTCGGATCGACGAAACCGAAAGGAGCGTTGCTGTCGAAGGTGGCGACGCGCAGCACGCCCGCCTTCCTGATGTCGTCGAGACGATCGGCGTGCGCTGCGCCGGAAATCGCGAGCAGCAACCCCATCACTGCTGCGCCAACGAATTTGATTTTCATGGTTAGGCCTTTGTATTGGATGTTTTATGTACGACGTGATTCACGACTGCCTCACGACAACGACGCACAGACTGTAACAACGCGCATCGCAATGGCGAACCAACTAATCGTCACGAGCTAAGCGGCGATTCAGATATGCGGCAGGTGCCTATTGCTTGCCTTTCCACGGCACCAGCCTGCGTTCGAGCGCGCGCATGCCGAGATCGAACAGCCACGCGATCAGGCCGATCAGCACTATCCCCATCACGACCACGTCGGTGCGCAGGAAGCTCGACGCGTTGAGCACCATCTGACCGAGCCCGGCAGTGGCGGCGACCATTTCGGCCGCGACCAGCGTGGTCCAGCCGAAGCCGATCGCGATCCGCAGGCCGGTCAGGATTTCGGGCAACGCCGCAGGCAACACCACGTGCAATACCACCTGGCGGAAATTCGCGCCCAGCGACCACGCCGCGTTGATCTGCTCGACGCTCGCGCTGCGCACGCCGGCACGCGCGGCCATCGCGATCGGCGCGAAACACGCGAGCCAGATCACGACGATCTTCGCAGTCTCGTCGATGCCGAACCAGATCACGACGAGCGGCAGATACGCGAGCGGCGGCAGCGGCCGGTAGAACTCCAACGGCGGATCGAGCAGTCCACGCGCGACGCGGCTCACGCCCATCAGAATGCCGACCGGTATCGCGGTGATGCTCGCGAGCGCGAACGCGCCGAACACGCGGATCGCGCTCCACAGCAGATGCTCGGACAACGGCAAGCCGCCCTGAATGCGGCCGTGCCATGCATCGACGAACGCATGCCAGACCGCGTCCGGTGCGGGTAGGAACAGCGGTGGTATCCAGTGCAGATGAGTCGCGGTCCACCACAGCAGCGCAAACACCGCGACGCAGATCACACTGAGCCACGCGGTCGGGCCTTCACCCGGCATGCCGCGATAAGGTCTGCGGCCGTGCGCCGCGCTGCGTAGCCGGGTCGGGTTGCGCGCTGTGTCCGGACGTGTCGGTGCGTGTTGTTGCGACGAATCGATCACGCTCATCAGGCGGCCTCACGCAATGTATCGTGCAGCCGCCGCGTCAGGCGCTCGCGCCACTCGATGAAAGCCGGCGACGACTTGACCGCGCGCGCATCGCGAGTCGCCAGATATTCGCGCGCGAATGGCAGTGCGTGGACTTCGGCGATGCGTCCGGGCCCCGGTGTCATCAGTACCAGACGCGTCGCGAGAAACAGCGCTTCCTCGACGCTGTGCGTGATGAAGAACACGGTCTTGTGCGTGCGCGTCCACACGTCGAGCACGAGTTCCTGCACCGTCTCGCGCGTCAACGCATCGAGCGCACCCATCGGCTCGTCCATCAGCAATATCTGCGGATCGCTCGCCAACGCGCGCGCAATACCCACGCGCTGCTGCATGCCGCCCGACAGTGCATGGATCTTCGCGTTCGCATGCCGTTCGAGCCCGACGAGCGCCAGGGTATGCCGCGCGATCTCGTGTCGCTGCGCACGCGCGATGCCGCGAAACCGCAAGCCGAGCGCGACGTTGTCGAGCACGTCGAGCCACGGCATCAGCGCATGCTTCTGGAACACGACGCCGCGCTCGGCACCGGGTCCGTCGATGGGCGTGCCGTTGAGCCGCACCTCGCCTTCGCTCGGATCGACGAAGCCGGCGATGCAGTTCAGCAACGTGGTTTTGCCGCACCCCGATGCCCCGAGCGCGACCACGAACTCGCCGCGCTCGATGCGCAGATCGACACCCGCGAGCGCGGGCTCGCTCGCACCGGCGTAGGTCACGCGCAGTCCGCGGATGTCGAGCATGCTCATCGCGCGGCCTGCTGCGCGAAGCGCGGATTCACGGCCGCGGAGTAGTCGGGCAACACGTTCTGGATCGTGCCCTGCGTCTTCAGGAACGCCGCTGTGGCCGCGAGCGATTGCGCCGCGCCCGACTGCTTGCCGCCGCCGAGCCAGGTCGGCGACGCCTGCTCCGCGGCGCTCGGGAACGCGTACAGCGCGAGGCTCGCGGGCACGTCGGCCGGTGCCGCGCCCGACTCCTGCGCAACCGCCTGCACCTGCTGCGAAGCCGCGGTCCAGTCGGCCTTGTGATCGCGGTACAGCGCGTCCGTATCGGCGAGCACCTTGACGAGACCCGCCATGAAGGCCGCGTTGTCGCGCTCGAACTGCCGCGACGCGACAAAGCCGTCGAAGGTTGCCTTGCCGCTTCCCTTCGCGACTTCGCCCGACGTAATCAGCACCTTGCCGTTCTGCTTGACCTTCGCGAGCACGGGGTCCCAGATGTAGGTCGCATCGATATTGCCGCGCTGCCAGGCGGCGGCGACCTCTGGCGGACGCAGGTTCAGGATCTTCACCGACGACGGATCGACACCCGCCTGCTGCAACGCGACCAGCGCATGAAAATGCGACGTCGAAACATACGGCACGCCGATCGTCTTGCCCTTCAGGTCAGCGATCTTCGTCACGCCCGAACCGTCGCGCGCGACCAACGCTTCAGCGTCGTTGATGTTGTCGAGAATCCAGAACAGCGACAGGTCGACGCCTTGCGACAGGCCCGCCGCGATCGGGCTCGATCCCGCCTCACCCAGCTGGATCGAACCTGACGCCAGTGCGCGAACCACATCCGCGCCGCTGCCGAGCTTGCGATACGTGACCTTGTAGCCGGTCGCTTTTTCGACGGCGCCGGTGGCTTGCGCGTAACGCCACGGCACGACCATGTCCTGATAGCCGATCACGACTTCTCGGCTTTGCGCGCGCGCGGATGAAGCGAACGGCGAAAACGCGGCAATGCCGGCCGACGCCGCGACGAAGGCAGCGGCGCGCAACGCACGCCGCAGCTGACGGAGAGAGTGATTCATCGGAAGCCTTCGGGTTGGTCTGGATACGAAGAAGGTTCCGACTATAGGCACTTTCGACCGGCGCGGTTCCAACGAATCATGCATAGCTAATCACTGGAACGCAGCATTGCTTTTGCGTCGCGACTATCCGCCATAGCGCCAAAACTGCTTTGATTCTGAGCATTTGTTGGTTCGCTCGCGCAACCGCCCTGGTTACATTGGGGCGACCACCACACGCGACCATAAGGACAATCGATGACACCGACCCGGGGATTTTCATTCTTCACGACAGCGCGCAACGCAATCGCGACCGGCGGCGAGCGCAACCGCAGCCGACGCGGTTGGCTGAAGACCGCCGCGGCCGCGCTCGCCCTCGGCGTCTTCGGCGCAGTCCACACCGCCCACGCCGCGCCGCTCGACGAGCTGAAACTCGACTATGCGTACTATTCGCCGGAAAGCCTCGTGATCAAGCGCAACGGCTGGCTCGAACAGGAGTTCGCCGCCGACCACACGCAAGTGAAGTGGGTGCTGAGCCTCGGCAGCAACCGCGCGCTCGAATACCTGAACAGCGGCGCGATCGACATCGGCTCGACGGCGGGCCTCGCCGCCGTGCTCGGCAAGGCGAACGGCAATCCGATTCGCGCGGTGTACATCTATTCGCGGCCCGAGTGGACCGCCCTCGTCGTGCGCAAGGACTCGCCGATTAAAACCGTCGCCGATCTGAAAGGCAAGAAGATCGCGGCCACCAAGGGCACCGATCCGTTCCTGTTCACGTTGCGTGCGCTGCATACGGCGGGGCTGTCGCGCGACGATGTCGAGATCGTCAACCTGCAGCATCCCGATGGCCGCACCGCGCTCGCCAATGGCCAGGTGGACGCGTGGGCCGGGCTCGATCCGCACATGGCGGCCGCGCAGATCGACGATGGCGCGCGGCTGCTGTATCGCAACGTCGACTTCAACACCTGGGGTTTCCTGAATGCGCGCGAAGACTTCATCCGCGACCATCAGGACGCGCTCGCGCGCGTGCTGAAGGTCTATGAAAAAGCCCGGGTCTGGATCGCCGCACACCCTGATGACACCGCCAGGATCGTCGCGGAGGAATCCAAGGTTTCGCTGCCGGTCGCGAAACTGCAGTTGAGCCGCAACGACTTCAGCCAGCCTCAGCCTGGCGCCCGGCAGATTGCCGCGCTCAAAGCCGCTGCGCCGATCCTGGTCGACGAGCAACTCGTGAAGGGCGGCACCGATCTGAACGCGATCATCGATGCACTGGTCGACCCTAAAGTCGCGCAGCCGGTGATTGCGACGGCGAGCACCGGCTCCAAATGAAGCACACGCACCAGATCCGAGCCTGCCGATGAGCACCGCGAAGAACTTTTTCACGCTCGCACGGAGGGATTCGTCCTGTCCGTCGTGTAGCGAACTCGCGCATCCGCCGCGCGCGATCGACCCGCTACGACTGTGGCGCTATGCCGGTCTCGCGCTGCCGGTCGTGTTCCTGGCGGTCATCGAGCTGCTGGTGCGCGCGTCGATCCTGCCGATGCATCTGGTCCCCGCGCCCAGCGCGATTGCGCAGACGCTATGGGATCTCGGCGCGGCGCGGCTCGCGCGCCATATCGGCGCGAGCGTGATTCGCGTGTACGGCGGCTTCGCGATCGGCGCCGTGCTCGCGCTGCTGATCGGCGCGGCGATGGGCCTCAGCCGGCGCGTCGATGCCTTGCTCGACCCCGCGTTTCAGGCCTTGCGCGCGATTCCGTCGCTTGCGTGGGTGCCGATCCTGCTGCTATGGATGGGCATCGACGAAGCGCCGAAGATCACGCTGATCGCGATCGGCGCGTTTTTCCCGGTGCAGTTGAGCGTGGTGGCGGGCATTCGCGGCGTCGACCGCAAGCTGATCGAATTCGGCGAGTTGAACCGGCTGAGCCGGCGCGCGCTGTTCACGCGCATACTGCTGCCCGCGTCGATGCCGCAGATTTTCACCGGACTGCGCACGGGACTGAGCCTCGCGTGGATGTTCATGGTGGCCGCCGAACTGATCGCGGCGACGCGCGGGCTCGGCTATCTGCTCAGCGATGGCCGCGAAACCGGCCGCCCGGATCTGGTGTTCGGCGCGATCCTGTTGCTCGCGCTGCTCGGCAAACTGAGCGACGGCATGCTGAAAGCGATCGAGATACGCGCGCTGTCGTGGCGCGATGCGCACCGGGTGTCGGAGGCCGCGCGATGACTCGAGCACCTGCTTCGTTACTCGAAGTACGTGGACTGACGCGGCGCTTTGGCGAGCGCAATGTGTTCGAGAAGGTATCGTTCGCGCTGTCGCGCGGCGAGATCGTCAGTCTGGTCGGTCCTAGCGGCTGCGGTAAAAGCACACTGCTGCGCGCGGTGGCGGGACTCGATCGCGCAGCCACGGGTGCCGTGCTGATCGACGGCGTACCCTTACTCGCGCCGTCGCCGCGCGTCGGCATGATCTTTCAGGAACCGCGCCTGCTGCCGTGGCTCAGCGTGGCCGACAACATCGCGTTTGCCGCGGGGCCGCACGCGGGAGACGATCCGCGCGTCGATGCGCTGCTCGCCGAGGTGGGTCTCGCTGGCGTGCGCGACGCGCTGCCGAAGCAACTATCCGGCGGTATGGCGCAGCGCGTCGCGCTCGCGCGCGGGCTGTTCAACGAGCCGGAACTGCTGCTGCTCGACGAACCGTTCAGCGCCGTCGATGCGATCACGCGCGCGCGACTGCAGCAGTTGCTGCTCGCGTTGAAACACGCGCGCGGCACAACGGTGCTGCTCGTCACGCACGATCTCGACGAAGCACTGAGTCTGTCCGATCGCGTGCTGCTGTTGTCCCCGGCGGGCGTTGGCAGCCCGAGCCGCATCGCGCGCGAACTGCCGATTGCGCTACAGCGGCCGAGGAATCCGCGCGATGCGTCGTTGCATGCGCTGCGCGAGGTTTTGCTGGAGATGTAGCGGGGCTGCGGAAAATCGCGCTATCTGGTACGCCGGGCTTCGACAAACGCCTCGACATAATGCAGCGCCTGTTCGCACTGCTCGGGCGTGAACGCGTGAATGCTCGCAGGAACCGGATCGAAGCCAAGCTCGGTCGCGACCCACCGGATCGCTTTCGCGCGGGCTTCGAATGCGTTCACGCCATCGCGGCGCACCTTCGCGGCGACGAGCGGTTCGAGCGCGTCGTGCAGCTTGCTCTTCGACTCGCGCAACGTCGCGTCGGCTAGGCGGCCGAGCGGCAGGTTGTGCTTGCTGCGCGAATACACGCCGATCCACGCCTGACAGGCGGTGCAGATCCACAGCGGGCCTTGATCGCTGCGATACGGGTAGGACTCGTCGCCGTAACGCGCGAGCAAAGCGCGGTTGCCGCAGTAGTCGCATGACGGCTGCGGCAGTGCCTTGACGGGCTTGCCTACACGCATGGGGAGTGCCCCCGGGAGAATTCGCGGTACTTCATCGCATCGATCCGACTGGCGGAAAACGGGTGGAGCCTCACAGTTTAATGGAAGGCCCGCACCCGCAAGCAAGACCTAGCTTCTCTCTGCGATCTCCATCACGACGCGACGCCGCGCCGCCAAACCTTCCGCCGACCTCTGCCGGACCAGTTCCACCACCGCTTGCGGCGCCAGCGCCGGATCGCCCGCGTCGAACGGCGGCGCTGGCGCGTATTCGAGTTCGAGCTGGATCGCCTGCGCCTCTTCGACGCCCGCTAGTTCGGCAGCCACGGTCAGCCCGAAATCGATGCCCGCCGTGACGCCGCCGCCGGTAATCAGATTGCCGTCGCGGACCACACGCGCATGCGTCGGAATCGCGCCGAGCGGTTCCAGCAACGAGTGAAACGCCCAGTGAGTCGTCGCGCGCCGCCCGTGTAGCAGACCGGCCGCACCCAGCAGCAACGCGCCGGTGCAGACCGACGTCACATAGCGCGCGCTCGCGGCCTGCCGACGAACGAAGTCGATCGTCTGCTCGTCTTGCAACAGCGCGGTCACGCCGCTTCCGCCCGGCACACAGATCGCGTCGAGCGGCGGGCAGCTTTCGTACGTCGCGCTCGGCGTCAGCACGAGGCCGTTGCTCGACACCACCGGCTCCCGCGTCTTCCAGACCAGATGCATCGTGGCGCCCGGCACCGATGCGAGCACGTCATGCGGGCCGGTCAGATCGAGTTGCTGTACTTTCGGAAACACCAGAAAACCGATTTGGAGGCTCATAGGGATACCTTGTCGAAGGAGAAATCGAAACGCGCCATCTGTCATTTCTTCCAGTTGGACGGATCGATTCTATGCGCGTAGCCTTTGGCAGGGCTGCCATTGTTCCCTTGGTTTCTGCCACGCCTTGTCGCAGTGCAGCGCTCCGCGTTCTATTGTGCTGCTCGCCTGCCGAAAAGCAACGCATATAGATATCCACGCTTGACTAGCTGGCCCCAGTAAGCCTCGATCCGTCCAGAGCGCCGCTTAACGGAAGCCTTTCCCATTTTCGACCGAAGCGATAAGGCTACGGATGCCCTTGCCGCAGCGCCTACGCCTTTTCGCAGAACGACGGTCGCCACATGGAGTTAACGGCAGTCCTGATCCGTTAACCGGTGGCAGTCGCGGACAAAGGTCGCGACAAGGTTGTCGAGCAGGGAAAGCATTTCGTGTCAGTCAAATGATTCCGGAGCGACTGTGCCACCTTTGATCACCAAGTGCGCTGCATCCACGCCAGGCGCGAAGAAACGCCAGTCTTCCTCGTCCACTCTCCCGTCCGGTATGACCGTAAGGCAAAAACCAAGCGACAGGGAGAGCCTCACTCCGCCGGCCTCGTCCGCTGTCACTGCCTCAACTGCCGCAAGGCCATTCGCAAGCAAGACCCCCTGGAGACGATGGGTGCTCGCGTGCGCCTTCTCATCCGGCCCGCGAAGATCATCCTCTGTTGCCAGGACGCAGCCAACTTTCTCAAGTCGCCACGCACATTGGATGTGGAGCGCCCACGCACCCACATATTTCACCGTCCCTTTAAAGTTGGTAACTTGCCGCAACGGACCAAAGCTCAGCGTCAGCATGTCAGCGCCATGGTTCACTCCGCTCAGTTCCAAGCCTCGTAGCACTGACAGACGCCGCTCAATTTCGCTTCGAGTATCAATCATCGAATCATCCCTTCCTATACGGCGTGCGTTACCACAGGTTGAACATGTCTTTTGCCCGCTCCATGATTTCATGGAAGCCGAGGCCTTGGCCTGAAATTTCATCGTGGAGCTGCCGGGATTGACCGGGAGTTAAGCGCAAGATTCTGGCGACATCATCGGTCTGTCTATTTTGCGCCTGATTGTTGCGTGGCGTTCCCTGGCTGCCCGCCAGTTCTACCACGTCACCATTTTTGGCATGCGGTGTGTACTCGAACGCTTGCGCATTATCCAGTTTTTGCGGCGGGGTTTGTGAGCGTCCGCGACATTCGCACGCCCATGCGTAACCCAGAGCTTCGGCCATGGCGTAGCCGGATTTCATCTCACGAACCCTGTCAAACGGAAAAAATTCGCCGGTTTCGGCGTTCAGGGCCTGTGCGTGAGGCATCGGCGGAAAGTTTGAGTAGATTGAATAGGTGATACGGCAAAGGTCGCATTCTTCCTCGATTGTCCAATCCGTCCCACTGCTTTGCTGATTCATTTTCTCCATTGGACTCCTCATGATTGTTCAGGCGACACGACACGCTGCCCAAATGAAAGCCCCGCCGAAGCGGAGGTAGTTCTCTACTTGATAATCTTTGTAGTCGGTGTCACGCGCGGATCGTCACATAGTCGTTCGCACCCGCCTTCACATATGGGGACAAGCGTTACTGATATCTGATCGAGCGTCGCGTTGCCTTTGTCATCAATATCGGGGTCCTTGATGAGTCTCGTATCAACCCAAATATTTCCTTCTTTTATGCCAAGTTGAACCAGATAGCTTTTAAGGATCGCTGCTCGCTTTTCTGCCATATCCTTCGGGCTGCTCTCCTTCACATACCCGCCCGCGTAGACAATTCCTCTAATTTCGACGTTCGGCCATCGCCTCGCAGCAAGCACCAAATTCGCAATCCTAATACGGTCTATATTTGAGATTTCCGTCGAATTGAGAGGCAAGCTACTTGTCATATCCTCTGAAATGGTGCAGGCATTTGCGCTACCTGCGGTGGAAACAAGGTAAAACGCCAGGAGATAGCAGACTCTCAGGAAGTGAAAATTCTTTTGTAGCACAAAATGCCCTTAGTCGTTGAATCCTACGTAACACGCCAGACTGTCTGCATTTCGGATTGCTTTGGCTGGATTATCTTGCGCCCAAAATGAAAGTCCAATGGTGACCCCGTACATATCATCGGTTGAATCGAACACATCAGTGAAATGGGTGCATTCGTGAATCAGCGTCAAGACTTGGCAACCGTGCCAACCGCGCACGATCTGCTGCGCCGACGCGCCGAAGTTAAAACCCCCGCCGAAGCGGGGGCGAATTTCTATTTGACGGCCTTGCTCGTCGGCGTTATGCGCGGATCGTCGCATAGTCGTTCGCAGCCGCCCTTGCAAAGCGGCATGAGACCAACGCTTAGCTGTAGGTATCCATTGAATCCGCTGTTGTCTTGCGGATAGGGCGCCCCTTCCAGATGGGTGTCGACATATATATATTGCGACTTTACTCCAAGTTGAATTAGAAACTCTTTTAGCTGTTGACCCCTCGACTTTGCTAATTCTTCTGCGTTCTTTTCGCCGACGTAAGCGTTTGTGACGATTTGAGCCTGAATTTCAACATCGGGCCACCGGCGCGCATTTGATACCAAGTCCACCATTTTAAGACGATAGGAATTAGGAATTCCTTGATAGTTAAGTGGAACACTTTCTGTCAAATCTTCCGAAATAGTACATGCAGCCGCCTGCTGAGAAGCTGCGAACCAAAAAGCCGAAAGGACGGCGAAAGCGAATTTCTTCATGGGATCACCAGATCTTCTTTTGATTGAACTCGATTTGCGTATCGAAGTGCGCGATGTAACATGCGATGCTATCTGCGTTCCTGCAAGCCCCCTCAGGATCGTTCTGAGCCCAGTAACCGACGCCCGGACCAAAACCATACATCACATCGTCTGAATCGAATGTATCGACATAGTGCGTGCACTCATGGATGATTACCTTTAATTGGCAATTTGTTGAGACTGCAACGGGTGGCAGCGTGCAAAAATGGGGATAAATTGCAATATATCGCCTTTTCGAATCGGGCTTGCATACAGCAGCATCGTTCGTGCCCCTATCGGGAACTATCGCACAGGAAAGCTGTACAACCTTCTGTTCGTCCCAACGAATTATTTTCTCAGGTTGCAGTTCTGCATCGCGGCTGCAAGCCTTGGCAGACCAATATTCAATCTATCGCGGATATATTGATCGCTCCGGCCAAACCAGAATTTTGCACGATCCTGTGCTGACATATCCCAACGTGCAACATCTGCAATGCGCTCATTTATGAGAGTTAACGCTGCATCTCGTAAGCGCATTATTAACCCTCTAAATTCTTTATTGCTCATATTTGGACAGATAGGCGTCGTATTGATTACGACATTGGATATTGACCCAGGAGTGATATTGGTAATGGCTGTGCCGACCTCCGTCCATTCTTCATTCTCGTCGGTCTTGAAGTATTGGCTATTCTTGGTCAGAAATTCATTTGTCATGTGTTCACCAGAGATAGAAGACTTATCTGAGTCCATTGCTATTGCCCGGCAACTCGATGGAAATCTGGTTTGCGTTATCTGTCGAAACACGCTGGGTCCGCCCTTGGGAATCGGTGATACCTTTCGCGATGCCCCTCGAACCGACGCGAATCCTGTAACGCACCCCCGCCTGTCGCTTGCCAGTGGAGTCTCTTAGCTCGAACTGCTCATTGAACCGTTTGGGGGCACGCCCGCGACAATTGCACGCCCATGCGTAACCCAGCGCTTCGGCCATCGCGTAGCCGGATTTCATCTTACTGACCCTGTCAAACGGAAAGAACTCGCCGGTTTCGGCGTTCAGGGCCTGAGCGTGCGGCATCGGCGGGAAGTTTGAGTAGATCGAATAGGTGATACGGCAAAGGTCGCCTTCTTCCTCGACTGTCCAATCCGTTCCACTGCTTTGCTGTTTCAGTAGCTCCATTACACTCCTCAAGAGTTTTCAGGCGATACCTCGGGAATTAACCATCGAAACGGACCACGGTCAACCGCGTTAATTCGGGATAAGCCCGTTTTGACAACTATTTACGATTGTTTCGGACATCTCGATTTCTATTGCATATTCCTGCTGGCGCGGGACAAAAAAAGGCGGCACTGAGCCGCCTTATCGTCAGGGATCGAAACTGGTTAGTGTTGCCTCCATGAAGCACCCATAGCCGCCAGTTTCGCGTTTGCGCCTTCCATAGCGTCAGCGAGAATCGCTGCCGCGTCTTCCGGTGACAGTTGGCGCTGGCGTAGCCCCTTGCGTCGAGCGCAAGCACCGCGAACAGTTCCTGATCGCAGCGGTTGCTAGAACTTGCGACTCCCGACCCGTGGGTCGTTGTCGATTGCGATCAGACGCAGGAATTCCAGCGACATCGGCAAGCCAGTTGTCAAAGATTAACCGACCTGTACAACGCTGGTAATACCGTCTGGTAAAGTCAAAGTACGACGCCGGATACCTTATCGAAGAAGAAATCGAACTACGTCGTCTGCCATTTCTTCGAGCTGGACGGATCGATTCTATACGCGTAGTCTTTGGCAAGATTTCTTTTGTCCCCTTGGTTTCTGCCACCCCGTTCCCACATGTCCAGCGCTCCCCGCTCCATCGTGCTGCTCGCCTTCCCCAACATGCAACTGCTCGACATCAGCGGTCCGCTGCAGGTATTTGCGTCGGCCAATGAACTCGTCGCGCAGCGCGGGCTCGGCAAGCTCTACGCACCCCGCGTCGTGGCGGCCGAAGCCGGGCCCGTCACATCGTCGTCGGGACTCGCGGTGCTTGCCGCCTCACTGCGCTCGCTGAAGACGCCGCTCGATACACTGATCGTTCCCGGCGGCCGGGGCATTCGCGAGGCATCGGCCGATCAACGCCTGATCCGCTGGACGCAACGCCACGCGCCGCATTGCAGACGCGTCGCGTCGGTCTGCTCGGGCGCGTTCCTGCTCGCCGAGGCGGGCTTGCTCGACGGCCGGCGCGTCGCCACGCATTGGGCGCGTTGCGACGAACTCGCGCAGGCCTATCCGCAACTGCAAGTCGAAGCGGATCCGATCTTCATTCGCGACGGCGATATCTGGACCTCGGCGGGTGTCACCGCCGGCATCGACCTCGCGCTAGCGATGCTCGAAGACGATCACGGGCGCTCGTTGGCGCTCGACGTCGCGCGCGAACTCGTCGTGTTTCTGAAGCGCCCGGGTGGTCAGTCGCAATTCAGCGCGACGCTGTCGCTGCAACATGCCGACGACCGTTTCGGCGAATTGCATGCATGGATGACGTCGCACCTCGCAGCCGACCTGTCAGTGCCCGCGCTCGCGCAACGGCTGCATATGAGCGAGCGGAGCTTCATGCGCCACTACAAGGCGCAAACCGGTCGCACGCCCGCGCGCGCGGTCGAGCAGCTACGCATCGAAGCGGCGCAACGCTTGCTGAGTGAAACATCCTGGTCGATCAAACGGATCGCGGCGCGATGCGGATTCGGCAGCGAGGAAACGATGCGCTGCAGCTTCGTGCGTCAGCTGCGCGTGGCGCCGCAGGTGTATCGCGAGCGCTTTTCGTCGACGTGACATGCGCGGGCGGCGCAGCCGCTCGACATCACTCAGTAGCGGCGTTTGACGATCAGCGTCGCGCCCGTATCGTGAGAATGCAGAACCGCGACGCGCGCGGTGCCGGAGAACACCCAGTTGTCGACCGTCAATGACAAGCGTCGCTGCGGTGACTGGCCAATCGACAACACTGAACTGTTCATCTGAACGATGGATATTTGCGGTGCGGTAGATGGACCCATGCGTAGAGCATTCGAAGCACTCTGCGCGGCGGCATTTGCGCCCGGTTCGGACACCGGTGCGAACTCCGGTCCGGACGACACCAAGGCCTTCGCGGTGCCGAGCTGGGTATCGCGCGCAAGGTCCACGCTATAGTAATTCTCCATTTGCGCGTAGAACGGCTTGCCCCGATCCCCCTGATACTCCATCGCATAGCGCTGCTGCTCGAAGTAGCGCCGAGGCTCGGGAATGGGCGGCACGACTTCGACGGGCGACGCGACGATGTTGGCGACCATCATCGCTTGCGGCACATCGCCGAAGGGGCCTCCCGCAAACGCGTAGCCGCTCATCAAGACGAGTACCACTCCGACAATCCTCTCGTTTTGGCACGTCATCGGCATGCCTCCATGAAGGAATTGAAACGTCACATGACACGGCGCGTCACTCGAACCGCGCGCCTCGCAGCGTCGCTTGCATTCAGACATTGTAGTCAGTGATTTGCGTACCGGTAGGTCAATGTGTGAGGTATCTCGCGAGTGTGGCGAAGACCGGCAAAAGCTTCTGGTCCAAGCGTCGCGAATCGAACGATCCCCGGCAACTCTTGCGAGGTTTCCCAGGCAACTGCGCGGTCAGATCGGATACCTGCATCTTCAACCGTTGCAGCGTCAACGGTCCGCTCGCGGTAGTCAGTCGGCGCGTGTTGGCCGGCCATTGAATGCCGGCGCGATGCGCAAAGCGATCGTTTGAAAGCGCTTTCGCCAGGCGCGCGGCCATGCGAGAACGGCGTCGGGCATGAAGCGCGCGACGAGCAGCAGCAACGCGAGCAGCGCGGGACACCAGCGCAGATCGGTCGGCACGGGTTCGCGGCGGGCGAAGCGCGCTTCGAGCAGCGCATCGCCGAACGACGTCACGTTCAGCAGACGCCGGTAGTCGAGGCCCGTCTGCCGAGCCACCGAAGCGAGGTACTCACCGCGCAATTCGGACAATTCCTCGTGCGTTTGCGCCGCTACACCGGAGCCGGGCGTAGGCGGCACCTGGATCACGTCGTCGGCCTGCCAGACGCCGATCCGGTTGCCATTCGCATCGGTCTTCGGAATGGCCGCGGGCTGGTCGCCGCCGACGCCGATCAGCCAGCCCCTGATTCGCGCCGCATTGATGCCTTCCATCAGCGGGCGTGACGCCAACAGCGGCGGTGCCTCCTGCCCATCGGTGACGAACGCGATGGCCGCGCCGCCGCCGACATCCTTCGCGACGCGCACGGCCGAATACACACCGCCTTCGGCAATGCGGCTCCAGTTGGTCCAGCGCATGCGCCCGTCGATGCCGTCGAGCGACACCAGCAGCGCGTCGTAGTTGCCGCAGACTTCGACCGGCGCCATCAGCAGCAACACCCGCTGCCCGGTGAACACGCTCCAGCCGACCTTCGAGCCGCACGGCAAACGCTCGAGCGCGTCGCGCATCGCGGCCTGCGCGAACTTGAGCCGGCTGACCGGGGCGCCGCCGAGCACCACATCCTCGACGTCCATGCTTTGCGTGATGTCGAATGTGACGATGTAGTCAAACGAGTTGCGCGGCAACGTGACGTCCGGCATCGCGACCGCCGCGATCAACGCGACGAGCGCGAGCGGCGTCAATGCGTGTCGCCATTTTGCGAAGCCACGCTCGCGCCGAACGCCGCTCATGGCAGGTCCTGGCTGCGCGCGTCGCGCACTGTGACGTTGTGCTGCTCTTTCACGTCGGGTCCGGCAAGCGCGGACGGCGTTTCCGGCGCGAGCCACAGCGCGCGCTCGAGGTTGTAGCGCGCGTCCCAATCGTCGGGCGCCGCGCGCAGCGCGAGCCGGTAGCGCGCCTTGGCCTCGCCGATCATCGCCAGAGACCTGACTGTTTGCGCGTCGTCGCCGCTGCCTTCGCGCAGGTACAGATTGCCGAGATCGAACAGCGCCGCGCGGCCGACTTCATCAGGCGGGCTGCCCTCGGCGAGCAGACCGTTATAGAGCCGCGCCGCCGCGTCGTAGGAGCCCGCTTTCGATAGCGCTATCGCACGGGCCAGCTGAACCTCGCGCGCGTCGCCGCCGACTTGCTGGTCACGCGCAGCGGCGTTCGTCGCGACGATGGCCTGATTGACCCGCTCCGCGTGCTGCAGACGAACGAAGCCATACCCGGCCCACGCGGCGCAACAGATCGCCACGGTGCCGAACAGCGTGTGGATCAGCGCGCGCTTCATGCCCAGCTCCTGACCTGCAACTGGTGCAACAGCACCAGCAGCGCCGCACAGAACAGCGCGAGCACGAAACAGTACGGACTCAGATCCTGGCGAGGCAGATGCTCGACGAACGTCGTCGTTGCGTTCTGCTGCCGGTTGATCTCCGCGATCGCCGCCATCATCGCCTTCGGGTCTTCGGCCTGAAACAGCCTGTAAGGCGTCTTCAGCGTCAGAAAGAAGCGATGCAGCTGCGCTTCCGCCGAGCTTCCGCTGGCGGGCTGCGTCGCGTTCAGATCGGGACTGAAGACGCTGCTGCGCAGGTAGATGAAGTACAGCGCGATCCGGTTGCGTCGCAGTCCCTCCTCGATGCGCCGTCGCATCGTTTCCTCGAGCAACGCGCCGCCATCGGAGACGAGCACGATCGCGCGGCGGCCCGACGACAAGCGCTCGTCGAACTGCGCGATCGCCGCCAGCATGCCGCGATCGAGCTCGGTGTCCGGCATGCCGCGGCCAATCGCCGTGGCCGCGACCGCGGCCTCGATCACGCGATGGTTGTAGGTGAACGGCATCGCCAGCACCGGGTTGGTGCCGAACATCATGAACGCGAGGCGGTCGTTCGGCCGCTGCTCGACGAAGCGTGTCAGCGCCGCGCGCGCCACGTGGTTCTTGGAGTCGCCGCGCGGCGCCTCGACGCCCTTGCTGCCTATCGGCTCGTCCATGCTCTGGCTGCGGTCCATCAGAATCAGGATCTGTGCGCCGCTGCCGGTGCGCAGCACCTGCAACTGCGAGCGCCCCGGCCCCGCCAGCCCGACGACGATCGCCGCGATCGCCAGCGCCGCGCCGCCGCGGACGAGCCAGCCCGCCACGCGCCCGAGGTCGTCAGCGGGCAGCCATGCGACGCTCGAAAACACCAGCGTGTCGCTGCGCCGCCGCAGCAGCGGCAGCGCGGCGAGCGCCAGCAGCACCAGCATCCACGGAAGGGCGAAATCGAAGCTCATGGTCATCGCTGATGGCGCCTCTCCGCTCGATACAACGCACGGCACAGCGCGTGCAGCGAAAGCTCGCCGGCATTCTCGACGGCATGCGGCGCCGGCCCGAAAAAGCGCTCGGCCGAGGCCAGATAGAAACGTTCGAGCTGCGCGCGCAGCGGTTGCAGATAGGGCGCGCGCGCCAGCAACGCGGATAGCGAAGCCGCGTGCACGACCTGGCCGGCGGTTTCGTTCAGCGCGCGATGCAGGCAGACCCACGCATCGTTCGATGAAGCGGCGGGCGCCTCCGGCAGCCGTTGCATCTGCCGCCACGCCCGCGCGAACGGCAGCCGCGCCGCCTCGCGCCGATTGCGCGCCCACCACCAGCTGGCCCACACGAGCAGCGTCGCGAGCAACAGGCCGAGCGACCACGCGATCTGCCGGCGCCAGCCGGCCGTGCCCAGCATCGGCGCCTGCCGGTCGGGCCGCAGCGGCTGCAAGTCCCCGGCGGCGAACGCGGTTTGCGGCGTCAGCGGTCCGATGCTCGCCGGCCATTCGGCGACCTGCAACTGCGTGCCCGCCGCCGACGTCAGCGTCAACGCGGGCAACGTGATCTGCGTGAGCGTCTGCGGCGCATTGACGACCTGATAGCCGATCACCATCCACTTGCGGCCGTTCGCATCGGTTTCTAGCGTCACGGGCCGGCGTTCGAGCCAGACGCCCGCGCGTCCGACCGAAGGCGGCGTGACCGTACCGAGGTCGCGACCGTTGGCCTCCAGCAGCACGCGCTGCGTCAGCACATCGCCGAGCACATAGCCGAATGCGCGCGGCTCCTGAACGAGCGCGGCCACCTCGGCGGCACTGGCCATCGCGCAGGCGCCGCCGCCGCATAGCGACGCGATCAGCACGCGCAGCGCCGCCCGACGCGCGCAGCCGCCGCTCACCCCGCGCGCGCTCATACCGTCAGCTCCAGAAAGTAGCGCGACATCGCTTCCGGATCGAACGCGCCTTCGACAAAGAACGGCTGGATGCCGCGTGCGCCGAACACTGCGGCGAGTTCGTCGCGACGGCGCGCGACGCCTTCGCGCCAGCGCTCGCGCAGGCCGCGCGAGAGCCACACGCGACGCTCCTCGCCCGACTCCGCATCGTTGACGGCCAGCAGCGACGCGTGCTGCGGCGGCGTGGTCTCGGCCGCGTCCCATACGACCATCGGCACCACGCACGCATGCACCAGCATGTCGAGCACCGGCGACAGTCGCGCGAGCGGCCAGTGGAAATCGGATACCACGAACACGAGCGCCTGGCGTCCGGCGATACGGATCGCGCAACGCCGCAATCCTTCGACGGCCCCGCGTTCAGCGTGACGTTCGGCGTGACCATTCGCCTGCCGATCAGCGATATCAGTGACGCCTTCGCGCAGCATGCTCGCGAGCAGCGAGCCGGTGCCCCGTCCCGTGCGCGCCGGCATGAACAGATCGTCGCGTTCGCCGCTATCGAAGGCCAGCATGCCGAGCCGGTCGCCGACCCGGAACGCGCTATGGCCGAGCGCTTCGACAAAATCAGCGACGACCTGCAGCTTCGTTTTACGGGTGCCGAATTGCATCGACGCCGACACGTCGACGATCACGTACACGGAAACCGCGACGCGCTGCAAATGCACGCGCACGAGCCACTCGTCGCGCGCCGCGCGCAAGCTCGCGCGAAGATCGAGCCGGCGCGGGTCCGGATAGTCGAATAGCCGGCCGTGCATCGCGAACTGCTGGCCCGAGCCGAAACTCGAGCCCGGATGCGAGCCGGGCCGCGCACCGGCCGCGCGCATCGGCAGACGATAGTGGAATTCAGCGATGCCGTTCATCGTGTAAGCGCGCCGGCGGTCAGCGAGGCACGGCGACGTTCGCGACGATCCGCGCGATCAGCGCCTCGGCCAGTTCCTGGCGGCGCAGCTCGTAGATCGGCGTGAAGAACACGCGATGACCCAGCGCGGGCAGCAGCACCTCGTGGATGTCCTCCGGCAGCAGATGCGTGCGTCCCGCGAGCCACGCGACCACGCGCGCGGCCCGCACCAGTGCGCTCATGCCGCGCGGACTCGCGCCTGCGAGAATCAGCTGCTCCATGTCGACGCCGTCGAGCGCGATGCCGAAGCGCGCCGGCGATTCCGTCGCCTGCCAGATGTCGTGCACATAGCGCTCGATCGTCTCGCTCGCCTGCACGCCGTGCTGGATCGCCGCGCCGATCCGGTTCAACTGTTCCCACGCCACGATCGACGGCGTCAGTTGCGCGAGCAGGCCGTCGACATCATGGAACCTCGTGTCGAACACGAGGCTGCGCCGCGCCTCCTCGTCGGTCGGGGTCGGCATGTTCAGCTCGAACAGGAAACGGTCGCGCGCCGCCGACGCGAGCTCGAAGGTCTCTTCCTTCTCGACCTTGTTGCGGTCGGCGTACACGGTCATGTGCGGAAAGCGATGCTCGCGGCCGAACGCCCACACGGAACGCTCGGCCATCGCGCGCAGCAGCAGCGATTGCACCTGCGGGCGGGCGCGATTGATCTCATTGAAGAAGAAGGTGGTCAGCTGGTCGCCGTGGCGCAGCAGCGGGCCGGGCTCGATGCGCGGCTTGCCGTCGGCGTCGACATAGGTGTGATAGACGAGGTCGCCCGGCATCAGATCGATCGTGCCTTCGACGCGCTCGAAATCGCCGCCGACCACGCGCGCGAACGCCCGCAACACGGTCGTCTTGCCGACCCCGACGCCGCCTTCGAGCAGCACGTGGCCGCGTGCGAACAGCGCGACGTTGATGAGCCTCAGCGTTTGCTGCTGACCGACGACGACTCTCGCCACTTCGTTTTCGATCTGCTGGGCGTGAGAACGCCAGTCCTGAAGCTGCTCGCCAGAAACCATCGCTGCGATCCCCTTCCGTGGTGGCTGGCGTTTATTTGCGCGACGCCCGAACGTCGACGCGCTTCAAGACTCGCCAGCCTTCCGTTCAAGCATGGTTTATGCCGATCGCACGCGCGGGACGCAAGAGTTAAATCGAATGCGAAAAGTTGGCAGCCTGTCACGACAGACGGGTACAGACTGTGCCATCGATGCCGTCTATCACGCACCGGTCATCTGCAAGCCGACGAGCGCGCTCGCGCCGCGCCGCACGCAACGCACGCATCGCGCTACCGCTGCGCCCCGACCTGCCGTTTCGCAAACACCCCCGCAAACTGCGCATATTCCTGCTCCAGATGCACCGCCGCATGTTCGAGCAGGAACTGCCGGAACATCACGCTGGTCGGCGAAAGCTGCTTGGTGCGCAGATGCACGATCTGCCACGTTCGTACGATCGGCGTGCCGTTCACGTCGAGCAGCGCGATCTCGCCGGTGCGCAACTCCAGCTGCAGCGTATGAAGCGAGATCAGGCTCACGCCCATGCCCGCCATCACCGCCTGCTTGATCGTTTCGTTGCTGCCGAGCGTGACGGTTTTCGCGGGAGTGAACAGATGCTGACGGAACATCGCCTCGGCGGCCATGCGCGTCCCTGAGCCCGGCTCGCGCAGCAGAAAGGTGTCGTTGCTCAACTCCTGCAAATCGAAGCGGCGCGCGCCGCACAACGGATGTTGCACCGGCGCGATCACCACCTGAGGATGGCTCGCGAGCGGCTCGGCCGTCGTATCGAGTTCGGGCGGCGGGCGGCCCATGATCGCGAGATCGATCGCGTTGTCCTGCAACATGCGCAGCAGCGCGTCGCGATTGCCGACCGAGAAATGCACGTCGACCTTCGGGTACAGATGCGAGTACATCGCCAGCAGTTTCGGCGCGAAGTAGGTCGCCGAACTGACGATGCCGACGTTGATCGAGCCGCTGTCGGCCTGCTTCAGCGACATCATCGCGTCTTCGGTGTCCTTGATTTCGCCGAGGATGCGGCTCGCGTGATGGGTCAGCACCTCGCCCGCTTCGGTCAGCGTGAGCTTGCGCGCGACGCGCTCGAACAGCCGCAGGCCGACCGCCTCCTCGAGCTGATGAATCTGCATCGACACGGCCGGCTGCGTCAGATGCAGCTCCTCGGCCGCGCGCGCGAAACTCGTATAGCGGCTCGCCACGACGAAGATCTGCAACTGCCGCAGGGTCAGCGTGCGAACGAAGTTCAGCTTGACCCGGTTCGTCGCGAAACCCGCGTTCTGCATCGAAGACTCAACGGCTCGCCCGCGGCGCATTCGACGGCTTCGCCGGCACCTTGCGCGATGGCAACTTGTTCAGTGCGGATTGAAAACTCAACGACTCCGAATGCGCCGGATGCGCAAAGTCGTTGTTGGGGCCCGGCACGTCGGTGCGAATCTGCAGGACCTGGCCCGGCACCCCGTCGGCGAGCACGAACGTGTAGCGCTTGCCCGTGTATTGCGCGAAGCGCGCCCCGTTCGGATCGTTCAGATAAGGCTGCACGACGATGCGCCGCGCGCTGACCGGCTTGCCGCCGAGCTCTCCCGGCACGCTCTCGATCTGCGGCCCCGCGGCGAGCGCGAGACGCAAACGCTGCTGGAAATAGCGGCGCTGCCCGCCGGTGAGACCCTGCATCTCCGCGATGTCGCGTTCGAGGAAATAAATGATCGCCGGATTGCACTGCAGGCCGCCGATCGGCAGGTTCACGCTGCCGGTATGGTCGGTCACCTGTGCGTCGCCCTTCGCGTTGTTCTCGCTGACCACCAGCACCTTGACGACATCGGTGCTGCGCGACGGCTGCTCCGAATCGATCAGCGCGTAGTCGAGCTCGGTCTGCGCGGCGACGCCGTGCAGATGATCGGTCAGAAAAATCAGCCGCTCCGCCGGCGTGATATCGTCGCCGCCCGGCGCCGACGCGGCGCTCGCAGGGCTTGCCCCACGGCTTGCGGCCGGCGCGAGGCACAGCACGCACAGCGTCCCCATCAGCGCAGCGCGTGCCGCGCGCAGCCAGGCGCCGCGCGCGCGCGTCATTGCGATGCGTCGCCGGGCTTGCCCGACGGCGCGTCGACCGGTTTGAGCATCGGCACCTGGTAGGTCGCGAGGATGCTGTCGATCTTGTCGTGATTCGCGCCGATCCATTGATCCACCTTGTCCTTCCAGTCTTTCTCGCCGTAGCGCACACCCATCGATATCGTGTAGTCGAAGCGGATGCCGGGCTGCGGCGGGAACGGCACGAGCCTGACCGAATCACCGGCGCGCTTGGCGAAGTAGCCGGCGATCGGCCCCCACAGGAACACCACGTCGACGTTGCCCGCGGCCAGGTCGTGTTCGATCATCTGGCCAGGGTATACGCTCGGATCGCCGCTTTGCACCTGGTATGACACCGCCTGGTCGATCAGGTTGTGGCCGAGCAGCCAGTCCACCGCCGGAGTTTGCGAAAAGATCCCGAAGCGCAGCTTGTGCAGCTGATCGGGCGGCAGTTTCAGCAGGTCGTCGGGCGTCTTGATGCTCGCGAACTCGGGGCGGTTCGGCAGCACCATCGCGTAGGTCGAGCGCAGATACGGCTGCGTCGTCGACGTCATGTCATAGCCCTTCGGCACGCCGATGATCAGGTCGCAGCGATAGCGGTCGCTGCCCTCCGCCTTCTCGCGCAACGTGTGGCGCACGAAGCCCATGCGCTGCGGAAAATACGTGTATTCGAGTTTGTAGCCGAAGTCACTCGCCATCTGGGCCGCGATGCGGTTCTCATAGCCCTCGCCCTTGTCGTTCGACAACGGCATGTTGTTCGGGTCCGCGCATACCCTGAGCACGCCGTCCGCGCCGTCGTTGTTCGGCAGCGCGGGGCCATCCGCCCGGACCGCGGCGCTCGCGAGCGCCGCCCCACACAACGCGGCCGCGAGCACGCTGACATGCACGGACATGCTTCTCTTATCACGCATCGTGAGCCTCCGGAAGAATGACGGCGCGGCGTTAATTCGAGTCGATGGCATGCAGATCGCCCGGCTTGATCTGTCCATCGGAGCGTCCTTTCAGATACGCATAGAGATTTTCCCAGTTCTTCTGCATCATCTGGCTCGCGCTGAAATCGGGCATACCCTTATCTACCCGGCCGCCGAACACGGTGCGATGAAACTCGTTCTTGTCCAGCGTCTTGAACGCGTCGATCAGCGACGGCCCAACCATGCCCTGCTGCTGCGCGCCGTGACAGCGTTCGCAAGCGAGCGCGCGCCACGTCTTCCAGCCCTGCAGCGTATTACTGTCGACCTTGTTACCGTCGACTACCTTGTACGCGACCTGCGCAATCGAAGGATTGTTCTGCGCGTATCCGACGGGCAGCATGACGAGCGCTATGGGCAACGCGGTGAGCAACAGGATAGATCGGCCTTTCATGCACATGTCTCCATCTGGGAAAAAGCCGCGCCCCGATGCGTGTCAGCGACGCATCCACCAACGGGCGCGATCTGGGGGTAATTCAATGCTTTGCGCGGCTGACGGGGCGGCCGTGCCTGTTCAAGCCGCCCTGCTCGTTCAGCCTTTCATTTCAGCCGTTCGTTCAGCTCTTTTCGTTAGGAATAGCGAACACGAACAGCGTGCCGCCGAGCGCGGTGTACTTCGCGAGATCCTTGTAGCCGCCGACCGCGCCCAGACCTTCGGTCGGCTTCTCAAGACCCGCCGCCATGCCGATGCCGGCCCAGCCGCCGATGCCCGAGTACACGCCGACGTACTGCTTGCCCTGATACTCATACGTGAAGACGTTGCCGATGATTCCCGACGGCGTCTTGAAGCGCCACAGTTCCTTGCCGTCCGAGATGCGAACCGCCTTCAGGTAGCCTTCCAGCGTGCCGTAGAACGCGATGCCGCCGCCGGTCGCCAGCACACCCGACCACACCGAGAACCGCTCCGGCTTCGAGTAGATGATCTTGCCCTTGCTCGCATCCCATGCGATGAAGTTGCCCATCGCGTTGCCCTCGTTCGGGCCCGGATACATCGACAGCGTGGCGCCGACATACGGCTGCCCCGACACGTAGTCGACATCGAACGGCTCATAGTCCATACAGACGTGGTTGGTCGGCACGAGGAACAAACTCGTCTTCGGATCGAACGCCGCCGGTTGCTGGTCCTTTGAACCGAGTGCCGCCGGGCAGATGCCCTTCACGTTGTGGTCGGACCCGGCCGCCTGCGTCGAGTACGCCGCGTTGCGAATCGGCAGGCCGCTTTGCAGATCGACACGATCGGCCCAGTTCACCGCCGGGTCGTACTTCTGCGCGACCAGCAGCTGTCCGGTTTCGCGGTTCAGCGTGTAGCCGAAGCCGTTACGGTCGAAGTGCACGATCGCGGGCACCTTCTTGCCGTTGATCGTCAGGTCGGACAGGATCATTTCGTTGACGCCGTCATAGTCCCATTCGTCGTGGGGCGTCATCTGGTAGACCCATTTGGCCGTGCCGGTATTCAGGTCGCGCGCGAAGATCGACATCGACCATTTGTTGTCGCCCGGACGTTGCGTCGGGTTCCATGTGCCCGGATTGCCAGTACCGTAGTAAACAAGGTTGAGTTTCGGGTCCCACGCATACCAGCCCCACGTGGTGCCGCCGCCGAGCTTCCACTGATCGCCCTTCCAGGACTTCACCGACGAATCCGCGCCCACCGGCACCATCTGGCCGTTCGAGTACGTCATCGTCTTTTCCGGGTCGAGCAGCATTTCGTTGTCAGGGCCCGTGCTGTACGCAGTCCAGACCGGTTTGCCGGTCTTGATGTCGTACGCGATCAGACGCCCGCGCACGCCGAACTCGCCGCCCGAAATACCGGTCAGCACCTTGTCGCCGAATACGTGCGGCGCGTTGGTGTTGGTTTCACCGGCTTTCGGATTGCCGTTCTGCGCGGTCCACACCACCTCGCCCGTCTTTGCATTCAGCGCGACGAGCTTGGTGTCGGCCTGCTGCAGGAAGATCTTGCTGTCGCCATATGCGAGACCGCGATTGACGGTGTCGCAGCACATCACGGAGACGACCTGTTCATCCTGCTTCGGCTGATACTGCCAGAGGAACGTCTGATCCTTCAGGTTGACTGCAATGACTTTGTTCGGAAACGGGGAGTGGATATACATCGTGTCGCCGATCACGAGCGGCGCGCCTTCATGGCCGCGTAGCACGCCGGTCGACATGGTCCATGCGACCTGCAGTTTGCCGACGTTGTTCTCGTTGATCTGTTTGAGCGGGCTGTAGCGGTGATTCGCATAATCGCCCGCCTGGGCCGCCCAGTTGGACGGGTTTTTCATCAGTCCGTCGAGCTGCGAATCGGCCTGCGCAGCCAGAGAGCTAAAGGCTGCGGATGCGAGGATCGCGAGCCCAAGAACTACAGTGCGTAAGTTCATGTCTCCTCCAGAATTGTCCTGCTGTTCAACTCACGAATGACCCACGCTACCTCATCGCATCGTGCGCGCCTTCTCGATTGCAGGTAACGATTAACGCGCTATCCCGATTCGATGTCGGGCTTCGCGACGCATGAACGGCCAACGCATATTCCATGCCGGAATAGCGGCAACGCTGCCGCTCTTGCGCGCGGTGGGCCGCCGACCCGGCACGCGCGACCTGTCGCGGCACACGGGCGTTGCACGCCGATGCTTGCACGGCGGTAAGCTGAAGGGGTTGCGTCACGCGATGCGGCACATACTGTGTCACTTGCGTGATACGAATCGTGTCCTTTGCGAATCATGCGCCGCAGCACGGGCCTGTCACTGCAACGAAGCTTCGTTCGGCGAACGATTCGCGCACTCGAGGAGCTAACCGCCATGGCAAACACCGAGCATGTCTATACCGACGAAGAGATCCAGCAACGCCTCGTCGGTCCGCTGCAGCACTGGTATCTGGAAGATGGCTGGCTGCGGCGCAAATACCGCACCGAGGGCTGGAAGGGAACGCTGATGGTGGTCAACGCCGTCGGGCATCTCGCGGAAGCCGCGTGGCATCACCCCGATCTGACGGTCTCGTATGCGTTCGTGATCGTGAAGCTCAAAACGCACACCGCCAAGGGCATCACCGACAAGGACTTCGCGCTCGCGACGAAGATCGAATCGGTGGTCCACTGGCAGCCCGGCCACGAGGAGGGCCCGTTAGAAGGCACGCCGTCCGACGATCAGCGCTTCCGCTATATCAAGTACGACGCGCCGAAAACCGCGCAAGGCAGTTGACGCGCGCGCCTGCCGCCGGATGAAACAGCGCGTGACACAGTGCGCCTTCGGCGTCACACAGCGTCCATGCAGCGGCGAAACCGGGTGGCGCGCGGCGCGCCCGTTCAGAGGTTGCAGTGGGCCAGATCCGCTGCAGTGGCCGTTGCGCGCGCCTGGTACGGCTTTCGCTTGACGTCGCCGGACGCACTGTCGCTGGAACCCGCGACGCGATACGACGCGTTGCGCGCACCCCGCGGCCGAACCCGGTTTCGCGCACCCGCAAGGACACCTGAGGACCCTCGAGATGCCGCTTCAGCTCCGCCGCCTGCCGCCACGCGCCCCCATCACGATCGATGCGCCCGCTCGGCTGCATCTGGGCTTTCTCGATCCGAACGCGTCGCTCGGGCGCGCGTTCGGCAGCCTGGGGCTAGTCATCGATACGCACGGCACGCAGATCCAGGCGCGGCTCGCCGAGCGCGAGCAGATCGGCGGGGTGGCGAGCGAGGCCGAGCGCGAACGGATCGCCCTGAGTCTCGCGCGGCTGCAGGCTGCCTACGGGCCGGCGACCCTCGCGATCGACGTGCTGGAGGCGCCGCGTGCCCATACCGGCCTCGGCTCCGGCACGCAGCTGGCGCTCGCCGTGGGCACCGCGTTCACGCGGCTCGTCGGCCAGCCGGCGACGAGCGCCGAGCTCGCCAGTCTGCTCGGACGCGGCGCGCGCTCGGGCATCGGCATACTCGGCTTCGAGTGCGGCGGCCTGCTGCTCGATGGCGGCCCGCCCGGCGATCTGCGCCAGAGCATGCCGCCGCTGCTGTCGCGCCAGCCGTTTCCGCAGCCGTGGCGCGTGCTGCTCGTCAGCGACAACAGCCGCGAGGGCTTGCACGGCGCCGAGGAACGCAGCGCGCTCGCATCGCTCGCACCGTTTCCGCAGCGGCTCGCCGCGCATCTGTGCCATCTGGTGCTGATGCAGATCCTGCCCGGCGCCGCCGAACATAACTTCGCGCCGTTCGCGCACGGCCTCACCGAACTGCAGCAGACCATCGGCGAATACTTCGCGAGCGCGCAAGGCGGCGTGTTCGCGAGTCCCGACGTCGAGCGCGTGCTGCGCGCGGTCGCCGCCGAGCGCACCGCCGGCATCGGCCAGACCTCGTGGGGCCCGACGGGCTTCGCGGTGCTCGCGAACGCGCGCGAGGCAGAGCGCGCGCTCGCGACCGCGCGCGCCGTCGCGGGCGCGCTGCCGCATATCGAATGCAGCGTCGTCGCGGGCCGCAATAGCGGCGCGGCGATCAGCGGCGCCGAGGTGCGCGCGCCGCACATCGACGCCGCATGATGCGCGGCCCCGCTCAGGTCGCCGCTCAGGTCGCCGGTCAGGCCGCCGCTCACCTGACGCGCTGCCACGCGCAGCGCGGCGTTGCCCCGCGCCTTCCCGAGACTGCCACTACAACGAGCCCCTGCCATGTCAGAAACCATTGAAAGGCCCTACATCCTGCACATGTTCACGGCCACGCCGCAGATGAGTCCGTTCGACGTCAATATGGCCGCCGACGCCGGCTACCAGGTCATCGTGCCGTATTGCAACGTCGAAGCCGGCATGGTCGCGAACCTCACGCAGGACGCGATCTTCTCGCGCGGCCCGAAGGGGGTGTCGCGCACCGGCATCTTCATCGGCGGGCGCGACGTGATGCAGGCCGTCGCCATGCTCGACACCGCTCGCCGCGCGATGGTCCCGCCGTTCGAGGTCTCCGTGTTCGCCGATCCGAGCGGTTCGTACACGACCGCGGCCGCGCTCGTCGCGCTGGTCGAGCGGCACCTGGGCAAGCAGCACGGCGTGGAACTCGGCGGCAAGTCCATCGGCCCGATCGAGCCCGCATGCACGAAGCGCAGATCGCCGATAGCGCAGGTGAGTTGCTCGGCGAAACCGATCAGATGCGCGCGGCCGTGCGCGCCGATGAACAGC